>CAYNBI010000013.1:0-52596 GCA_964395315.1 uncultured Chromatiaceae bacterium | reverse complement strand
CGCTATCATGAGCACCCGTCGCAAGTTCGCCGCGCTCTCGCTGCTCCTGCTCGCCGGTCCCCTCGCGGCTGAGGACATCGAGCCGCGCCGTTGGACGCCCCTGCCCGTAGGCACGACGGTGGTCGGTGCCGGTGCGGTTCGCAGCGAGGGAGACGTCGCTTTCGACCCCGTGCTCAAGGTCGAGGATGCCACTGTGGAGGCCACGACCACCCTGGTGTCGGTCGTTCATGCCTTCTCTTTGCTTGGAAAGACCGCCCGTTTCGATCTGCGACTGCCCCATCAGCATGCCCGCTGGGAGGGTCTGCTGGATGGGGAACCGCGCACGGTGGACCGACGCGGACTGGCGGACCCGCGTCTTCGGCTATCGGTCAACCTGCTCGGTTCGCCTGCTCTCAGAGGGAAGGCTTTCGGTGTCTACCACGCCGCCCATCCGATCAACACCGTCGTCGGGGCGGCCTTGGCGGTGACCCTCCCGCTCGGAGAGTACCAAAAGGACAAGCTGCTCAACCTGGGACAGAACCGCTTTGCCGTTCAGCCTCAGCTGGGCGTGGTCCATACCCGCGGTCCCTGGTCTTATGAGCTGACCGGATCGGTTTCCTTCTTCACCGACAACGACGACTTCCTCGTCGACCACACCCGGGCGCAGGATCCCGTTCTGCTGCTCCAAGCCCACACCGTGTACGCCGACCCCCGGGGTTGGTGGGTATCGGCGGGGGCTGCCTACGATTGGGGCGGGAAATCTCAGGTCGATGGCGTGGCGAAGGACGATTACCGGGAGGACCTGCTCTATGGCATCTCTACCGGCGTGACGATCAGCCGGCAGACAAGCGCCCAGATCGCCTATGTCGCCAACCGCGCCCAGACCAAGGTCGGATCGGATACGGACAATCTCGCGGTGGGTCTCTCGATACGGTTCTGATTCAAGCGTCCTATCTTTGTCAGGCCGGTCCGTAGTCATTCGCCTCTGGAGGTGAAATCCATGTCGCGCTCGCACACGTACGCCTGTTCGTCTTGTTGGGTGTGGCTGTTTGTCTCCGTCGTTCTCTCACCGCTGATTTTGGCGCAGGAAGCGGGGTCCGAGGAAGTGCCCGCCGAGGGGCCGGATGACCCCATACTGGACCAGGCTCTCACGCCCTGGACCGGGGATCTGGACGGCATCCTCAAGCGGGGCATGCTGCGCGTTGCCATCCCATACGGCCTCATGACCTATTTCAACGATGGGCCGGAGCAGAGGGGCCTGACCTATGACAACGTCATGGCCTTCGAGCAGGCGGCCAAGAAGCAGCTCGGCAAGGAGGCCGCTAACCTCACCTTCGTGATCCTGCCCACCAACCGCGCCCGGCTGTTGCCGATGTTGACGGAGGGGCTCGCGGATCTCGCCGCTGGCACCATCACGGTCACAGAGGGGCGCCGCGCGCTGGTGGACTTCAGCGACCCATTCCACACGCAAGTCCGTGAGGTGCTGGTCACCGGCCCAGCAGCGCCCGAGGTCGAGACGGCGGAGGACATGCTCGCATCCAAGGTGTACCTGCGCCCATCCACCAGCTTCTATGAGCATCTCAGCGCCCTAAACGACCAACGTGTCGCGGCCGGCAAGACACCGTTCCCAATCGCGGAGGCGGACGAGAACCTCACCGATGACGACCTGCTCGAGATGGTTGGAAGCGGGATCATCCCCGCCACCATAGCCGATGAGCCGATGGCCAAGCTCTATGCTCAGGTGTTCGAGAACATCCGCGTCCGCGACGACTTGGTGCTTTCGTCCGACCAGCACATCGCCTGGGCCATGCGCAAGGACAGCCCCAAGCTCAAGGCGCTGGTCAACGCCTACGTCGCCCAGGCGCGCAAGGGGACCACCCTTGGCAACGTCCTGCTTGCCAAGTACTTGAAGAGCGCCGACTGGGTGAAGAACGCCCTCGCCGCCGAGGACCGCGGGCGATTCGAGGAGATCGCCGGGCTGATCAAGACCTACGCGGGGAAATACGACTTCGACTGGCTCATGATCGCGGCCCAGGGCTACCAGGAGTCCCGCCTCGACCAGAGCAAGCGCAGCCGCGTCGGGGCGATCGGCGTTATGCAGCTCATGCCCACGACGGCGCGGGATCCGAATGTGGGCATCCCGGACGTCCATCTGCAGGAGCCCAATATTCATGCCGGCGTGAAATACCTGCGCTTCCTGCGCGATCGCTATTACAGCGATCCAGCCCTTTCAACCCTCGACCAGACCCTGTTCAGCTTCGCGGCGTACAACGCCGGACCCGGGAATATCACCAAGGCGCGCAAGCGGGCGACGAAGCTCGGCCTCAATCCCAACGTCTGGCTCGACAACGTCGAGATTGCCGCCGCCAAGGTAGTCAGCCGCGAGCCGGTGGTCTACGTGCGCAACATCTACAAGTACTACGTCGCCTACAAGCTGCTGACCGAGAGCAAGTACAATGCGGCGGCGGGCAATTAGGCTCCGCCGCCTCGTGCTGCGCTCGGAAAGGAAAGAGGCCGGGCAGGGCGCATCTAGGAAGAGAGCGTGCTCTCGCGACTGCACCGGGTAAGTGAAATCAGAGCGACGCTGGTTGCGATCTCCCAGTGGCACAGTCCCTTTCTCTTTGGCCTCGAGTGGGAGCCTGTGCTGAAGCTCGTGCCTGGGGAACGCAGTCTTGCGCGAGCATTTCCTGTCCTAACAATCGCTGTGTCCTGTCGAGGACTTGGGTTTGTCGACCCGACCCCGGTCCAACGGACGACCGTGGTACCACAAGTGTGTTTTCTTCCACCGTTTGTTTCTGCCGGCAGTGAAGGGGTCTTCGCGCCGCGTGCCTGTGTCGCCTGCGGTTGGCTTGGAGCTCGACACAGAGCGACGCTGTCCGCTTCTTGAAAGTTATGAATCCTTGTTGGGAGCTAGGCAGATGAGCCGTCGCCCGTACAGAGGCAATCGGGCACGATCAATAGAGTGGCCGCTGACGGACATTCCGTTCGCCAAAGAACGACGCAGTGAGTGAGCGCTGAGGTCGGATAGACCGGATCGTCGAGACCTGACGTGCGAAGGCCTGCTCTCTGAACAAAGCCGCCGGCGACGTCAGGGTACTCCGCCGTTGGCACCAACCGGGCCCGCTACCAGGATCTCTCAACACGTCATTCCCAAGAAACGCGGAGTACACTCGATCGGTTAGACGATCGCATAGACGAAATGTGCGAAATGACTTGCGGCCGAATCTGGGACTCCTCCACGGGTTGCCATCAACACCCGCGCAAATGCTCCACAACGGCAGTCAACCTTTCGCCGAAGCGAAGCGCCAGGGAGCGGCGTGCCTCTTCCAGGTCGCAGTCAGGGGCGATCATCGTCAACCAGGTATCGGGCTTGTCGAGAAGTCGGTAGCGGTAGACGCACATCGAGGATGGCGGCCGTTCCGCTGTTGCCTTCCTAGATGCCCCGCCATCGAGCGTGCGGACAGTGTCACGCTCCTCGACCGCAGCCCGGTCTTCGCCTTTCAGTGCTGCAGGGCCAGGAACCGCGTCGGCCAAGAGCCGGAGCAGTTCCACCTTGTGGGCGCGGATCCAGGTCCGCTGTTGTTCCGTCAGGGGTGTCCGGGACGCCACGGAGAGCCGGTCGCCGCGCGCGCGCATCAGGATGCCGGCCGCGTTCATCTGGGTGAGCGCCTGTTGCAGGTCCACCTAGAACTCCTCCACGAAAGGCTCGGCCTCCCGCCGAAGGGGGCCAACATCCCTGAAGGAGGCCAGTGATTCATGTTGGCATCCTTCTTTGTCCCCCTCCCGCCGAAGGGGACCAGCAGCCGTTTCGCCCTCCCCATGTGTGCCAAACTGCGCATGTGTGCCAACGGATTGGGTTTGGCATCCATTGGCAGAGACGGGCACGTCTTCGCCATGCCTGCCAGTCTCTGCCAACACTTTTTCGTTGGCAGACATGGGCGTCTTGGCATACATGGACCACAGTCGTGCCTTGCCGAACCCTTGCGCCTTGCGGTCCACCCCGAGCGCACCGGCCGCGCGGTACAGGGTCCGTTCCGGGATGCCCTCGATGCGGGCCAGCCGCTTAAGCTCCTTCCCATCCAAAGCGCCGAAACTGAGGGTGTGGCGCAGCCACGCCTTGGCATCCTCGAGGGCGGATCGTTCGTCCGGGTCGTCCACCGACTCGGCCTTGCCCAAAAGCTCCCGCGCCGTGCCCTCCAGGGGCGCGCCCCAAAGGATCCGGGTGGTGTGCACGCCGGGATGACTGGGCAGCTCCAGCGGCTCGAGGTCATAGGTGAACCCACCCGTGTCCGGTCCCAGGTTGTTCTTGGCGCGCGCAAGCACCCGCCCGCCGCCGTCCTCCTCGGAGACCTTGGCCGCCGCCAGGACCACACGGGCCAGGGCGCCAAAAGCGAGCGAGCCGGTGACCCGCTCCACGGGATCGCGTCCAGCCGTGCCCTTGGTGAAGTGGGAAATTCCGAGCACCACGCAGCGCACGGCCGTGGCCAGGTCCACCAGCGGCTGCAGGCCGCGGCGTACCTCCGCATTCCTGTGGCTGTCGCCAGCGACGGCGGAGACGATAGGGTCCACGATCAGCAGCGCCGGGGGCGGGTCCATCGCCGCGGCGTGGTCGCGCAGCAGGTCCGCGTCCCGCGCCGGGTCGAAGGCGCGGATGCCGTCCTCCTCCGTGACCGAGCCCACGAAGTGAATCCGCGAGAGGTCCGCGCCGCAGGCGATGAGCCGCGGAACCAGGGTGTCGCGGGGATCGTCCTCCCCGCTCCAGATCAGCACCGAGCCGTGGACGGCCGTGCTCCCGTCCGGCCAGCGCCCGGCCGTGGTCAGGGTGGCCGCGAGCGCCAGGGCAACGGAAGTCTTTCCGGTGCCCGGCGCGCCGGCCAGCAGGTGGACCTTGCCGCGGGCGAGCCAGCCGTCCCACAGCCAGGCGATGGGCTCCGGGGGCAGGCGGTCGGCGGCGATGACCGACAGGCCCGTGGCGACGCGCTCTACCCGCTCTGGCCGCTGGAGCTGCGCCCGCACCGCCGCCAGCCCTTCCGACCTGGCCAGGTCGTTGAAGTCGGTATCCCCGGGACCCGGGCGCCGGAAACTTGGCACCAGGACCAGACCACCCACGGCCGCTGCCGCGGCCCGCGCATGGGTCAGGCCGGGGTTGCCCTCGGTGTGCCGGTCGTCGTCGGCGCAGACCACCAGCTCCGCACCGGGGTAGGCCTCTCTCAGGACCGAGGCCGCAGCCCTGAGGTTGCCCGCATGGAAGGCGACCGCCACGGCCGCACCGGTGGCCTCGTGGATGGTGGCGCCGGTGGCGTAGCCCTCGCACAGGTAGAGCCGTCCGCTGGGCTTGCCGATCAGGTGGAAGTGTCCGCTCAGGGTGGCCCCGGTGTTGAACCGCTTGACCCCGTCCGGACCGATCGCTTGGATGCCGTGGAGGGTGCCGGCTGCATCCGTGACGGGAATCAAAAGCCGGTCCCCGCTGCGCCGGATGCCGTGCGCCTTGATGCGCTTGGCCGCGAGATAGGGATGGCCGTTGATCTCCCTGGATGCACCAGACCAGAGAGCCAGTGCCTGTTGCGCCGCTGTGTCGCGCCGCGCCTCATCCTCTTCCCGACGGTGCCGGGCGGTCTGTTCGATCTGGCGTTGCCTTTCCGCCGACTCCGCCGGATCGATCGTCGCCCCTACCGTCTCCCAGCTCTTGTAGACCACAAGCGGCGTGGACACGTCTCCGGTGACCTTCGCGTTGCCCGCGGTGACCATCAGCCAGGGCTGTCTGTTCCTGCCGACGCCCGTATCGGCCACATACCACAGGTGGTCATGCCTTGGCTTGCGACGGAACCCGGCGTTGAGTTCCAGGATTTCGAAATCCAGCCCGGCCGCCTGCAGGGCAGCGAGGGCTTGTGTTGTCAGCTCGGCCAGGGTGACGGAACGGTCAGCCGTAAGCGTCCCCTCGACAGGCGGTGACGTCATCTGTCCGCATCCGGTCACGCGGCGGGATCGAGAGGATCGGATCCGAGCTCCGGAACACCCTCCGGGTCGTGACCGTCAGCGGCTGCCTCGTACGCGTTGGAGGTGGTCACGGGCCGTCCGAGCTTGGTCGCCATCCAGGCATCCAGATCCTCGCGACGGTAGACGCAGCGCTGACCGAACTTGTGGAAGCGGGGTCCCCCGCCGGTGCTGGCATACTTCTGCAGCGTGCCTCGGGCCAGCGGCAGACCGTGGGATTGCACGTATTCCGCCGCTTCGGCGCGGCTCAGGAATGCTCTCGTGGTGGTCATCGGCGATACTCCCGGTGTTGCGGTAACCTGGAGTCATTGTTGCCCGCTGAAGGCAGGCGCGCCGCTGAGAAAGGTCTTTGTTGTAGGCGCTTTTTCTGCTCTGGAGCGTCAGCCTGTATGCCACACCGCGCGATCGGCTCGTCGCGCGATCTCGTCGGGCCGCGAGTCGGACAGGTTCGCTTGGTCGCTCTCCGTGAACTCTTCGCCAGGTGTTCGGCTGCGAAGGTTCTGCGGGCGAGGCGCCGCGACGCTGTTGTTCACGCCCAAAACAGGTCTAGAATCCGAGTCGTATCCCGAGCAGGCAAATGAACGATGGATGTCAGAGTCAGCGCATCACCTTTGATCTCGCCCAATGTGGTGGTCGGCCCTGCATACGCGGTATGCGTATCCGCGTGACCGATATCCTCGAAATGCTCGCTGGCGGGGCGAGTCGCGCCGAGATCCTGGAAGACTATCCTTATCTTGAAGATGCGGATATCACTGCGGCGCTCGAATATGCGGCGCGCCAGATGGACCATCCGGTGCTGCGCGTCGCCTGAGGATGCGATTCCTTGTCGATGCCCAACTACCGCCCGCTCTTGCCAGGTGGCTGGCGGGCAAGGGCTTCGTTGCCGAGCACGTGTTCGATCTGCACATGGAAACGGCGAGCGATTCGGAAATCTGGTCCCGCGCGGAGAGTACTTGCGCCGTCATCGTCACCAAAGATGAGGCCTTCGTAGCGTTGGCGACGAGCAGTTCGAGCGGTCCCCGCGTCCTATGGGTGCGTTTGGGGAACAGCACGAGACGAGAGCTTCTCGCGTGGATGGGGATAGAGCTTGGCCCGCAATTGCCGGAGCCCTGGATGCGGATGAGCAGGTCGTTGAGATCGCCCCGCTGAGTGGAGAAGTCGGGTCAGGGTAGAGACGCCAGGCCGGTCACACCGAGGTCAGCATACGCGAGCGAAGCGGCCCTGACGAGCGAGGCGCGGGGCGAGCATGAGACCTCGCTGCTTCAATTGTCGTACGGTAACCCAGTTCATCGCGCCACCGGACCGCCAAGGCGAGTTCGTGGAGCGCACCTGGGACGTCCTAACGGGTACCTCCCAGACAATTCCCCACGCCGCCTGTAAATCGACCGGGTTCGCCCGGACCGGCTCCGGCGGCGCCGCGCTTGGAGGCTGGACGATCACCCGCATCCATTGACCGACTTTGCCGGCGGCGTTTGTCTGGCATCCCTCAGTCAGACCCAAGCCCATCACGGTCGTCCAGTCCTCTGGTTCACTGAAAGTATACTGGCGGTACACAAGCGGTCATTGAACCGCTTTGTTTTGGCCCTTCTGCGACAGGAAGTGCTCGCCAGGTACACTGGCGGTATACAAGCCAGAACGACGAATGCTAAATACCCGCTTCTCCCGCGGAGACTTTGGGCGTCCACAGAGGTAGTTCGCTCTTGCCGCGGTGGGTTGGGAATGTCGTGCTCTACCGGGAGGCGGCATGAGGGGTGCGGGCGAAAACAGGGGTTGGTATTTTCCTGCGGGCGAAGACATTGCTCCCACGGGATTTACGTAACATACGGATCGGCCTGGAGAAAAGTCTGCGGGCGAAAACAGGCCGCTCCGTATGCGTGCGGGCGAAAGCACGGCGTCCCCACCGTCGCGTTCGGGGTGCGGGCGAAAACGGCGAGTGGGCAGGGCCTGCGGGCGAAAACACGCAGGTTTCACTCGTGGCTAACTAATTAATTCGAAAAAGAAAAACGGACGGGCGAAAACACCCAAGACTGTTTGCATCCGGGCCGAAACAAGTCGCGAAATGCGCTTTCACAGGGGCTTTTGGGTGCGGGTAGATACCGAGGTCGTGTTTCACTTAGTTAGGTATGTGGAAACACGGGGGGTGCGGGGCATGTCGGAAGAGGGCCGGCAAATCGAGGAAAGCACAGTTGCCTGGGCCAAGCCGCGACTGAACGCATTGGCCGCTAAAGCGGGTCAAATGGCATCGAGGCCATGCCTGCGTGCGCCCGAGAACATGTCCACACGTGCCAGGGGCGATTGAGGTTGGTTCAGGGTTGCGGCAGCTTAAGCTGCGCGAGGACCGGGCTACGCAAGCGACCTCTTCAAAAGGCGCCTGTTTCCCGACACCTTTCACGGCGGCCCGGACGTTGCGTTTTGGCTAGGCTGGCGGTTGAGTTGCCATCTACCAGGAGACGTGATGCCGCATACCGCCCCCCAATCCGTCAGCCCTCCGTTCTTTGACCACCTATCACCCCAGGCGGAGACGGTCGCCGAAAGCCTGCGGGATCAATGCGAGTGCCGCCTGTGACCGACACGTTGCTCTGGTCCCTCGAAGAGGCCGCCCGACAGCTTGGCGGAATCTCCACCCGCACAGTGCGCCGACTGCTTGAGGCTGGGGAGATTGAGCCCCGCCGTGTTGGTAGGCGACTGCTCGTCAGCGCGGCCTCCGTGCGCTCGTATGTGGACCGGCTGGATTGTAAGGCGCAAAATCCGCAGAGCGCGGGGCGGGATGTGCGGGAGGAAAGCACATGCCTAGAAAGCGCAAGACGAGGGATCAGGACGGTCTCTATCGGCGGACGGACTCGCCATACTGGTGGGCCTCTTACACGGATGCAAGCGGCCGACGAACTCGCCAAAGTACTGGAACTGCCGATCGCCACGAAGCCGAGGCGATTCTAAGCAAGTGGAGGCTCGATGCTCATCGGGCCAAGCACTGGGGCGAGCAACCGACCCGGACGTTCGACGAGCTAATGCTGCCCTACGTCGAATATGCGTTTCGTGAGAAACGGCAGGCGAGGTGCGCTATTCGTTATGCGGTCGCCAAGCTCTACGAGGAGTTCAGTGGATGTGACTTGACGACGCTCACTTCGACCGAAGTCCGTAGCTACGTCGCCAAACGACGCAAACAAGGTGCGGGAGCAAGCACGATCAACAAGGAGATTGGAATGTTCTCTGCTGCCATCGGGTATGCCCAGCGGGAATGGGGTTGGGACATCCCGAATCCCGCGCGAGGTTGCCGGCAGCGGGAGCCGGAAGGGCGGGTGCGGTGGATCACTCGGGCACAGGCTGAGACCTTGATCAAGGAGGCTGGCAACGAGCCGCGCGCACCCCACCTGCCGGATCTGATCCGGATTGCTTTGCACACTGGCATGCGTCGCGCGGAGCTCCTCGGGTTGGAATGGGACCGGGTGGATCTGGAGCATCGACTCATCTACCTCGAGGCCCGCCACACGAAGGCAGGCAAAAGACGTTCGGTGCCGCTGAACCGGAACGCTTATGAAGCCGTGGTTAGTCGTAAGCGCTTTTGCGATGAGTACGTGCCGACCAGTCCTTGGGTGTTTTGCCGGCGCAACGGAAATCGCATCGGGGACGTCAAAAACAGCTTCGCGTCCGCATGCGCCCGGGCGGGGATCGATGACTTCCATCTGCATGATCTTCGCCACACCTGCGCCGCTTGGCTCGCGCAAGGGGGAGTGCCGCTGGCCCAGATTCGCGACCTGCTCGGTCACAGCACTATCAAGGTAACGGAGCGATACGCGCACCTTGCACCAGAGAATACGCGCGGCGCGGTGGAAGTCTTGGACCACGAGTCACGTTCTGGTCACGTTCGAGGAAGATTGGACAGGGAGCGTTCTGTGACGAGTACGCTAACTTCTTGAATGAAAACGGGAAGTTGGTGCCCTCGGCGGGATTCGAACCCACGACCTATCGCTTAGGAGGCGATTGCTCTATCCTGCTGAGCTACGAGGGCGTTGCGCTGAGCGGCGCGCTGGAAAGCGGAAGATGGTCGACTGCGGAACACGAGTCCGTGATCGGGTTGGTGGAGCCGAGGGGGATCGAACCCCTGACCTTCGCATTGCGAACGCGACGCTCTCCCAGCTGAGCTACGGCCCCTTTGTACTTTCGCCATCCGGAAGCGCGGTCACGAGTGTGGAAGGAACCCTCGGAGACCGTGCTGTCCAATTCGACTGCGAGCGCGCATTCTAGCACCTTTGCGCCCGTCCTTGACAATCGGTCCTCGGGCCGATCGAAGTTCCCGCGGGAGTCGCCCATGCTGGATTCCAAACCCCTGCTTTTTCCCTCCGATTTCCCGGCGATCACCCGCGGCCGGATCCACTCGGTACAGGTCAACCTCGGCTACCGCTGCAACCAGTCTTGCGTCCACTGCCACGTGGATGCCGGTCCCGCGCGGGTCGAAGAGATGTCTTCGGAAACGGTCGACGCGGTATTGTCCTTTCTGCGCGTGAATCGTCCCGCGACGCTCGATCTGACCGGCGGGGCGCCGGAGCTGAACCTGAGCTTCCGCCGCCTGGTGCGGGAGGCCGCGGGACTCGATGTCCAGGTCATCGACCGCTGTAACCTGACCATTCTGGAAGACCCCGGCCAAGCGGGGCTTACCGAGTTTTTGGCCCAACACCAGGTGCAGGTCATGGCGTCCCTGCCTTGCTACCTGGAGGAGAACGTGGATGCGCAGCGTGGCCGTGGGGTGTTCGAGGCGAGCATCCGCGGCCTGCGTCGACTCAACGCCGTGGGTTACGGCAATGGCACGTCGGGGCTGGTGCTCAATTTGGTCTACAACCCGCAAGGGCCGGTACTGCCGCCCCCGCAGTATGCCCTGGAGGCGGATTACAAGCGCATCCTGGGCGAGCGCTACGGCGTGCGTTTCGATCGCCTGCTGACCCTCGCGAACATGCCCGTCAAGCGCTTCGGCAGCATGCTGCAGTCCCTCGGCCGTTTCGGCGAGTACCTGGACCTTTTGAAGTCAGCCCATCGTGAGGAAAATCTGGATGAGGTCATGTGTCGCAGTCTGATCAGCGTGGACTGGCAGGGCCAGGTGTACGACTGTGATTTCAATCAGATGATGGGGCTTGCCTTGGAGCATCGTGGCCGACCGCTCAGCATCCGCGACCTTGCCGCTGGCGCATTGGAGGGGCGACCCATTCGCGTCGGTGAACACTGTTACGGCTGCACGGCCGGTCAGGGCAGTGGCTGCGGCGGGGCGCTTGGCGCAAGTGAAGGCGGATGAGTTTGCGCGCATTCTGCCCGCTACAGGTCACACCAGCTTGAATCAGGCCCCGCCGCTCTTTACCGTTCTCCCGTGAGCGCGTCCGTTTCTGTAGTCATCCCTTGTCTCAACGAGGCGGCGATCGTCGCCGGCAAACTCTCCGCGCTGCAACCCCTGCGCGAGGCAGGTCACGAGCTCATTCTTGCCGACGGTGGGAGCACCGATGGCACTGTTGAGTGCGCCTCGGGGCTGGTGGATCTTGTCGCGTGCAGCCGGCCGGGAAGGGCGGTGCAGATGAACGAGGGGGCGAGGGCGGCCTCGGGAACGGTGCTGTGGTTCTTGCATCTGGATACCCGGCCGCCACCCGACGCAGCTCGAGCGGTCCTGGAACGCGCCCTCGATGGACCCGGCTGGGGCCGCTTCGATGTCCGTCTCGAAGGCGCCGCGCCCATGCTCCGCGTCATCGAGCGCATGATGAACCTGAGGAGCCGGTTGAGCGGCATCGTGACGGGCGACCAAGGCATGTTCGTGCGCCGAGACCTGTTTCAGCAAGTGGGCGGCTTTCCCGAGATCGCGCTCATGGAGGACCTGGCGATTAGCCGGCGGCTCAAGCGCCTTGCCCGTCCTGCTCGTGTTCCGGAGCCTGTGCTGGCGTCCGGACGCCGCTGGGAACGTGACGGAATCTGGCGCACCATCGCCCTCATGTGGTTCCTGCGGGGTGCCTATTGGTTGGGGGCGGACCCGGGGTGGCTGGCTCGCATCTACTATCCGAACGTCGCGCTCGGCCCTGCCGCTCACTGGTCCCGGGAAAAGGGCGGGTGAGGCGGCCTGACGCCCAGGCTCGCATGGAATTCCCGCACGCGCGCATCCTTATCCTCGCCAAGGCGCCACGGCCCGGCACAGTGAAGACGCGCCTGGTGCCTCCCCTGACGCCCGGGCAGGCGGCCGAACTGCAAAGTCGACTGCTGGTCGCCACCCTGGTCCGGCTCGCCGGAGCGGGGCTCGCGCCCGTTGAGCTCTGTTGCTCGCCCGCGATCGATGCGCCGCCGTTTCCCGCGCTGGGCCGCGTCCACGGCGTGCGGCTCCGCCTCCAGCGCGGAGCCGATCTGGGGGAGCGCATGCGCAATGCCGCCGATGAGGCCTTGCGGCGGGCGGGCAGCGTGGTGCTGATCGGCGCCGACTGTCCGGGGCTCGACGCTGACTATGTCCGTGCCGCTTTGCAGGCGTTGGCCAAGACCGACGCGGTGCTGGGTCCGGCCGAGGACGGCGGGTATGTGCTGTTCGGGCTGAAGCGGACGGCGCCGGCGCTCTTTTCCGGCGTGCCATGGGGCACGGGGGCGGTCGCGGATACGACCAGGGAGCGGCTGCGTGTCTTGGGCTGGGGCTGGCGGGAGCTGCCGGTTCTTTGGGACCTGGATCGCCCCACGGACCTGGCGCGTTACGACGAGCTACTCAACGCCGAAGGATGAGCTCGAGCACCGCCTTGCTGCCGAAGTAGGCCAGGATCAGGATGACGAATCCGCTCAGGGTCCAGATGATGGCGGTGCGCCCACGCCACCCGTAGCGAAAGCGCCCGATCAGGAGCGCCCCGAAAACTAGCCAGCCGAGGGTCGACAGCACGGTCTTGTGCACCAGGTGCTGAGCAAACATGTCCTCCAGGAACAGGAAGCCGCTGGCGAGCGCCAGGGTCAGCAGCACGAATCCGGCGCCGATCATCTCGAACAGCAGGCTCTCCATCGTTTGCAGCGGCGGCAGTGCCCGTACGAATCCGCCGGGCCTGCGCGAGCGCAGGTGGTGGTCCTGGACCGCGAGCAAGATGGCCTGCACGCTGGCCAGGGTGAGCAGGCTGTAGGCCAGCATGGAGAGCAGGACGTGAATCTTGATGCCCCAGCCCGTCGATGCCCGCATGAAGCCTACGCTGGGGTAGCGGGCCTCCAGGTAGACCGTCAGTGCGGCCAAGGGCAGCAGGAGAATCCCCAGATTCTCCACCGGCTTGGTGAGGCTGGATATGAGCAGTAGGGTGACCACCGTCCAGGAGGTCAGCGCCAGGGCGTTGAAGAAGGCCAGGTTCATCCCCTGCTGGCTGAAGATGGCGTCGTAGAGCAGCCAGGTGTGCAGCGCCAGGCCGGCGAAGCCCAACCCCAGAACCAGATTGCGGCTTGGCAGGCCGGCCTGCGAGCGCTTGAACAGCCGCAGGGCGATCGTTCCGCCGCTGGCAAGGTAGAGCAGAATGGCGAGCAGCGCGATGTGGAAATGGCTCATGGCAGGCGATGATGGCACAAAGGCGCGCGCGCGGAAAAGTCGACCGACAGGTGCCTGACGCGGCCTCGTCGAATTCCTTATACTCCCCCATCCCCAAACAGATCGGTTGGATAGAAGATGTTCGAGAATCTCCAGGAGCGCTTCGGTCGCGTCCTCAATAACCTGCGCGGTCAAGGCCGGCTGACCGAGGAAAATGTTGCGGCAACCATGCGCGAGGTGCGCATGGCCCTTCTGGAGGCCGATGTTGCCTTGCCGGTGGTGCGCAGCTTCGTCGACACGGTGCGCGAGAAGGCCTTGGGCGAGCAGGTCATGAAGAGCCTGACGCCGGGTCAGATGCTGGTGAAGATCGTCAACGACGAGCTCGTGCACGTCATGGGCGATGCCAACGAGGGTCTGGATCTGTCGGTCGCTCCGCCTGCGGTCGTGCTGATGGCGGGGCTGCAGGGCTCGGGCAAGACGACTAGCGTGGCGAAGCTCGCCCGTTGGCTGCAGGAACGTCACAAGAAGAGCGTGATGGTGGTGAGCTGCGACGTCTACCGCCCCGCCGCGATCGACCAGCTCGAGACCTTGGCGGGTGAGGTCGGGGCGGCCTTCCACCCCTCGCGGGGCGATCAGGACCCGTTGCATATCGCCCGTGGCGCGTTGGAAGCGGCGCGCAAGCAGTTCAAGGACGTGCTGATCGTCGACACCGCCGGGCGCCTGCATGTGGATACGGACATGATGGAGGAGATCAGGCTGCTGCACGGTGCGCTGTCTCCGGTGGAGACCCTGTTCGTGGTCGACAGCATGACCGGCCAGGACGCCGCCAACACGGCCAAGGCCTTCAACGATGCTCTTCCCCTCAGCGGCGTGGTCCTGACCAAGGCAGACGGCGACGCGCGCGGTGGTGCCGCCTTGTCGATACGCCTCATCACCGGCAAGCCCATCAAGTTCCTCGGCGTGGGAGAGAAGACGAGCGCGCTTGAGCCCTTCCATCCCGACCGCGTCGCCTCGCGCATCCTCGGCATGGGCGATGTCCTCTCGTTGGTCGAGGAGGTGCAGAGCAAGGTCGATCGGGACAAGGCTCAGGAGCTGGTGACCAAGCTACGGAAGGGCCAGGGGTTCGATCTGGCCGACTTTCGTGATCAGCTGCAGCAGATGTCCAGCCTCGGCGGTATGGCTGGCCTGATGGAAAAGCTTCCGGGCATGACCCAGGTGCCCGACCATGTCAAACGCCAGGTCAACGACAAGGAGGTGGTCAAGCTAGTCGCGATCATCAACTCCATGACGCCCCAGGAGCGCGCGTTCCCGGCCGTCATCAAGGGGGCGCGCAAGCGCCGTATCGCGCTCGGTTCAGGTACCCAGGTGCAGGACGTCAACCGGTTGCTGAAGCAGTTCACCCAGATGCAGAAGATGATGAAGAAGATGAAGGGCGGGGGCATGGCCAGGATGCTGCGCGGCCTCAAGGGCCGCGCGCCTGGAGGCATGCCCCCCGGCGGGCTTCCGTTCTGAGCGACGGGAAGCGGTCTTCCAATTTCATTGGATTCGTGTATATTTGCGCGTTTACCCGCGCTGCGATCGCAATCAATTTCGGATCAGGGCTGAACATGGTATCGATTCGTCTGTCCAGAGGTGGCGCTAAGAAGCGTCCCTTCTACCACCTCGTTGTCGCCGATCAGCGCTCGAAGCGCGATGGGCGTTACATCGAGCGCATCGGTTTCTTCAACCCCATCGCGATCGGCGGTGAGGTTCGTCTGCGCGTCGACCGCGGCCGAGCGGAGTACTGGTTGAGCCAGGGTGCGAAGCCCACCGAGCGCGCCGCGCAGCTTCTCAAGCAGGCGGCCAAGGAAGCCGAGGCGCCGGCGGCATCCTGAGCGTTCGAGAAGCCGCGTGGCAGGTGGCGGGTCGAAGATGCAGCTGCCGCCGCCACGGATGCTCGTGCTGGGGCGAATCGCGGGACTGTTCGGCATCCGAGGCTGGATAAAGATCTTCTCCGAGACCGAGCCCCGGGAAAACATCTTGGCCTACTCGCCCTGGTATCTGGGCGCGGCCCGTCTTGAGCGAGAACCGGTCGATGGTCGGCGGCAGGGGAAGAGTCTGATTGCCAGACTCAAGGGATGCGACGACCGGGATCAGGCGGCGGAGTTCGTGGGCTTGGAGATCGCCGTGCGTCGGGACCAGCTGCCGCCGGCGAGCAGCGACGAGTTTTACTGGGCCGATCTCGAAGGCCTGCGGGTCGAAACGCTGGCGGGCGCGCTGCTTGGGCGAATCGACCACTTGTTTTCCACGGCGGCCAATGACGTAATGGTGGTGCGAGGCTCGCGCGAGCGGTTGATCCCATTCCTGTGGGAGGACGTCGTCAAGGACGTGGATTTTGACCGCGGATTGATGCGGATCGATTGGGATCCGGATTTCTGACCGGCCGGAGCGCGGGCGTGCGTTTCGACGTCATCAGCTTGTTTCCGGATCTTTTCCGGATCCTCGAGGCCCAGGGGATTACGGGCAGGGCCCTGGGGCGTGGGATCGCCGAGCTGCATCTCTGGAATCCCAGGGACTACGCCCAGGATGTGCATCGCACCGTGGACGATCGTCCTTACGGTGGCGGCCCCGGCATGGTGATGAAGGTGGAGCCCCTGCGGTCCGCGATCGTCCAGGCCAGGCGCGCGGCACCGGAGAGCCGAGTCGCCTATCTCACGCCGCAGGGAAGACCGCTGGACCAGGCGGCGATCGCCAACATCGCCGCTGCACCGGGCTGGATCTTGATCGCGGGCCGCTATGAGGGTATCGACGAGCGGCTGGTGCAGAGCCATGTGGACGAGGAATGGTCCATAGGCGACTACGTGTTGAGCGGCGGGGAAC
This sequence comes from uncultured Chromatiaceae bacterium, assembly GCA_964395315.1. Classification (GTDB taxonomy): domain Bacteria; phylum Pseudomonadota; class Gammaproteobacteria; order Chromatiales; family Chromatiaceae; genus CAVORB01. The sequence continues at coordinate 36,260 of CAYNBI010000013.1, read as the reverse complement.
TGGCGGCGATGGTCGTGATCGACGCCGTGATCCGGTTGTTGCCGGGAGCCCTCGGGCACGAAGATTCGGCCGAGCAGGATTCCCACGTGAACGGCCTCCTCGACTGCCCGCACTTCACGCGTCCCGAGGAGATTGACGGCATAAGGGTTCCCGGGGTCCTGTTGAGCGGGGACCACGGGGCGATCGAACGTTGGCGTCTGCAACAGGCCCTGGGAAGGACCTGGCTGAGACGCCCGGATTTGCTGCGGCGCCGCGGCCTGAATGAGGCCGAGCAGGCGCTGCTGAATGAATTCATACGGCAGCATCAAGACGCTGGGCGAGAATAGGAGCCAGAGCATCATGAACATCATCGAAGAGCTCGAGAAAGAGCAGATGAGCCGCGAGGTCCCCCACTTCGCACCGGGTGATACCGTAGTGGTGCAGGTGAAGGTGCGGGAAGGCAACCGCGAGCGTCTTCAGGCGTTCGAGGGCGTGGTCATCGCCAAGCGGAACCGCGGCCTCAACTCCGCCTTTACGGTTCGCAAGATCTCCCATGGCGAGGGTGTGGAGCGCGCGTTCCAGACCTACAGCCCGCTGGTCGACTCCATCCAAGTCAAGCGCAAAGGAGATGTGCGCCGCGCCAAGCTCTACTACCTGCGCGGGCGCACGGGCAAGGCCGCACGCATCAAGGAGAAGGTTTGAGCGGAGGCGACAGAACCCGGCTGCGGGGACGCGTCTTCCGCAGCCGGCCCCGTCCGCGATTTCTCCAGGGCGGGCCGAGCCTCCGCCGTGCGCTTCGTCCCCGGCGCGCCATGAGGGTGGTACGCGGTTGACCGCGAGCTTTTTCTGGCACGACTACGAGACCTGGGGTACGGACCCCCGCCGCGATCGCCCGGCCCAGTTCGCCGGGCTGCGGACGGACGAGGAGCTGAATTCCGTCGGTGAGCCCCTGGTTCTCTACTGCCGTCCCGCCGATGACCTCCTGCCCCAGCCCGACGCCTGCCTGGTCACGGGCCTGACGCCGCAGCGAGTGGCCGCCGAGGGCATGCCCGAGGCCGATTTCGCTGCCGCCATCGAACGTGAGTTGTCTCGTCCAGGGACCTGTGGCGCCGGCTACAACAGCATCCGCTTCGATGATGAGGTCACGCGCAATCTGCTCTACCGCAATTTCTTCGATCCGTATGCCAGGGAATGGCAGAACGGCAACTCCCGCTGGGACCTGATCGATACCCTGCGGCTCGCTCATGCGCTGCGTCCCGAAGGGATCGAGTGGCCGCGGCGTGAGGACGGGGTCGCGTCGTTCCGACTGGAGCAGCTCACGGCTGCCAACGGGATCGAGCACACAGGTGCCCACGACGCGCTCGCCGATGTGCGCGCCACCATCGCCTTGGCGCGGCTGCTCAAGGATCGGCATCCCCGCCTCTTCGACTACTGCCTCTCGCTGCGGGACAAGCGTCGGGCGGAGGAACTGCTGGCTAAGCGTCTGCCCCTGCTGCATGTCTCTGCGCGCTTTCCGGCCGAGCTGGGATGCATAGCGCCGGTGCTTCCCGTCGCACGCCACCCGGTCAATCGCAATGGGGTCATCGTGTTCGATCTCCGCGAGGACCCGGATCCCCTGCTTGAGCTCTCTGTGGAGGAGGTTCATCAGCGTCTGTTCACGCCAGCCGATGAGTTGCCAGAAGGGGTGCGCCGCATCCCGCTCAAGACCATCCATACGAATCGTTGCCCCGTGGTCTCGCCGATGACAACCCTCACCGCAGAAGCGTCAGATCGCTGGCAGATAGACCCATCCGTCGTCGAGCGCCATGCGCGGCGCCTGAAGGAGTTCGCCGATTTGGCCGGCAAGGTACAGGAGGTGCACCAGCTCGCCGAGTTCGCCACGGAGTCCGACCCGGACCTGATGCTGTATTCGGGTGGCTTCTTCTCCGCGTCGGACCGCAGGGAGATGGAGCGGGTACGCGGTGCCAACCCCGCCGAGCTCAAGGCCGCGCGCTTTGTTTTCGAGGACGGGCGGCTCCCGGAAATGCTACTGCGCTATCGCGCGCGCAACTGGCCCGAGAGCTTGAGCGAAGACGAGCGGGAGGAGTGGGACGCCTATCGCTTGGTTCGTCTTACCGATCCCGCCGGTGGAGCCGGAATAACGATCGATCAGTATCAGGATCGCTTAACGGAGCTTCGGGCCGAGGGGGGCAGCGAAGCGAAGAAGCTGTCAATGATCACCGAGCTCGAGCGGTGGGGAGAGCGGGTGATGGACGCCGCCGTATAGCGGCTCTTGGCGCCTAAGCAGACGCTTGGTGGGATGCGTTGTCGGCAGCGCCGCTCGCACTGCGACACCCTATCGGATGGACAAAGCGGGCGCCGACGCGAGGAGGGAGGCGAACCAGTTCTCGACGCCTTCGCGCGCCAAGCTCGTCGCCACGCCCAAGGAGCTGGCCGCGTCCCGCCATCACATGGACCTGCCCGACGCGCGGGGAAGCGCACTTCCCGCCACCAAGACTGCAGCGCAGGTCGTGCCCGGGCTCAGGAGCTGCCTAGGCGGCCTCTCTGGTAGGGCCCTGGTAGTGTCCTGAGATGTGGACCGCGACCTGGTGCTTTCCACAGTCGCTCTGCCAACACTCGAGATCCTTGTTCCACAGGATCGTGAGCTGAGGGAAGGAGCGAGCTGCAACCGCCCCTTCGCATTGTATGTCCCGTGGATCGACGACCAGAGCGACCTGATCCGCTTCGACCACGGCGCGAACCTGGAACTGGCCCCGAAAATGGCCGCAGCCTTCGCAGCCGATGCCGAAGAGCTCTACCACGTCCCCGATATGCGGGAGCTTGCTCATTTCATTTCTCCGTCACTGCTTACCAACCACACGGCCGAACGTCTACACGAACCCCGCACTCCCGTCCACGCGAGGGGCCCGGCTTAGCCCTCAGTCCGGTGCCGCGCGGCGACTCGGCTAACGTTCGCTATATTAATCTATTCTTATGATAGCGCGCGGGCAATGACAATTTTCGTTTCGGTTCACACTTTAGGATGGCTGTGCGAAACGCACGGAGCGGATGCACGATCTGCGATTCCGCCCCCGTCCCAGGCCAACTGGGCCGAGATTCGGTGCGTACGGATTCGACGTTGCCGAGAGGTCCGGCCGGGGCCTTTGGCGCCTCAACGCTTCGACCGGTTGATATCGTCCAGGAGTTGCTCCGGATCTTCGTCGTCCATCCGCTCGAGCAGCAGCGCGGCGGCTTCCTCCAGCTCGTTGATTCGGCTCTCGCGCACGATCTCTTTCACCTCGAGCAGGGATCCGGGCTGCATGCTCAGCTCGCGCAGACCGAGCCCGAGCAACAGGCGCGTGAAGCGGGGTTCCCCCGCCATCTCGCCGCACATCGAAACCGGGGTCGCGTGGGCCCGTCCCGCATCGATGGTCATGCGGATGAGCCGAAGGATGGCCGGGTGCAAGGGGTCGTACAGGTAGTTGACGGTGTCGTCTACGCGGTCAATCGCGAGCGCGTATTGGATCAGGTCGTTGGTGCCGATGGAGAGGAAATCCAGTTGGCGGGCGAAAGCGGCTGCCGAGAGGGCGGCGGCGGGTACTTCGATCATGCCTCCGACGGGCATCCGGGGATCGTAGGGGAGCCCGTCGCGGCTGAGCTCTCTGCGGGCCTGTTCGACCAAGGCGAGGACGCTGTTGACTTCCTGGATGCCGGAGAGCATGGGGATCATCATCCGCACCGGTCCCTCGGCGGAGGCTCGCAGAATGGCCCTCAGCTGGGGGCGGAACAGCCCCGGCTCTTTGAGACACAGGCGGATGGCGCGCAGCCCCAGGGCCGGGTTGCATACTGGTGGACAACCGGCCGCGCTGCCGTCCACCTGCTTATCTACGCCTAGGTCGAGGGTGCGAAAGGTGATGGGAATGCCGTCGAGACCGCGGATGACGTCCAGATAGGCGGCGAGGTGTTCCTCCTCGTCGGGCAGCTCGTCGCGGTTCATGTACAGGAACTCGGTGCGATAGAGCCCAACGCCGGAGGCGCCGTTGAGGCGGGCGGTCTGGACGTCTTCTGGCAGCTCCAGGTTGGCCAGCAGAGCGATCGGTACGCCGTCCAGACTAATCGCCGGTTTACGCACCAGGCGGAGCAGGCGGTCGCGGCGCTCCTCACGGGTTCGCAGCCGGTTGCGATAGTGCTGGAGGATGCGCTCGTCGACGTCCGCGAGCACGGCGCCGGTCTCGCCGTCGACGATGACGGTTTCGTCCTGCCGGAAATAACGGGTGACGTTTCGTATTCCCATCACCGCAGGGATGTTCAGGCTACGCGCCAGGATCGCGGTGTGCGACATCGGGCCGCCGAACTCGGTCACGAAGGCCGCCGCACCGCGGTGACGCAGTACGATCGTGTCCGCCGGCGAGAGATCGCGGGCAATGACGACGCGCCCTTTCAGATCCGCTTCCGATGGCTCCATCCGCTCGCCCTGGGTGAGGAAGCTCAGTATGTGGTTGAGGACGTGGTCGACGTCGTCGCGACGGCTGCGCAGGTAGGCGTCATCCATTTCCTCGAACACCGCCACGAGCGCGTCCCGATGCTGCTCCAGGGCCCACTCGGCGCTGAAGTGCTGGCGGCGGATCAGCTCCCGCGCCGGCTCGACCAAGGCGGAGTCCTCCAGCATCAAAAGATGGGAGTCGATGAACTCGGCGACGTCTACCGGCGTGGCGCCGGGGATCTGTTCGCGCACGGCGCGCAGGGCGCGCTGGGCCGCTGCGAGGGCGGAGTCGAGACGCATCACCTCGGTGATGATTGCCGAGGCGTCGACGCGCTTGGGTAGGGCGCCTACGGCCCCGCGGTCGAGCAGATGGGCGGGCCCCATCGCGATAGCCTGGGCGGTAGCGACGCCGAGTCCGCAGCAGGCGAGGGTCATTCCCCCTCCCCGAAGCGATCCGCGATGAGTCTCTCGAGCGCTCTGCAGGCGGCCTCCTCGTCCTCGCCCTGGATGAGCAGGGTGATCGTCGTGCCCTGCGCTGCGGCAAGCATCATGACGCCCATGATGCTTTTGCCGTTGACCCGCTGTCCTTGCCTTTCGACCTGCACGTGGCTGTTGAAGCCGCTGGCGCAGGTCACGAACTTGGCCGCCGCGCGCGCGTGCAGCCCCAGTTTGTTCACGATCTCGACCTCTTTGCGGATCAAGGCTTGCCCTCCGTCTTTCCGGCCGAGACGACGGCCCGTTTCACCCCGTCTCCCCCGTTGGACACAGCAGGACCCCGTCTCGGCCGCCGCTCAAGGCCTTTTGCGCCATCTCGTCCAGCGGCAGCGTGGGGTAATTGAGCACCCGTATGAGCATCGGGAGATTCACCCCGGTGAGCACCCGCACGCTGCCGCGCCCATGCAAGGCGTTGGCGATGTTGGCGGGACTGGAGCCAAACAGGTCGGTGAGAATCATCACGCCGTCTCCAGCGTCGAGCTGGTGGACCATTTTCTCGGCCTCCGCGGTGAGGACGTCCCGGCGGGACTCGTCCGTCACGGCCAGGGTCTCGGCCCGCAATGGGCAGCGGTCCAGCACGCGGATAGCCGTCTGCAGCAGGCTGGCGCCGATATTATTATGGGTGATCAGCAGCAGACCGACACTCATGACAGCTCTCGGTGGCGGATCATGGCCCTGCGGCCCTGGGAGGCAAAGTGGCGGCGGAGCTGATCCGCCATGTAGACGGAGCGATGCTGACCCCCGGTGCAGCCGATGGCGATGGTCAGATAGCTGCGCCCGTCGGCCTCGAAGCGGGGAATCCAGCGATCGAAGAAGGCGGTCAGGTCGTCGCGCATTTCCTCGACCTCCGGGGAGTCCTCCAGGAAGCGCGCTACCGCTGGATCGAGTCCCGTCAGGGGTCGCAGCTCGGTCTGCCAGTGCGGGTTTGGCAGGCAGCGGACGTCGATGACGAAGTCCACGTCCCGCGGGACCCCGTGCTTGAAGCCGAACGTCTGTAGCAGCACGGAGACCCTGGCCGGGGCATCCTCGCCTAGGCGGTCGCGCACGAGATCCCGTAACTGGTGGACATTGGTGTGGGTGGTGTCGATGCGCAGATCGGCACCGCTCAGGATCGGCCCCAACAGCTCGCGCTCAAGCTCGATGGCCTCCGCCAGCGGGCGGTCCTCGGCGGTGAGAGGGTGCTTGCGGCGGGTCTCGCTGAAGCGTTTGATCAGGGTGTCCGCCTGCGCCTCGAGGTAGAGGACGCGGCATTCGAAACCCCGGGCGCGAAGCTCCTCGACGAGACGCGGCAGCTCGCCCAGATGCTCGGGTTGGTTGCGGGCGTCGATGCCGACCGCGGTATGCTCGAATGGTCTCGCATCGGTCTGCTCCAGACCGAGGGCCAGTTCGCGCAGCAGGAACAGCGGCAGGTTGTCGATGCAGTAATAGCCGAGGTCCTCGAGCGTGTGGAGAGCCACGCTCTTGCCGGATCCGGATAGGCCGCTGACGATGATCAGCTTCTTGTGGTCCATGGTCTCGATGCGACGTCCAGTCCGGGATTGCGCCCCTGCACTCGCGGTACGGGCGGCCCAGGGAAGCGGGACGCCGCGCGAGACGCTGGCCTGGTTGTCACTCGCTTGCTCCGAAGGGAAGGGGAGGAACATCCAAGACGGCGCGCGCCTGGCGTTCAGTGAAGTCTACGCCTGCATCGTAACCCCTGATGCGAAGGATCTGGTGCCTGACCGCGGCCTCGACCAGGATGGCCAGGTTGCGTCCAGGTGCCACCGGAATGGTGATCTCGGGAACCGCTACGCCGAGCATGTGACGGGCGGAGAGGGTGCCGGCCAGCCGGTCGATGCCTGCGAGCTCGTTCTCGCTGAGACATCTAAGGTTGACGATCAGGTTCAAGTCCTTGCTCTGCCGCACGGAACTCTCCCCGAACATGGCGCGAATGTTGAGCACACCGAGACCGCGGACCTCCAGGAAATCCCTCAGTAGCCTCGGGCACGAGCCCTTGAGCGTCTCGGGAGCGATGTTGGCGAACTCAGGGGCGTCGTCGGCGATTAGGCGGTGGCCGCGGCTGATGAGATCCAGGGCGAGCTCGCTCTTGCCAATGGCCGGGTCGCCGGCGAGCAGCACGCCCATGCCCAACACTTCCATGAACACGCCGTGCGCTGTCGTGCGCTCGGCCATGGCATGGGTGAGGAAGTACTGCAGCTGGCGAATCATCTCCTCGTCGCCGACGGGAGATCCGAGCAGGGGGGTCCCGGTGCGCTCGGCATGATCAAAGAAGGCGTCCTCCGGCTCGATATCGTCGGAGAACAGGATTGCGGCCGGGCGACCGGCGAAGAGCGTACGGAGAGTCTCCTCATGCACGGCGGGGCGCAGGTCCGCAAGATAGACGAGTTCGGCGTAGCCTATGATCTGGAGGCGATTCGGATGGATGCAGTTCAAGGAGCCGACCAGAGGCTGGCCGGCCACGGCGCGGTCTTCGCCGCGCAAGCGGCGACCTTCCGATGGCTGCGGCGTCAACCAGCGGAGCTGCAGGCGGGGGCCGATCTGCTGGAGGAGGTCCTGCAGGGTTTCGACCGGCGTCATGCGTGGGGTGAGTCCTCGTCTCTTTCCGTCAGGAGGCGCAGGATTTGCTCGGCGGAACTGGCGCGGCGCAGGGACTCGCGCAGCTGCGGGTCACTGAACATGGAGGCCAGGTTGGAGAGCAGCTGCAGGTGCGTCTCGTTCGCCGCCTCTGGCACCAGCAGCGCGAAGGCGAGGTCAACCGGCTGGTCGTCGATGGCGTCGAATCCGATGCCCTCGCGCAGCTGAACAAAGGCGCCGACCGCCTCGGAGACGCCCTGCATGCGGGCATGAGGAAGCGCAACGCCATGGCCGAGACCCGTGCTCCCGAGACGCTCGCGCTCGAGCAGATGCTCGAAAACGGTCTCGGGGCTCAGGCTGGGGTCATCCGTCGCGAGCAATTCGCCGAGCACCTCCAGCAAGCGCTTCTTGCTGCTGATGTCGTAACTTGCACCGATGCGCCCGGCGACGATGAAACGGGGAGGAAACATGCAGATGCCGCTCCCGAAGTACTGGGGTCAGGGTTTAAACGCCGGCGCCGCGGAGACATTCCCCGCGGCGCGTTCATCTGGGCCTTCTCGCGCGATTATGCCACGGCGCGCGGAACTTAGTCGGTTTCGATTCCCTTGAACCCATTACCCCGGTGACTGCTCTTCTTCTCCTTGTGCCTGAGCACCTGGCGGTCGAGCTTGTCGATCAGCGTGTCGATCGCCGCGTACATGTCCTCGTGGACCGAATCCGCGAAGACCTTGGCGCCGTTGACGTGCAGCGTCGCCTCGGCCTTCTGGCGCAGCTTCTCGACGCTGAGGATGACGTGTACGTTGATGACGTGGTCGAAGTGCCGCGCAAGGCGTTCGAACTTGCTGTCGACATAGCCCTTGAGGGCGTCGGTGACGTCGACGTGATGACCCGTCAGGTTGATTTGCATAGTGAGACTCCTCGTTGTCCACACAAGATCCCTGCGAGGCACCGTCCTGGAGCCTATCAGGGGCAGAAAGCGATGCTCGGTCTTCGTTTTGCCTCCTTTGCGCGGCTCCCGGATCCCGCGAATGGCGGCGGAATCCCGGAGATCCCTCTGCGGTAGTTCAAGCCAGGCGTTTGCGCTCGTTCGATGGGGGTATGCCCATGGCCTCCCGGTACTTGGCGACGGTGCGCCGCGCCACGTTGATGCCCTGATCCGCCAAAATGGACGCGATCTTGTTGTCGCTCAGCGGCTTACCCGGTTTTTCCGCGGCGACTAGCTTGCGGATGAAGGCGCGGATCGCGGTGGATGAGCACTCGCCCCCGGATGCGGTGCTCACGTGGCTGGAGAAGAAGTACTTGAACTCGTAGGTACCCCGCGGGGTGTGCATGTACTTCTGGGTGGTGACCCTCGACACGGTGGATTCGTGCAGCTCGAGGGCTTCCGCCACGTCCCGCAGCACCATGGGCTTCATCGCCTCGTCGCCATACTCGAGAAAGTCCTGCTGCAGCTCAACGATCTTCGCCGCCACTCTAACGATCGTGTCGTTGCGGCTGGCGAGGCTCTTGATAAACCAACGTGCTTCCTGAAGATGGTTCTTCAAGAAGGTGTTGTCTTCGCTCTGGTCGGCGCGGCGGATGAGCCGCGCGTAGTCCGGGTTCACCCTTAGCTTGGGCGTGGTCTCCGGGTTTAGCTCAACCGTCCAGGCGCCGCCATGCTTGCGCACGAAGACGTCCGGGATAACGTACTCCGGCTGCGATTCGGCGATCAAGGCCCCGGGTCGGGGATGCAGCGTGCGGATCAGGGAAATAACCTCGCCCAGCACCGCCGTGGAGATGCCCAGATCGCGACGAATCGGCTCCAAGTCGTTCCTGGATAAGGCCTCTACATGCCGCTCGCATACGGCAATGGCCAAATCGCGAAGCGGATACTGCTCGGGGGGTAACTGCCGCAGCTGGATCAGGAGACACTCGCGCAAGTTGCGTGCGCCCACGCCCGGCGGGTCCAGCGATTGCACCCGGTGCAGGACCGCCTCCACCTCCTCCAGCGTAAGCTCGTCATCGTCGAGAGCCTCCAGAAGCTCCTGCGGGTCGGCGGTGAGGTAGCCATCCGCGTTGATCGATTCGATGAGGGCGGTTGCAATGGCTAGATCGTTTCCCTCCATGCGGCTCAGGTTGAGCTGCCACTGGAGATGGTCGTTCAGGGTCGGGGACGCGCTCTTGTGGGCGAATAGGTCGAAATCGGCACCGTCATCCCCGCCGCCGCTGGTGGTTGGGACATAGCTGTCGTAATGGTCGCTCCATTCAGCGTCAACCGGCAGCTCCTGGGGCATCGGCATGTTTTCGGGCTGGATCTCGCGCTCCAGATCGGCTTCGGCCTGCGCGCGCTCGCGCGCGCCGCCGTCCAGGTCTTCGCCATTGGGGCGCTCCGCCTCGTCGGCGTTCTCCAGCATGAGGTTGGACTCGAGCGCGTCCTGGATTTCTTGCTGGAGGTCCAGCATGGACAGCTGAAGCAGACGGATGGCCTGCTGCAGCTGCGGCGTCATTGTCAGCTGCTGGCCAAGGCGAAGCTGTATCGACTGCTTCATGGATGACGTGAATCAGGGGTGGTACGCAATTTGAATGCCTCGGGACGATTCTAGCCCAAAACCGGGTCGCAGGGACAAGCGGTCAGGTGCGGAGGGGCGTCTTGTCCGCCTTCTAGAGGGTGAAGTGCTCGCCCAGGTAGACCGCACGTACCTCCATGTTCTCGAGCAGCTCGCGCGGGGTACCGTCGGCGATGACACGGCCCTCGCTGATGATGTAGGCGCGGTCGCAGATGTCGAGGGTCTCGCGCACGTTGTGGTCCGTGATCAGGATGCCTATGTCGCGTCGGCGCAGGTGGGTGACGATGTTCTTGATGTCCCCGACGGCGATCGGATCGACGCCGGCAAAGGGCTCATCGAGCAGCATCACCTTCGGCTCGACCGCCAGCGCACGGGCGATTTCCAGGCGCCGGCGCTCGCCGCCAGAAAGGCTGAGCGCGAGCGAGTCGCCGACGTGGCTGATCCCGAGCTCCTCGAGCAGCTCCATGCTGCGGTTTTTCTGTTCGGTCTTCCCCATATCGCCGCGCGTCTCGAGCACGGCCAGCAGATTGGCGCTGGCGGTGAGCTTGCGGAACACGGATGGCTCCTGAGCGAGGTAGCTCAGGCCACGGCGGGCGCGGGCGTGCATCGGGAGTAGGGTGATGTCCTGCCCTTCCAGCGTGATCCTTCCGGCGTCAGCCGCGATCAGTCCCACGATCATGTAGAAACAGGTAGTCTTGCCCGCTCCGTTCGGCCCCAGCAGGCCGACGACCTCGCCAGCGTCGACGCTCACGCTGACGTCTTGCACGACCTGTCTGCGGCGATAGCTCTTGACCAGCTTGTCCGCGAGCAGGGTGCTCATCGCTGCGCCGGGTTCTTGATAAAGATCTTCACCCGTTCCTTGCCCTGGGCACTGGTGCCTGCCTTGACCCGCGCTCGGGCGCGGTCGTAGACAATGCGATCGCTGCGAAAGGTGTCCTCGCCCTGGAACAGGAGCGCCTGGTCGATGAGGGTGATCTCCTCGGCATCCGCCTCGTATTCCATGCGCAATGCCTCAGCCTCGACTTTCTTCTGCTCCCCCTCGACGTCCTGGCGATACTTGGCGGGGCTTCCCACGGCCACGATGCGCTTGGGACGGCGGTCCGGGTCATGGTGCACGGTAACCTCGTCGGCCCTGATCTCCATGCTGCCCTGTTTGACGAATACGTTGCCCGTGTAGACGCTGGTCGATGCCTGTTCGTCAAGCTCGGCACTGTCGCTTTCCAGGTACAGAGGCTGTTCCTGGTCCCCCTCCACGGCCGGAAGCGGAGGTCCGGCCGCGAGCAACAGAATGGCGAGGACGAGGGATGTCCGGCGGCGGCACGAGCACGAGGTGGTGACAAGGTTCATGGGGTGTCCTCCGAGTTTGTTGGCGGTGCCGTCTCGGCCTGTGCGCCGATGTCGTGCTGGGTGCGCACGCGTCCTGCCAGCTCGACCCGCGTCGGGGTGCCGTACCAGATCTTCGCGCCCTTGGTCGAGGTCAGCCAATCGGCACCGCTGGTCGCGAGCAGGGGCTGGGGGGTCTCCGCGTAATCCTGACGCGGTCGCAGCAGCAGCTCGCTGGTGCGCATGTGTAGCGGTCGCGTCGTCTCGCCTGCTTCGCGGTCGATAAAGACCCTTCCTTGCAGGCGCAGGTCCTCACCGTCGCCCGATAGCCAGCCCCTTGACGAACGAATCACCCAGGGTGGGGCCTCTTCGGCGAAGATGGTTAGAACCGGCTGTTCGAGCTCGGTGCTGTCATCCGCTGGGAAGTGCCTCAACTCCGGAGACGTGAGGTGCCGGGCAGGCGAACCGGTCTCGCTCATGATGGTGGCGGAGAGGTTATCCACGGTGTAGTCGGGCAAATCCTCCCGCTGCGCCACGGGCGTGTCTCGGGGCCCTGTGTCGGATCCGAACCACCAGGCAAGTGCCCCGACCGCGGCCAGAATCGGGATCAGGATGCGTTGACGCAGCGGTATCATCCGGGGGCCGGGCCTCACTAGGTCGCCGCGGTCAGAGGTAGCGTTCCATCATGGTTCCCAGGTTTCCCTGCGCCTCCATGATGAACTCGCAGACGTCCCGCCCGGCGCCGCGTCCGCCGGGGGAACGGGTGTGCCAGTGCGCATGCTGTTGCAGCAACGGGTGGGCATCCGCCACCGCAATGGACAAGCCCACCCGGCGCATGACCGGGAGGTCGACCACGTCGTCTCCGACGTAGGCGATCTGCTCGTCGGCTAGCCCGGAGGCCCGCTTCAGCTCTTCGTAGGCCGGAACCTTGTCGCGGCGTCCCTGATAGACGTGCTCGACGCCCAGGCTCTGCATGCGGATGCGCACCACCTCGGAGCTGCGCCCGGTGATTACCGCGAGCTTGACCCCGGTCTGCTGCAGCATGGTCATGCCGTGACCGTCGCGGGAGTTGAATGCCTTGTATTCCTGGCCGTCGTCGCCGAGGAATAGGCTGCCGTCGGTCAGCACTCCGTCTACGTCGAAGATCACCATCCGGATCTGTTTTGCTCGCTCCAGGATATCCTGCATGTCCGTCGTCCTCTCGATTGCCCCGCCGCCATCATCCGGCGCCTATCATCCGCGCAACGCCGTCACACGACTCCCGCCCGCAATAGGTCATGCATGTTCAGGGCACCGACCGGGTGACTTTCGTTGTCCACCACCAGGAGTGCGTTGATCCGGTTGCTCTCCATGATGCGCAGCGCCTCGGCCGCGAGCAGATGCGCGCCCGCGGTGACCGGCGCCCGCGTCATGACCTCGTCCACCACCGCCGCGCGAATGTCGATCGAGCGGTCGAGGGTCCGGCGCAGGTCACCGTCCGTGAAGATGCCGACGACGCGCCCCTGCTCGTCCACCACTGCGGTCATGCCGAGCCCCTTGCGGGACATCTCGACCAACGCCTCCGTCAGCGGCGTTCCGCGGCTGACCCGCGGCACCCCTTCGCCGGTGTGCATGATGTCAGCGACGTGCAGCAGCAGGCGTCGGCCCAGGCTCCCGGCCGGATGGGAGCGGGCGAAGTCCTCCGCGGTGAAACCGCGGCTGTGCAGCAACGCAACCGCGAGGGCGTCGCCCATGGCGAGGGCGGCGGTGGTGCTAGCGGTCGGGGCCAGCCCGAGCGGACAGGCCTCTTTCTCCACGCTGACGTCGATGTGCACATCGGCCGCCTGGGCAAGGCTCGAACGCGGGTTGCCCGTCATGGCGATCAGCGGCACGCCCAGGCGCTTGATGAGCGGCAGTATGGTGAGCATCTCCTCAGTCTGTCCCGAGTTCGAGAGCGCGAGCACCACGTCCTTGGTCGTGATCATGCCCAGGTCGCCGTGGCTGGCCTCCCCGGGGTGGACGAAGAACGCCGGGCTGCCGGTGCTCGCCAGCGTGGCGGCTATCTTGCTGCCCACGTGGCCGGACTTGCCCATGCCGAGGACCACGATACGGCCCCCGCAGCCGAGCATGTAGCGGCAGGCGCGTACGAACGACTCGTCGATGCGCTCGGCCAACGCCGACACGGATTGGGCCTCGGTGTCGATCACGGCACGGCCGAGCCGGCGGATGTCGTCGGCATCGCCGTTCGGCGTCTGGGCGTGGGACGGGGTTGAAATCTCGGACAACATCTGGCTGCGGATGGGTGGCGCCGACCTCGGCGGGTCGGGTGATATGATACCGCGTGTGCCGCGTGCAGTGCGCTGCCCGCGTCTATGGGGCAACGCACAACGCATACCGTTTGGACATTCCCTTGTCGCGGGGACAATGGGACGGTGAGCGGAAAATCGATTTCAGGCAGTTCTGGCGGCCGCGTCGAGATCGTGACGCGCGGCTGGGATCTCCCCGGCGATGGCCGTGACTTCTACCCCCGGGACCTTCCCCCGGACTGGCGCCTGACCTTTTTCTCAAACGCGTTTCCCGCGGTGCTCGTCCCAGCAACTCTCTGGATCCAGGCCAGCCCGCGGCTCCGGCGCGGCTGGGCGGAAGACGTGCACGACGGCTTCCGTTTCTACCTGGAACTGCCGGTGGCCGGCGATCCCGCCGCCGAGCTGCGGAGTGCCGCCGAGGCATTGGGCGACAGGTTGGCGGGCGTGGTCGGGAGCACGGACCCCGCGCCGGGCTCCGGCATCCTCTTCTTGCGCTGGCAGGAAGATCCGTCAGCCATCGACGGCGGTCCATCGGCCGTCTCCTGCCCGGTCGATTCGTACGATCGGGATCTACGGCGGGCCAGGGCATGGCTGGAAACTTTCGTTCAGCGCCTGGCCGGCTCGGACGGACTGGTCGTCCTCGATGGCGCGAAAGCAGACGCTTCAGCCCTGCGCCGCTGGTTGGATCTGGCCTGGCTGCTGGGCTTTGCTTGACGCTCGTCGGAGCGCCTAAGACAATAGCCGACCTTTGTTCCCGACAACGAGAGGGACGACAGAAACATGGGGCGGCGCAGTCCCCCGCAGGCCCGCCAGCGTCAGGCCGGACGCTTGAGCGAGGCCCGATTCGCAGTCGCCGCGGAGCCTCCGCCGACCGTCGAGGGGCCGGAGCCCGCCCTCGTACTTCGCGACCGGGAATCGGGTCAGGGGGCCGCTGCCGACGCCTTGGTCCGCGTCCGTGGCTTAAGCTTTGCGCATGGGGAACGGCGGATCTTCGACGGGATCGATCTCGACATTGGCCGCGGTCGTGTGACCGCCATCCTCGGACCGAGCGGGACCGGGAAGACCACGCTTCTCAAGCTGATCGGCGGGTTGCTCACCCCGCACGCGGGCACCGTGGAGGTCGACGGGATGCAGGTCAACGGCTTGAGCGGACGCGAGCTCTGCCGGCTGCGCACCCGGATGGGCATGATGTTCCAGGGCTGCGCGCTGCTTACCGATTTGAGCGTGTTCGAGAACGTCGCGTTTCCACTGCGCGAGCACACGGATCTTCCCGAATCCATGATCCGCAGATTGGTGCTGATGAAGCTGGAGGCGGTCGGCCTGCGCGGCGCGCGAGATCTCATGCCGGGTGAACTGTCCGGCGGAATGGCGAGACGGGTTGCGCTGGCGCGTGCGGTGGCGCTGGATCCCATGATGGTTCTGTACGACGAGCCCTTCACCGGGCAGGACCCGATCACCAAGGGCGTGCTGGTGACCTTGATCCGGCACTTGAACGATGCCGGATCTCTCACCAGTGTCGTGGTCTCCCATGACGTGGAGGAGACGGTGGCCATCGCCGATGACGTCTACGTCATCGCCGGCGGAAAGGTGATGGCGCGAGGTACGCCGGCGGAGGTGGCGGCCACGCGCTCACAATGGGTGGCGCAGTTCATGCGTGGCCTTCCCGATGGGCCGGTGCATTTCCACTACCCGGCGCCGCGGCTGGATCAGGACCTGATCGGGTAGGCGGCCGGGTGCTGGAATCCCTGGCGAGGCTCGGCCGGGCCGGGCTGAGGTTTCTGGAGCGGCTGGGCCGTGCGCACCTGTTGCTTGTGGATATCCTGGCCGGTGTGCCAGGACTCGCGGTGCGCCCGCGCCTGCTCCTGGTGCAGGTCCGCGGTTTCGGCGTGTTGTCGATGTCGATCGTGGTCGTCTCGGGCCTGTTCGTGGGTATGGTGCTGGGGCTGCAGGGGCACTCGGTGCTGTTGCGATTCGGGGCGGAGGACAGCCTTGGCGTCATGGTGGCCGCCTCCCTGGTGCGGGAGTTGGGTCCGGTGGTCACGGCCCTGCTGGTGGCAGGGCGCGCCGGGTCGGCCCTGACCGCAGAGATCGGTTTGATGAAGGCGACGGAGCAGCTTGCGGGTCTGGAGATGATGGCGGTGGATCCGGTGAAGCGGATACTGACGCCGCGCTTTTTCGGCGGCGTGCTATCCATGCCGCTGCTGGCGGCAATGTTCAGCGCGGTGGGAGTGCTGGGGGGCTGGTTTGTGGGCGTTGGCCTGCTCGGGGTGGACGACGGGTCCTTCTGGAGCCAGACACAGGGCCGGGTCGATCTGCGGGAGGATGTCGCCAACGGCCTGATCAAGAGCCTGATCTTCGGGGGTGTGGTGACTTGGATTGCGCTGTATCAGGGCTATGACGCCACGCCCACCCCCGAGGGAGTGAGCCGCGCTACCACCCGTTCTGTGGTGCAGTCCGCATTGGCAGTGCTCGGGCTCGATTTCGTGCTGACCGCACTGATGTTGGGAAACTGACCGATGCAAAGCAAGCGCACGACGGAGATCCTGGTGGGGGCCTTCGTGGCGGCCGGCTTCCTGGCATTGTTCTTTCTCGCCTTCCAGGTGAGCAACCTGGGTCGGGAGAGCGCGGTTGACGGCTATCGCTTGACCGCCTTGTTCGACAACGTCGGCAGCCTCAAGGCAAGGGCTCCGGTGAGTATGGCGGGGGTGCGCGTCGGCCGCGTCGAGGATATCCGGTTCGACCCGCAGACCTATCGGGCGGCTGTGACCCTGCGGATCGCGGGTGAGGTCAACGCCATACCCGAGGACACCATCGCCAGTATTTTGACGGCCGGGCTCCTAGGGGAGCAGTACGTCGGCCTGGACCCCGGCGGCAGCGCGGTGCATCTGCGCGACGGGGACCAGATCGCCTTCACCCAGTCGGCCCTGGTGCTCGAGCAGATCGTCGGGCATTTTCTGTTTAGCAACTCAGAGGAGAGCTCGGAGTGAGACAAACACTTTTTGACCTGACCGGACGGCCTTCGCGCCGATGGACCAACTGGCGGCAAGCCCTCACGGGTCTGACCTGCTCACTGATCCTGCTCGCTGCCGCGCCTACGTTCGCGGACGACGCCACGTCGCTGGTCCGCGGCACCAGCGAGCGCATGTTGCGGACCCTGGAGGCGCGTCGCGCCGAGATCGACCGCAATCCGACGCTCATCTACGGCCTTGTGGAGGACATCCTGGTCCCTCACTTCGATTTCGAGAAGATCACCCGTGCCGCGGTCGGCAGCTCCTGGAGCAAGGCGACCCCTCAGCAGCAGAGCGCGCTGATCAAAGGCTTCCAGCAGGTGCTGGTGCGCACCTATGCCAAGTCCCTGCTCAGCTACTCCGGCCAGGAAATCAGGTACCTGCCGAGCAAGCCCGGGCGTCAGTCCGGCACGGTCACCGTGTCCACCGAGGTGCGCGAGGGGGGCTCGACTCCCATCCCGATTGATTATCGCCTGTACCAGCAGGGTGGCGCCTGGAAGGTTTACGACGTCATCATCGACAACGTTAGCCTGGTTTCCAACTATCGCAGCAGCTTTGCCTCGCAGATCCGGCAGGGCGGAATCGACGGACTGATCGGGCGCCTGGACGAGATGAACGCCAAGGGGCAGGGATGAGCGCAGCGCGGATCGTTGCGCGCGGCGAGGCAGGGTTCGGTGTCGAAGGCGTCCTGGACTTTACCACCGTCGCCCGGCTTGCCGCGCATGGAGAACGGATGTTCCAGAGTGGGGGCGGCGTGGAGATCGATCTGCGGGGCGTTCGCTCGGCAAACAGCGCCGGCATCGCGCTGCTACTGGAGTGGCTGGATCTGGCTCGCCGGCGCGGTGTTTCCCTGCGTTTTCGCAATATCCCCGAGTCCCTGGCCAGCCTCGCTAGCCTGGCTAACCTGTCCGGTCTGATTCCCGTGGTCCGGGACGGTGCATAGCGCCGCCGTGGCGCGCCCGGCGCCGTTCGCAGACGGGCATCCACTTCACACCTATTTAGAGCACCCGATGGATAAGCTAAGCATCATCGGCGGAGCGACCCTGAACGGCGAGGTGCGGATTGCCGGGGCCAAGAACGCCGCTCTTCCGATCCTCGCCGCCACCCTGCTCGCCGAGGGCAAGGTGACCTTGTCCAACGTGCCGCATCTGCGCGATATCACGACCACGATGGAGCTCCTCGGGCGCATGGGCGTGGCGCTGACCGTGGGCGAGCGGATGTGCATCGAGGCGGACGCGCGCAGCGTGACCAGCTTCGCCGCGCCCTACGAGCTGGTGAAGACCATGCGCGCCTCGATCCTGGTGCTGGGGCCTCTGCTCGCCCGCTTCGGGCGCGCCGACGTGTCCTTGCCCGGTGGCTGTGCGATCGGCGCCCGTCCCGTGAACCTGCATATCGACGGCCTACGGGCCATGGGGGCGGACATCAGTGTCGAGGGGGGCTATATCCGTGCCCGCGCCGAGCGGCTGCGCGGCGCCCGGTTGGTCATGGAGCTGGTCACCGTGACGGGCACCGAGAACCTGATGATGGCCGCCGCGCTGGCCAGGGGCGAGAGCGTCATCGAGAATGCAGCCCGCGAGCCGGAGATCACCGATCTGGCGGATTTCCTCAACGGGATGGGGGCCCGGATCGAAGGTGCCGGAACCGACACCATCCGCATCCAGGGCGTCGAGCGCCTGGAGGGTACCAGCTACAGGGTGCTGCCCGACCGCATCGAGACCGGCACCTACCTGGTCGGGGCGGCCATGACCGGCGGGCGTATTGTCGCCCGCGATACCTGCCCCGAGCTGCTGGACGCGGTACTGGCGAAGTTGCGCGAGGCCGGCGCCGAGATCGAGACCGGTCCGGACTGGATCTCGCTCGACATGAACGGGCGTCGCCCGCGGGCGGTGGACGTCCACACCGCGCCGCACCCGGCATTCCCCACCGACATGCAGGCCCAGTTCTGCGCCCTGAACGCCATTGCCGAGGGGGTGGGGATCATCACCGAGACGGTGTTCGAGAATCGTTTCATGCACGTGCTGGAGCTGCAGCGCATGGGGGCGGACATTCGTCTCGAGGGCAATGTCGCCGTCTGTCACGGGGTCGAGCGGTTGACCGCCGCCCCGGTGATGGCGACCGACCTGCGAGCCTCGGCCGGCTTGGTACTGGCGGGTCTGGTGGCGGAGGGGGAGACCCTGGTGGACCGCATCTATCACATCGATCGCGGTTACGACAACATCGAGGAGAAGCTCTCGACCCTGGGGGCGCGCATCCGGCGCACCTCGGGCTGAACGGGAAGGTGCCATGGATTTTCCCCATCCGCTGACCTTCGCCCTCTCCAAGGGCCGCATCTTCGAGCAGACGCTGCCCTTGCTGGCGCACGCTGGGATTCAGCCGTTGGATGATCCGGAGGCCAGCCGCAAGCTGATCCTGGAGACCAACCACCCGCGGGTGAAGCTGGTCATCATCCGCGCGAGCGACGTGCCGACCTACGTTCAATACGGCGCCGCGGACCTCGGCGTCGCCGGCAAGGACGTGCTGATGGAGCACGGCGGCGAGGGGCTCTATGAGCCGCTGGACCTGCGGATAGCCCGCTGCAGGATGATGGTGGCCGGCCCTCCGGACGCCGGGCTCGGTACCGGGAGACTGCGCATCGCAACCAAGTACGTGAAGAGCGCCGAGCGCCACTTCGCCGCCCAGGGCAGGCAGGTGGAGGTCATCAAGCTCTACGGCTCGATGGAGCTCGCACCGCTGGTGGGGCTCTCCGACCTCATCGTCGATCTGGTGGAGAGCGGCAATACGCTGCGAGCCAACGGCCTCGTGCCCTTGGAGCACATCGCCGACATCAGCTCTCGGCTGGTGGTAAACAAGGCGTCCTGGAAGATGAAGCACGCCTCCGTGATGGCGGTGCTCGGCGCCCTCCGCGAGGCAATCTCCGGGGTCGCGGCCTAGGTCTCCGCGTCCCGGCTTCGCCCGGCGATCGCCACTGGGTGCTTCCATTCGGACCCCTGCGGCTACACTCTCAACACAAGCACCCGAACAGGCACGCAAGGTTTTCCCCCATGGCAGAGATTGCACGTTTTTCGACCGCTGACGGCGATTTCGATCGTCGGCTTGAGGCGCTGCTGGCGTGGGAGTCGGTCTCCGACGCCCAGGTACGGGAGACGGTGGACACCATCATCGAGACGGTGCGCGAGCGGGGCGATGCGGCGCTGCTCGACTACACAGCGCGCTTCGACGGTTGGGAGCCGCAGTCCGCGCTGGATCTCGAGGTCCGTCCCGCGCGCCTGGAACAGGCCTGGAATACCCTTCCCGATGCCCAGCGCGAGGCATTGGAGCTGGCCGCGGCGCGCATTCGCGCATATGCCGAGCGCCAGAAGCTCGCCGACTGGAGCTACACGGAGCCTGACGGCACCCTGCTGGGGCAGAAGGCAACCCCCTTGGACCGGGTCGGGCTGTACGTGCCCGGCGGCAAGGCGGCTTATCCCTCGTCCGTGCTGATGAACGCCATCCCCGCCAAGGTGGCGGAGGTCGGCGAGCTCGTCATGGTGGTGCCGACCCCGGCGGGCGAGGTCAACGAGCTGGTGCTTGCCGCCGCCCATGTGGCGCGGGTCGACCGGGTATTCGCGATCGGCGGGGCGCAGGCGGTGGCCGCCCTCGCCTACGGCACGGCCCTGGTGCCTGGGGTGGACAAGATCGTGGGGCCAGGCAACGTTTACGTGGCGACCGCCAAGCGGGCCGTGTTCGGTCAGGTGGGCATCGACATGGTAGCCGGTCCCTCGGAGATCCTGGTGCTGTGCGACGGCGGCACGGACCCGGATTGGATCGCCATGGACCTGTTCTCCCAGGCGGAGCACGACGAGGATGCCCAGTCCATCCTGGTGGCCTGGGATGAGGCCTATCTCGACCGGGTCGAGGCCGCCATCGACAAGCTGCTGCCGACCATGGAGCGGCGCGCCATCATCGAGACGGCGCTGCGCGAGCGCGGCGCCCTGATCGAGGCGCGGGACATGGATGAGGCGGCCGAGGTCGCCAACCGCATCGCCCCCGAGCATCTCGAGCTTTCGGTGGAGGATCCCCAGGCGCTGGCGCGGAAGATACGCCACGCCGGAGCCATCTTCATGGGGCGCTACACCGCGGAGGCGCTGGGGGATTACTGCGCCGGGCCCAACCATGTGCTGCCGACCTCGCGCACTGCGCGTTTCTCATCGCCGCTCGGGGTCTACGACTTCCAGAAGCGCTCCAGTCTGATCATGGCGTCCAGCGCAGGCGCCGCGACGCTGGCGAGGACTGCATCGATCCTCGCCCGCGGCGAGGGGTTGACCGCCCACGCGCGCTCCGCCGAGTACCGCGGCGAATCCTGAGGGACGTCTCGTGTCCCCACGACCTCTGCAGGAAGGACCGGGATGCAAGACCTGATCGACCGCCTGGTACGCCCCGAGATCCGCGAGCTCAAGGCCTACCACGTCCCCGATGCCTCCGGCCTGATCAAGCTCGACGCCATGGAGAATCCCTACACCTGGCCCGCCGAGCTGCGGGGGGAGTGGCTGGACCTGCTGCGCGAGGTGCAGCTCAATCGCTATCCCGACCCCCGGGGGCGGCTTCTGCAGGCGGCGCTGCGCGAGGCCGCGGGTATCCCGGACGAGATGGACCTGCTGCTCGGCAACGGCTCCGACGAGCTGATCCAGATGCTGGCCCTCACAGTCGCGCATCCGGGGCGCAAGATCCTCTCCGTCGACCCGGGCTTCGTAATGTATCGCATGATCGGGTTGTTCGCGGGAATGGGATACGTTGGGGTTCCACTTCGCCGAGAGGATTATTCGTTGGACCTTTCGGCGGTGCTCGAGGCCCTGGAGCGGGAGCAGCCGGCGCTTACCTTCCTCGCCTACCCGAATAATCCGACCGGAAACCTGTTCGACGCCGCGGATGTCGAGCGCATCATCGCGGCGGCCCCGGGATTGGTGGTGATCGACGAGGCATACGCTCCCTTCACCGACGCCAGCTTCCTGCCGAGCGTCGGCGCCTGGCCGAACCTCTTGGTCATGCGCACCGTCTCCAAGATGGGTCTCGCCGGCCTGCGCCTGGGCTACCTCGTGGGCCCGCCGCGGTGGATCGAGGAGATCGACAAGACCCGGCTCCCCTACAACATCAACGTGCTTACCCAGGCCAGTGCCGCCTTCGCCCTGCGCCGCAAGGCGGTCCTCGACGAGCAGACTGGCCGTATCCGGGCTGAACGCGCCCGGCTGTTCGGTCGGCTAGCGGACATGGCCGGGGTGGAGCCCTATCCGAGCGAGGCGAACTTCATCCTTCTGCGCCTGGGGGCTGGGCGGGCGACCGCCGTCTTCGAGACTCTCCGGGCCAGTGGAGTGCTGGTCAAGAACCTCGACGGCGCGCACCCACTGCTTGCCGATTGCCTGCGCGTGACCGTGGGCAAGTCAGAGGAGAACGACGCTTTCCTGACGGCGCTGAACGCGGCGCTCTGAAGGCCCGTCCGCGGATCAGGCGGATGGGGGGATGTCCCTGCCTCCGCGGCGGCCGACGGAGGGCGTTGCTTGTTTCGCCGGTTGGTACGCCCGCCTCTCGGCTGCGCGTTGCGGATCGACGGGCTACCATTGGGCCGAATTCCCCAATCCGGCATGACCATGTACACCGACACCCCCAACGAGCTCGTCGAGGCGTTGCGCCTGTTCCTGCGCGAGCGCCGCAGCGACGCCCATCGGGTCTTCCACCATTTCCAGGCCCTCGGTAGGGCCTTCCTGCTGCGCAGCGATCTGCTGGACGGCTACCAGGATCTCTGCGCGGCACCGGGGGGCGATCGCCTGCTCTCCACGCCGCTGGAGCAGGTTATCGAGATGGCGCAGGAGGCCGCTCTGGACGCAACCTGCATCCATCTTGCGCTGCGCCGGCGCATCGGCCGCTGGTTCTACCTGTGCGTCCACCTGGAGACGATGGCGGTCGCCGAGATCGGGGTGGCGCAGTTTCTCGCCTTCAAAGAGGCGCTGATCGGCGGCAACGACGCGGACTGGACGCTGGAGGTGGACCTGCAGCCGTTCAACCGTAACTTCGCCATGCCCAGCGAGGACCGCTTCATCGGCCGCGGCGTCGAGTTTCTCAACCGCCGACTGTCCAGCCGCCTGTTCGAGGAGCAGGGCCTGGGCCAGGAAAGGATGCTGCAATTCCTTCGGTTGCATGCCTACAAGGGAAGGACGCTGATGCTGAGCGAAGGCGTACGCAGCGTCGGTGGATTGCGCCGTGCGCTGCGCAAGGCCGCCAACCTGGTTGGCCGCCAGCAGCCGGACACGCCTTGGGAGGCGGTGGAGCCAGACCTGCGGGCGCTGGGATTCGAGCCGGGCTGGGGCGATCGGGCGGCGCGTGTGGCCGAGACCATGCACCTGTTGCTGGATATCCTGGACGCCCCGTCTCCGGACACGCTGGAGCGTTTTCTTGCCCGCATTCCGATGGTCTTTTCCCTGGCCATCCTTTCCCCCCACGGCTGGTTCGGCCAGGCGAACGTGCTGGGGCGCCCGGACACCGGCGGGCAGGTCGTCTACATCCTGGACCAGGTTCGTGCGCTGGAGGACGAGATGCGCCAGCGGCTGCTGGCCCAGGGCTTGGATCTGGAGCCGCAGATCGTCATCCTCACCCGGCTCATCCCCGAGGCCGAGGACACCAGCTGCAACCAACGGCTGGAGCCCGTCTCCGGCACCCGCAATGCACGCATCCTGCGCGTGCCGTTCCGCAATGCCCTCGGTGAGGTCATGCCGCGCTGGATCTCCCGCTTCGAGATCTGGCCGTTTCTGGAGCGCTATGCGCTCGAGGCCGAGCGGGAGTTGCTGGGAGAGCTGGGCGGGCGTCCCGATCTGATCATTGGCAACTACTCCGACGGGAACCTGGTCGCCTCCATCATGGCCCCGAGACTCGGCGTCACCCAGTGCACCATCGCCCACGCCCTGGAGAAGACCAAGTACCTGTACTCCGACCTATATTGGAAGGAGAACGAGAGTCGATATCACTTCTCCTGCCAGTTCACGGCCGATCTGATCGCCATGAACGCGGCCGACTTCATCATCACCAGCACCTATCAGGAGATTGCCGGCACCGACGAGACCATCGGCCAGTACGAGAGCCACATGGCCTACACCATGCCGGGCCTGTACCGGGTGGTGCACGGCATCGACGTCTACGACCCCAAGTTCAATATCGTGTCTCCGGGGGCGGACGCCCAGGTCTATTTTCCGGCGTCGGAAACGGAGCGGCGCCTGCGGCACCTGTTGCCGGAGATCGAGGCCCTGATCTTCGGGGATGGGGCAGGCAGCGCGGCACGTGGAGCCATCGCGGATCCGAACAAGCCCCTTATTTTCACCATGGCGCGCCTGGACCGGGTCAAGAACATCACTGGACTGGTGGACTGGTTCGGCCGCAGCGAGGCGCTGCGGGGTGAGGCCAACCTGCTGGTGGCGTCCGGCTACGTCGACCCCGAGCGCTCCGACGACATCGAGGAACGGGACCAGATCGCCTTGATGCACGACCTCATGGACCGCCACGCCCTGGACGGACAGATGCGGTGGGTGGATGGGCAGGTGGACCGGGAGCGCAACGGGGAGCTGTACCGCTACATCGCCGATCGCCGTGGGGCGTTCGTGCAGCCCGCCCTGTTCGAGGCCTTTGGCCTGACCGTGATCGAGGCCATGAGCACCGGCCTTCCCACCTTCGCCACCTGCTTCGGCGGCCCGCTCGAGATCATCCAGGACGGCGTCTGCGGCTTTCACATCGATCCCAACCACGGCGACGAGGCCGCCCGCAGGATCGCCGATTTCTTCGCTGCCTGCCGGGCGGACCCCGAGTACTACGAGCGCCTCTCCCGCGCGGCCTTAGCGCGGGTGGAGTCGCGCTATACCTGGAAGCTGTACGCCGAGCGCATGATGACCCTCTCGCGCGTTTACGGCTTCTGGCGGTTCGTCAGCGATCTCGAGCGCACCGAGACGCGACGATACCTGGAGATGTTCTACGCGCTGCAGTTCCGTCCCCTGGTGGAGAGGCTCGCCCCCGGGTGAATCCGCGCTGGCGACGGGTCACAGCGAGCCATCGCGTGCGAGTTGGGCGAGCGCCTCCGAACACCCGCTTATGCACAGCGATAGGATTGACTGGGCCGGGAAGTCATGGTAGCGACGAACTAGATTCGGCAATCAGCGCTATTCTGTATCTGCATGTTTGTCATCGACAAAAACGGGTAAGTGCATTCCAGTCGATCCATAGGAACTGGAACGATTCCCTTGATTTCGCGGATGGAGCAGCGGCTCATCCACATGGTTATCCACAGGATCGGTGGATGTGTGGGTATTCGGCAGCGTGCGCGGGGCATTGCGGGCGAGAAGCGGGAAACCATTTCGGATACGAATCCCAATTCCCCAACGTCCTCAGCGGGCCGCGGCCCTCGGCTCCGGGGTCCTCGCGCTTCCGCCCCGGATCATGGAAGATCGCGTCCCGGTTTCCGGTGCGAAGCGTGAGCTGGGTCACATTTCTTAATGTCGTTACGCGTCCGAGATCGCGGAGGTCTAGACTCCGATTGGATGGGCAGGAGGCCGAGCCCCGGGTTCGTCTGCGCGCCACACCGACGGTGGGGCTGAGCCCTTTTCGAGGGAACAGGTTGGGATGAAATCGGCTCACGGCAGGAGAAAGGCCCCAGACCCGGAGCTGGACGCCGATTCCGAGCTTGAGCTGCTCGCCAGGGCAGAGCATCTCCGCGTAATCTTCAAGCACTACCTGATCGTGCTGGTCGCGAATGTGTCTGCCGGCGCGACGCTGGCGGCCGGTCTGTGGTCGGCGGTGCCGAAGGAGGGGCTTGCGGCGTGGCTTGCCGTCATGGTGCTTTTCAACCTAGCGCGGTTGATCAAGAGCCGCCAGCTCGCGGCGCGACCACCCGATCTGGCCGAGGTCCGCCAACGGGAGTTCCTCCTGCTCGGGTCGACCCTCACCTCGGGTGTCCTCTGGGGCGTCGCCGCGATTTGGTTCTACGTGCCCGGCGCGGCCGCCCTCAACATGTTCCTGGCGCTGGTCCTTGTCGCCATCACCGCGGCCTCTGCGGTGCTCTTGTCCTTCCATCGGCTGGCCTACCCGATCTTTTGCGCGCCAGTGGTCATTCCTCTGGCGATTCAGCTTGGCATCGATCACGGCGCCTCTCACAGCGCGGTGGCGTTGGTGATTCCCCTCTACTATTCGTTATTGCTGGTCCTGTCCCGACAGGTCTACCGATTTTCGCACGAGGCCATCCTGACCTCCCTCGTTCGCGAGCGCCACGCCTTGGTCGACCATTTGACCGCCATCCCGAACCGGCGCGCCTTCGAGGAGTTTCTGGAGAGAGAGTGGATGCGGGCGATCCGAACCCGGAGCAGTCTGACCCTGATCCTTTCCGACATCGACGGCTTCAAGACCTACAACGACCGGTACGGGCATGCGGTCGGCGACGCGGTCCTGCGCTCCGTCGCCGGTCTGTTCCAGAAGTCAGCTCGCCGCAGCAGCGACCTGGCCGCGCGCATCGGTGGTGACGAGTTCGCGATCATCGCACCGGATACCAACCAACTTGGTGCCGAGGAGATCGTGAAAAACATCGAAAAAAACCGCGATGGCCTTGCCCGGGGCACCTTCAAGTCCTGGTCCTTCCCGACCCTGACCTTCGGTTACTGCACGGTGAGTCCCAGCGAAGAAGGCAGCGCCTTTTCACTGTTCGAGATGGCGGACGCCGCCCTGTATCAGGCGAAGGCGGCCGGAGGCCGCGGCGCCGCGGGATGTGCGGGGCATTGAGTCCGCGGCGATGCTTGGGTGTGCGGCCCGCGCGGCGCGCGGGCCTGCGCGCCAGCGCGGCCAATGTCGGCGCCCCGCGCTGGCGCTGTTGCGGGAAGCCGTACTTCCCGCGTTACAGGCACGTGTGCTGACGATTCGCCAGGACGTTAGAAAATCAGCGGATCAGGATGACCGCTCGTTGAGCCAGCTTCCGATTGCCGGCGTCACCTCCTTCTGGGCCTTTCCGCTGACGTAGATGCCGATGTGGCCGCCGGGGAAGGCGAGCTCCGTGTAGTCTTTGCTGCCGGTGCGACCTTTCAGGGCCTTGGACGCGTCTGGCGGTACCAGGTGATCCTGCATGGCGTAGATGTTGAGCACGGGGCAGGTGACGTCCTTGAGCCTCACCTCCCGGTCACCGAGCATGATGCCGCCGTTGAGGAGGCCGTTTCTCTGGAAAAAGTCCTTGACGAACTGGCGGTAGGCCTCGCCCGCCTGGTCGGGGCTGTCGAAGATCCACTTCTCCATGCGCAGGAAGTTCTTGACCTTGTTGGGGTCATCCAGCAGGTCGACCATGTTGACGTATTTCTGGCCCGTAAGGCTGAAGGGTTTGAGGGAGAGGAAGCTCCAATTCAGCAGCTCCCCGGGGATGTTGCCCATCGTGTCCACGGCCAGATCGACGTCGACGTGCTGCGCCCAGGCGGAAAGCAGGTTGTCCGGCGTCTTGAAGTCAACCGGTGTCACCATCGTTACGAGGTTCCGCACCTTGTCCTGGTGAAGCGCCGAATAGCACAGGCTGAAGGCGCCTCCCTGACAGATGCCGAGCAGGTTGATCTTGTCCAAGCCGTGGGCGTCGCAGATGTAATCAACGCAGGTGTCGATGTAGCCGTTGATGTAGTCATCCAGCGTGAGCGCGCGGTCCGCATGATCAGGGTAGCCCCAGTCGATCAGGTAGACGTCCTGGCCGGATGCCAGCAGTCCCTTGATGGTCGACCTGTCCTCCTGGATGTCGGTCATGTACGGCCGGTTTACCAGGGCATAGACGATCAGCAAGGGGACCGGGTTCTGCTTTACCCCCTCATGGGCCCGGTAGCGATACAGGACCAACTTGTCCTCGCGATAGACGGCATCGCGTGGGCTGACGCCGGTGTCGATCGTGTCGGCGTCGAGCAGGTTTTCCATTCCCTTGCCCAGCTTGCGGCTGTAGTCGAGCATCTCCTCGCTGAGCCGGTCGGGTCGGATGTCGATTGGGAACACGTTGCTTTCTCCTGAATGGGTGCTTGATCGTTTCGGTTGACGGCCGTGGGGCATCACTTAGCGGGCGGCGTTGTCTTCGCCACGGTCTTCTTGCGAGCCGTGACCTTCTTGGCTGCCGGCGCCCTTGACGCGGCAGGAGCGGCCTTGGCCGCCTCCTTGCCAGCGGCAGGTGACGGGGCGTTGCCGCCCGCGGAGGCGATCTTCTTCTTCAGCGCCTCCAGCTCCCGACGCAGGTTCTTGGACTCCCGCCGTGTCTCCTGGACGCGGTCCTGAAGCGTGCGCAGTTCGCTGCGGGTGGGCATGTTCATTGCGCCCAGGGCCTCGTCGACCATGATCGACATCCGCTGCTTCAACGCCATTTGAGCGTTCACGATCTGGCCGTGTATGCGGGCGTATTCGGCGGTCTGGACCTCCTCGGCGTAGACCTGCTCGCAACAGCCCACCCAGGTGTCATAGAGGGTGCGGGCGGAATCAATGACCTTGCCTTGCTTGCCGATGTTCTGAAGGGCCTCGCGCATGCGGTCGGTAGACTTGACGCCGATGTGCGAGAAGAAGCTCGCGTAGTCCTGCAGTGCCCTCTGGTAATCGATGGTACGGCGCACCAAGTCCTGATATTGGGACTGCTCCTCGCGCGCGTACCCGAGGCCGGGCGCCGAGAGGAAGCGATGCAGGCTCTCCTTGACCTGGTCGTGGGGCATGTTGCGCAGCAGGTCCCCGGGAATCGGGGACAGGGAAGACATCGTTCGCTGCCAGTTGTCGTAGGGCAGCTCCCAGAAGGCGAGCATTTTGTGCAGCGCGTCGTCGCCCTCTTGGTAGTTTCCGGAAAAGGCCTTCTGGATCTCCGCGAGTACGCCGTTGATCGCCTGCCAGCCGTCGGCCGGATCCTTCTGGGTCGACTGGAGGCTGCGCGTGAAGTTGTCCGCCATGCGGAAGAACATCTTGCCCTGCTCCAGCATCCTCTCCATGAAATCCCGGGACGGATCCGGTGCCGCCGGCGCCATCGCCTGCCACCAATGATCCATCGCGGACTCCCAGGCGTCGGTGCCGCCGGTGTCCAGGCCCAGTGCCTTGCGGCTGACGTCGGACCATTGCTCCCAATACTTCTGCTGCAGATGCAGCCAGTCGTCGTTCATTGCGTTCTCCCCGTGGTGGTCGGTATCGAAAAGAAGCTAGCATGTAAAATTGTGCACTGCAACAAAGTTGCCGTAAAATCCGCTCGCAGAAACCCAAAGCAGGCCTGCCGCCAGTCCCCGGCGGTCGCGGTTGCGATCGCCGATACCCCTGCTATTGTGTCGCTCTCCGGGGGGTTCCCTACCATGCTTTGTCGACAACCCTTCAATATAGAGGATGAGACTTCATGAGCCAGAACATCGTTATCGTCGCCGCGGGGCGCACGGCCGTCGGCAACTTCGGCGGAACGCTGTCCCCTTTGTCCGCAATCGACCTCGGCGCCGCCGTCGTCAAAGGGCTGCTCGAACGCTCTGGATTGACGCCGGAGCAGATCGACGAGGTCATCATGGGGCAGGTGCTGACCGCCGCATCGGGGCAGAATCCGGCGCGCCAGACGTCGCTCAAGGCGGGGCTGCCCGACAAGGTCCCGGCGATGACCATCAACAAGGTGTGCGGCAGCGGGTTGAAGGCGGTGCATCTGGCGATGCAGGCGGTCGCCTGCGGGGATGCCGAGGTCGTGATTGCGGGCGGCCAGGAGAGCATGAGCCAATCGCCCCACGCACTGCCGAGATCGCGTGACGGGCAGCGCATGGGCGATTGGAAGCTGGTGGACACCATGATCGTCGATGGCCTGTGGGACGCCTTCAACCAGTGCCATATGGGCGTTACCGCCGAGAATATCGCGAAGAAGTATGGCTTCGACCGGGCCGGTCAGGATGCCTTTGCCGCGGATTCTCAGCAGAAAGCGGAGGCCGCGCAGAAGGCGGGGCGTTTCAGCGAGGAGATCATCCCCGTCAGCATTCCCCAGCGCAAGGGGGATCCCGTCGTGTTTGCTGAAGACGAGTTCCCGCGCCACGGCACCACTGCCGAAAAGCTCGGCAATCTGCGCCCCGCCTTCGACCGTGAAGGGACGGTCACGGCGGGCAATGCATCCGGCATCAACGACGGTGCCGCCGCGGTGATCGTCACCACGGAGTCCAAGGCCAAGGAGCTCGGACTCACGCCCCTGGCCCGCATCGCGGCCTTCGCCAGCGCCGGCGTCGACCCGGCGATCATGGGCACCGGTCCCATCCCCGCCTCAACCAAGTGTCTCGAGAAGGCGGGCTGGAGCCCGGCTGATCTGGACCTGGTCGAGGCGAACGAGGCCTTCGCCGCCCAGGCCATGTCGGTGAACCAGGAGATGGGCTGGGATGTCGCCAAGGTCAACGTCAACGGCGGGGCCATCGCAATCGGTCACCCCATTGGTGCCTCGGGTGCGCGGGTGCTGGTCTCCCTGCTTTACGAGATGCGGCGCCGCGATGCCAAGAAGGGCCTGGCAACCCTGTGTATCGGTGGTGGCCAGGGCGTGGCGATGGCGGTCGCGCGCGACTGATTCCTGCCGCGCTGAGCGCGAAGCCCTCGCGACGAGGGCTTTGTTGCGCTGCATCATCCTCCCACACGTGGCCCTGAGTTAGACTAACCGGCAATTGCCTCACCAAGAAGGCGCGTCATGACCAGCGTCCGCATCATCAAGAAGTACCCCAACCGACGTCTCTACGACACCGAGCTAAGCCGCTATATCACCCTGGCGGATGTGCGTTCGCTGGTCATGGCCGGGGTCGAGTTCAGTGTGGTGGACACCTCCAACGACGACGACATCACCCGCTCGATTTTGCTGCAAATCATGCTGGAGGAGGAGAGCGGGGGTGAGCCACTGTTCACCGCCAACATGCTCGCTCAGATCATCCGCTTCTACGGCGGGACCCTGCACGGACTGTTCGCTCGCTATATGGAAGAGTCGCTGGACATCTTCGCGAAGCAGCAGCACCAGATGCGGGAGGTCTGGGGGGAGAATCCCTTCGACGCCATGAGGCGTCTAGCGCAGCGTAACGTCGGCATGTGGGCCAGCGTACAAAAGGATTTCCTGCGCGCGGCCGGCTTCAAGGCCGACGACGCCGCGGACAACGACTCGAACTGATCCCGCGCGCAGGGCCTAGCTCCCCGTTCTCCGCGATTCTGCGGGTCCGCTGCGGGACGCTGAACCTTCGCGATTTCCGCGTCTGTCCGTTCGAAGATGCGACCCCCGCTGAATCTTGCTGCGGTGCACAAAAAGACTTGACAGACCGTTGAGCGCCGTCTATTGTGCACTGCAACAATTGCTGCGGCGCACCAATTTGTGGTGGCCCGAAACGGGCGAATGATTGTGCCGGCAACAATTGCTGCAACGCCTAAAACTGACTGGAGAGAATGTCATGTCCGTCAAAGACAAGCTGAACACCATGAACGAAATGAGCAACAAGGGCTACGAGCGTATGAATGCCCTCGGCGAGCTCAACCTGCGCACCTGGGAGATGCTGGCCGCCCGCCAGTTGGACACCATGAACCTGTTCATGGAGCAGGGCATCCGCCAGATGAAGCTGGCGACCGAGTCGAACGGATACAGCGACTACCTCAAGGGTGAGGTGGAACTGGCGAAAGAGATCAGCGCCCGCATGATGGAAGAAACCAAGGCCAACATGGCGCTCGCCGGCCAAGTGCGCGACCAGTACCGCAACTGGTTCCAGCAGGGCGTGTCCGAGCTCTCCGCCGACATGCGCAAGGCGGCCCCGACGACCTGAAAAGGGGGTGATCCCATGACCCAGCAGGCAAGAGTGGCCCTGATCACGGGCGGTATAGGTGGTATAGGGACCGCGATCTGCCGGCGACTGGCCAAGGACGGCTTCCGGGTGGTGGCGAACCATCACCCCTCCGAGCAGGAGGCGGCGGACGTCTGGCGCCGGGAGCGCGCCGATGAGGGCATGGAAATCGACACCGCCGCGGCGGACGTTGCGTCCTGCGACGACAGCGCGCGCATGGTCAAGGAGCTTGAGGACCGCTACGGGGCCATCGATGTCGTGGTCAACTGTGCCGGTATCACCCGTGACAAGACCTTCAAGAAGATGGAGCAAAGTCACTGGGAAGCGGTCATCAACGTCAACCTCAACAGCGTGTACAACGTCACCAGACCGGTGTGGGAGGGCATGCTCGAGCGCGGTTTCGGGCGGGTGATCAATATCTCCTCGGTGAACGGCCAGCGCGGGCAGTTCGGGCAGGCGAACTACTCCACCGCCAAGGCCGGGATGCATGGTTTCACCATGGCCCTCGCTCAGGAAGGCGCGGCCAAGGGGATCACGGTCAACACCATCTCCCCGGGCTACGTGGAGACGGCGATGACGCTCGCGATGCGCGACGACGTGCGCGAGGCGATCATCTCAGGCATTCCCATGCGTCGCATGGGCTCACCGGACGAGATTGCCGCGGCAGTTGCCTTTCTGGTGGCGGAGGAGAACGGATACGTCACCGGCGCGAATATCCCGGTCAACGGCGGCCTGTTCATGCACTAGGGCACGAGCGTGCCGCGGCTTGGTGGCCAGGCCCCGAATTGGCAAGCGGTCTCGGGCGCAGGGAAGCGCCCCAATGCAAGCCCCGGCAGGCGAAAACCCCAGTGCGGCGGCTGCGTATGCCTCGTGAGTCAGTTTCCGGAGATCCGCGAAGCGGGTTTCCGTGCAGATGTCCTCCTCGTCTCTCTCTTAAACGAGAAGAGCGCTTGCCCGGCAATCGCCGGGTTTTTTTTGCCCTTTTGAAAGTCGCTTGGAACCGCGTTTCTCGATAAGAGATTGTCGGGTCGTGAGGCGTTCCCGGGTCAGGCGCTTGACCGGTCGCCGCTACCGTTACTGTTTCGCAACCAGCGGCCGCTCGACGGTCGTGGTGCGGGTCTCGATGCGCTCGCTGCCGCGCCAGATCTCCAGCGAGATGGTCGAGCCGGGGCCTGCCGCGGCCACCGCCTCGAGGAGCTCATGGGTGGACGCGACGGGTATCTCCTCCACGCGCGTCACCACATCGCCCGGTCGCAGCCCGGCACGCTCCGCGGGGCTGTCCTCGACGGTGGTGGTGACCAGCACCCCGGCCGGCGCGCGCAGCCCGAAGGACCGTGCGATCTGGGGCGTGACCGTGCGGCCGACGACGCCGACCCAGCCGCGCACCACGCGGCCTTCGGCCACGACCTTCTCCATAACGCCTTGGGCGAGATCGATCGGGATGGCGAAACCGACGCCCTCCGACCCCCCGCTCTGGGAATAGATGGCGGTGTTGATGCCTACCAGCTCGCCCTGGCTGTTGATTAGCGCGCCCCCGGAGTTGCCCGGGTTGATGGAGGCGTCGGTCTGGATGAAGTTCTCGATGCTGGCGATACCGAGCTCACTGCGCCCCGTGGCGCTGACGATCCCCATGGTGACCGTCTGTCCAATGCCGTAAGGGTTGCCGATGGCAAGCACCACGTCGCCCACGCGCAGCTCCTCGGGGCGACCCACCGGGATGGGGTTCAGCCCCGGGTTGGCGCCTGCCTTGAGGACCGCCAGATCCGTTTCCGGGTCGTAGCCGACGATCGTCACATCGAGGTCCCTGCCGTCCGGGAGCACGACCTTGACCGCGTCGGCACCCTTGATGATGTGCCGATTGGTGAGCAGCAGCCCGTCGCGCGAAAGAATGACCCCGGAACCCAGGCTGGTGGCCGCCTTTTGACGCGTGTGCCCGGGCAAGAGGGCGCCGAACTGTTGCTGCAGGAACGGGTTCTTGAAGGCGAGTCCGCGGCGCTCGGTGGTGACCTTGGTGCTGAAGATGCTGACCACCGATGGCCCGGCGCGGGCGACCGCCTCAGCGTAGGAGTCGGGTCCGGTTGCGCGCGCGCTCGAAGCCGAGGCGGGGAGGGGCGCATTCGGCAGAGACCAGTCGGGGGAAACGAGCCACAACGCCAGGAGAGCCGCGCTTGCGCCGGCGGTGAAGGCGGCGGCGAGCCAGGCCAAGGCGGAGCGCATCTTCATGACAACAACGGTAACATCCCGCGGTGAAAACTGCATGAGACGGCGAAGTAAGACCGGCCGAAGCGCTTGGCGGCGCAGCCCCCTTCAACCGGCCGGTACCACTGTCGCTTTATGACCCGCCAGCCCCCGGAAGTGAGGAATGAGTCATGGTCGAGATCGGCGCGCTCCACGCCTATTGTGACGAGCTGTTGGCCAGCGCGAGCTTCGATGATTACTGCCCCAACGGGTTGCAGCTTGAAGGCGAGCGCCGGGTACAGCGCCTAGCGAGCGGTGTGACCGCCAGTCAGGCGCTGATCGACGCCGCAATCGAGTGGCAGGCTGATGCCGTGCTGGTCCACCACGGCTGGTTCTGGAAGGGGGAGCCACCCTGTCTGGTCGGCATCAAGGGCCGACGAGTGCGCGCGCTCGTGGGCGCTGGGGCCAGTCTACTAGCCTATCACTTGCCGCTCGATGCTCATCCGGAGCTCGGCAACAATCGCCAGCTGGCGCGGATGTTGGGCTTCGCCGAACCGTGCGCGACTTCCGCAGCCGATGGGCTCGTCTGGCGGGGGCGGTTGCCGAGGCCCACCTCCGCCGCGGAGCTTGCGCAGGACATCGAGCGGGCGCTGGGGCGTCCCCCCTTGCAGGTGCCCGCGCATGCGCGCCCGATCGAGAAGGTCGCCTGGTGCACCGGGGCGGCGCAGGGGTTCATCGAGCAGGCGGCGACCCTGGGGGTGGACGCCTATCTGAGCGGGGAGATTTCGGAGCAGACGACCCACCAGGCGCGTGAGCTGGGTGTGAGCTATTTCGCGGCCGGTCACCACGCAACCGAGCGCTACGGGGTGCAAGCACTGGGTGAACATCTCGCGGAGCGCTTCGGCCTCGAGCATCGCTTCCTCGAAATCGACAATCCCGCTTAAGCCCCCTGCGACGCACTCGTAGGGCGCAATGGCGAATCGTGTTGCCCCGAGCGCGGCCGCCGTGCCGGGCGTGGGCCTTCGCGGTGCCTTGCTCGGTACTAGAGATCAGGGCCGAGACCGGGGGATTTCCTTGACCCGCCGACACCTCATCGGGGAGAATGCCCGATCGATCTTGCAGATATTCGGCATATACTTATTTTTTCCGTCCTGAGCGGGTTAGGCCCTCCGGCCGGGGGGCGCAGCCCACAGAGTCTACCTGGGGGTCGTCAACAATATGAGCGCACAAGGCGTGAATAAAAGTAGGCGGCGGGTTCTCGTCGCCGCCACCAGCGTGGTCGGTGCCATCGGCGCCGGCTTCGCCCTCGTTCCCTTCGTCGCTTCCATGAACCCGAGCGCCAAGGCGCGGGCCGCGGGCGCGCCGGTCGAAGCGGACATCAGCAAACTGGAGCCAGGCGCCCTGTTGCGCGTTAAGTGGCGCGGTAAGCCGGTCTGGGTGGTGAACCGCACCGAGAAGATGCTTGCGTCCCTGCCCACGCTAGATCCGATGCTCGCCGATCCCGACTCCAACGCCTCCATCCAGCCCGATTACTGCAAGAATCCGCACCGCTCCATCAAACCCGAGTACCTGGTGGCGATCGGCATCTGCACCCACCTGGGATGCTCGCCCACCTATCGTCCGGAGGTCGCCCCCGAGGACTTGGGCCCCGAGTGGAAGGGCGGCTTCTTCTGCGCCTGCCACGGCTCCCGCTTCGACCTCGCCGCGCGCGTTTTCAAAGGCGTGCCAGCCCCCACCAATCTGGTGATTCCCAAGCATACCTTTGTGTCCGATACCACCATCCTGGTGGGTGAGGATGGAGGAGCAGCCTGATGAGCACAGACACCACCACCACGGGCTTCCTCGGCTGGATCGATAAGCGCTTCCCGCTGACCAAGGTCTGGAACGAGCACCTCGCCCAGTACTACGCCCCCAAGAACTTCAACTTCTGGTACTACTTCGGCTCCCTGGCCATGCTGGTGCTGGTCATCCAGATTCTGACCGGCATCTGGCTGGCCATGAGCTACAAGCCCTCGGCGGCGGATGCCTTCGCCTCGGTCGAGTACATCATGCGCGACGTGAACTGGGGCTGGTTGATTCGCTACATGCATTCCACCGGCGCGTCCTTCTTCTTCATCGCTGTCTATCTGCACATGTTCCGCGCCCTGATGTACGGCTCTTACCGTAAGCCGCGCGAGCTGCTGTGGATCATCGGCCTCATCATCTACCTCGCCATGATGGCGACCGCCTTCTTCGGCTACCTGCTGCCCTGGGGCCAGATGTCGTACTGGGGCGCTCAGGTCATCGTCAACCTGTTCGCGGCGGTGCCGGGCATCGGCGAGGACCTCTCGGTGTGGGTCCGCGGCGACTATGTCATCTCAGATGCTACGCTGAACCGCTTCTTCGCCTTCCACTTCCTGCTGCCCTTCGTGCTGGCGGCCCTGGTGTTCATTCACATCGTCGCCCTGCACAAGGTGGGTTCCAACAACCCGGACGGCATCGAGATCAAGGAGAACAAGGACGAGAACGGCATCCCGAAGGACGGCATACCCTTCCACCCGTACTACACGGTCAAGGATATCGTGGGCATCGTGGTCTTCCTGGCCCTGTTCTCGGCGGTGGCCTTCTTTGCT
>CAYNBI010000012.1:0-52691 GCA_964395315.1 uncultured Chromatiaceae bacterium | reverse complement strand
GATCAGGATCAGGATCAGGATCAGGATCAGGATCAGGATCAGGATCAGGATCAGGGTCAGGACAAGACCGACGCCGGCGCGCAGGAGAGCTTGGATCAGGGGAGCGGTCAGGCAAACGCCACGCCCCAAGACCAAGGCGCGTCCGGAGGCGGCGACGGCAGCGGCGATCCGGAATCCAACAGCCATCCAAACGGCCAGTCGTCGCCCGGTGAGCACGCGGACACCGGCAACCAAGAGCAGCCGTCTCAGACGCAGGGCACCGCGGGGCAATCCGACGGCCAGAAGCAAGGACAGCGCGACGACGCATCGGCGGCGGACCAAGACCCTGACGAGCGCGCCGCAGCGCCCGGTTCGCAGTCCCAGGCCGGCGCCGAGCCGGGGCCGGACGATCTTCTCGGAGGCTCGCCGCCGGTTGGTTCCCGCGCGCCGGCAGAGACGGTGGAAGATACCGGCGCCGGAGAGGACCAGCAGGCCATGGAACACATGCTGCGGCGGGTGCCGGATGACCCCGGCGGACTGTTGCGCCAGCGTTTCCTTCTTCAGCACCTGCGCCGCAACGGCCGGTTGCCTTGACACGACCCGTTTCTGAGCAAGCATGAGCACATCCGCAAAGACGCTCCGCAACCTATTCGTCGGCCTGCTCCTGTGCGGCGATCTCCTGGCCGCCGGGCTGGACGCAAGCCTCGACCGCACGCGCGTCGTGGAAGGCGAGGCGCTGGTCCTGACCTTGACCGCTCCGGGGGATGCCTGGGGTGTCCCGGACCTCAGCCCATTGGAGGCGGATTTCGAGGTGACGAACCAGGGGCAAAGCACGCGCATGAGCATCGTCAACGGGCGCTCCAGCAGCGTTCGCGAATGGCAGTTCATGCTCGCACCCAAGCGCAGCGGTGCCCTGAGTGTCCCCTCTCTCGTGCTCGGGAACCTGTCGAGCGAGCCGCTGGCGGTGGAGGTGCTGCCGGCCGACCGCGCCGCCGAGGTGGGGGAGAGCCTGCCGGTGATGGTGGAGGTCGAGGTGGACCAGGAGTCGCCCTATGTCCAGGGCCAGGTTATCTACCGCGCCCGTGTGCTGAGCAGCGTCAGCGTGAGCCAGGGGAGCCTGACCGACCCCGTCTCCGAGGACAGCATCATCGAGCGGCTGGGGGAGGACAGGCGGTTCGAGACTTATCGAAACGGCCGGCGTTATCAGGTCATCGAGCGCAGCTTTGCGGTGTTCCCCCAGCGCAGCGGCCCGGTCAAGATCCAGGCGCCGGTGCTGACCGGGGAGGTCCCGGAGCAACGCGCAAACCGCAGGACCCCGCGCGGGAGCATGTTCGGGGGCGCACTCGGCCAGGACTTCGAGCGCTTCTTCGGACGCGACCCCTTCGAGGACATGGGCGGTCTGTTTCAGAGCACGCGGCCGGTGCGGGTGAGCGGACGCGAGCTGGAGCTCAGCGTCCGTCCCCAGCCGGTGGGCACCGGCGCTCCCTGGTTGCCCGCGGAGTCGCTGCAGCTCCTCGAGACTTGGTCCCCGGACGTCTCGGAGCTGCGGGTCGGCGAGCCCGTGACCCGGACCATCGCGATCACGGCTCAGGGCCTGACGGATGCACAGTTGCCGGATCTCGATGTTCCGCTTCCCGCTGGTGTCAGGGCCTATCCGGACAAGGCGCGTGCCGAGACCCGTGCGGACGGGGACGACCTGGTGTCCGTCAAGGAAATCAAGCTCGCGCTGGTCGCCTCGGCGGAGGGGGAGCTCAGGCTGCCCGAGGTGCGGCTCTCGTGGTGGGACACGGAGGCCGACCGCGAGCGTGTGGCGGCCCTGCCCGCGCGCATCCTA
This sequence comes from uncultured Chromatiaceae bacterium, assembly GCA_964395315.1. Taxonomy (GTDB): domain Bacteria; phylum Pseudomonadota; class Gammaproteobacteria; order Chromatiales; family Chromatiaceae; genus CAVORB01. The sequence goes on along the minus strand of CAYNBI010000012.1, from coordinate 50,878 downwards.
AATGTCTTGCCGGCGCGAGCAGGTGCGCCGGTGGCCCCGGCTCAAGCCGCGGCCCAGGCCTCTCCAGCCCAAGTGGAATCGGAGCTGGCTGCGCGGCAAACGCCGCAGTCGCCGGCGGATGGCCAGGATGCGGCGCCGTTGAGCGGAACGCCCGCGGAGATAGGCCGGCCGCTCCGCGCGGGCCTCTGGCCGTGGATCTCGGGCGGGCTGGTCGTCGTCTGGCTCCTGACCCTGGGACTCTGGCTGCGCGAGCGCCGGGCCTTGCGGCAGCGGGGAGGAACGAAGGGAGCCCAGGCGCCGGGTGGTGGGCAGGGGGAGTCGCTGTCCCATCTGCGCTCCGGGATCAAGCGCGCGTGCGTGGCGGGCGATCCAAGGGCAGCCAGGGCGGCCCTGCTCGCGTGGGCGGCCGTCAACTGGCCCGACGCCCCCCCGCGGCGGTTGGAGGACCTGGCCAGGCGCCTCGACGCGGGGGACCTGCTGGAGGAACTGGACCGGTCTCTCTATGCCGGGGCCTCGGCGCGCTGGGACGGTGCCCGTGCCTGGAGCGCGCTCGAGCCGATGTTGTCGCGGGCGTCGCGCGGGTCCGGAGGCCGCGCTGCCGCGGCGGACGCGCTGCCGCCTCTCTACCCGCGGGGTGCTTAACTCCGCCGAAGATACGCTTCTGTCCGATTCGCTACCCGCCGCCCCGCAGGGGCAGATCTACCTGTCCCGAGGCTTCGCCCCGCTCCCAGAGCAGGACGAGGGTGCTCGCGTCCGCGATGCTGGGAAGAAAGGCGCTCCCGCGGACCCGCCCTCCCGGCGCGAGTTCCACGTCCTTGAGACGGCGCAGCGCGAAATCCCGGCTCGCGCTCGTTTTCGACTGGGCTGCCGATGCGGAGGCGGCGCCGGAGAGGATTCCCACGATCGTTCCGCCATAGGGGATCACCTGTCCCGCGGCGATTCCCGCGGAGCGCACGGCGACATCCTGCGCGACCTCAGTTGCCATGTCGGGTGGTGCGGTGATTTCCTGGTAGGCTGAGGCGGAATCGAAATAGCGTCCCTCCCGCGTCAGGAGCTTGACGTTTCGAATCGTCAGCGGCCGCGTGCCGCGGTTCTCGATCGTGAGCTGATACTCGAGCCAGCCGGCGTCACGCACCAGGGTGCCGGGGTCTCCGTCGCCGAGCGCGCCCTGTAGCCTGATGTCCAGGTCGGCGGACTGAACGCGCAAGGGCTTGGTTTCGGAAGCGGCGGCGGAGGTCTGCGCCGTTTGCGTGCCGCCGCAGCCGGCGCAGGCAACGACGACCAGGGCAAGAAGGAGTGATGTGTAGTTCATGGCGTCGTATCGCCTTTCCTGCGGTTTCATGGTTCGTTCGAAAGGTTCCGCGGCCCCCGCAGGGTGGCGGAACAGGCCGAAAGCTGACAACGCCGCTCGCCGGTCCGAGTCGTGCGCACGGCGGGGTCGACAAGGCCGGACTCCGCGGTCAACATCCTATCGATTACCTGTGATCCCGCGCGACCCGCGCCGATTGATCGGCGATGCTCGGGCGGGGACGTTGGCTACGGCGATGAGGCCCGGATCTTAGCATGCGTCCTGCAACCGAGACCCAAGCTCTCACCTCCACGCGATTGCCGCAGACATTCCTGTGGACCTTTCTGTCCGCAGTCACCGCGTTGGCGGCGATCGCCGCGATCCACTATTACTCGGCCTATCGTTCCGAGCGTGTGGGCCGCGAAACCACGGAGCGCGCGAGCCTGGAGCTCGTCCGTCAGGTGATGGTGGCGGATATGGCGACGGTGGCGACCGATCTAATGGTGCTTGCCCGCCACATCGAGCAGATGGCGCTGACGCGGGCCGCCGTGCCGGACCGGGACCTGGAGCGCGTGTTCGTCATCTTCGCCGAGCAGAAGCGGTTCTACGATCAGATCCGGTTCATCGACGGCGCGGGACAGGAGACCCTGCGGGTCAACCTGCTCGACGGGCGTGCGGTCACGGTCCCGCCCTCCGAGCTGCAGGACAAGTCTGACCGCTACTATGTCACCGCTGCCCAGGGTTTGCCGCCGGGGGACATCTACATCTCCCCCCTCGACCTGAATATCGAGCAAGGGGACATTGAGCTCCCCTATAAGCCGGTGATGCGCTTCGCCACCGCCGTCTTCGACGGCGACGGCCGCCGCGCGGGGATTGTGGTCCTCAACTACATGGGACAGCGCCTGCTCGACGGTGTCATGAGCGCCGCTGGGCCGCTCGCCGACCGCCTGCATCTCATGGAGCCCCGGGGCTATTGGCTGCTGAGCCCGGACCCGCGGGACTCCTGGGGCTTCATGCTGGGGTCAGAACGCACCTTTGATCGGCGTTTCCCCGCCGAATGGCAGCGCATCGCGGCCGACGAGCGGGGTCAATTCGCGACCGACAACGGCCTGTTCACCTTCGTCACTGTTTCTCCCCACCCGGTGGCCCGAGCCGCGCTCCGCGACGGCGGCGCCATGCCCGCCGAGGGCTCCCTGCCGGAGTCCGACGGTTACGCGTGGAAGGTGGTCTCCGCACTTGCACCCGGGGAGCTCGCGCCGCATCCGGGGCAGTTCATCGCGGAGCATGGAGCGCTGTACGGTGCGATGCTGGCCCTGCTGGCGCTGGGCTCCCTGCTGCTCGCACGTTCGCGCGTACATCATCACCAGGCGGAGCTGCAGAGTGAGTACGAGCGCCGTTTCCGCCGTACCTTGGAGGCTATCCAACTCGCGGCCATCGCCCTGGACCGCAACGGCCGGGTCAGCTTCTGCAACCCCTACTTCGCGCTGATCACCGGGTGGACGCGGGGCGAGGTGCTCGGCCAGCGCTGGCTGGAGCGCTTTACCCCCGCCGAGGACCGCGAGCGCATCTCGGGGGTGCTGGGCAGCTTGGATACACCCGAACGTTTTCCGCCCCGCTACACCTGCGAGGTGCTCACACGCGCCGGCGAACGCCGCCTACTCGCGTGGCATAACAGCCTCAACTTCGACGTCGACGGGCGAACGATCGGAGTCACGGGCATCGGGGAAGACATCACGGACAAGCAGCGCAACGAGGCGGCCGTGCGCAAGCTGAGCCGGGCGGTGGACCAGAGCCCGAGCATCGTGGTCATCACCGACCGTCAGGGGCGCATCGAGTACGTGAACCCCAAGTTCACGGAGGTCACGGGCTACGGGCTCGACGAGGTCGTGGGCGAGAACCCGCGCATCCTCAAATCCGGGGACAAGCCCGCCGCTGCCTACAGTGATCTGTGGCAGACCGTAAGCGGCGGCGGAGAGTGGCGGGGGGAGTTCCACAACCGGCGCAAGAACGGCGAGCTCTACTGGGAGTCGGCGTCCATCTCCGCGCTGCGCGATCGCGACGGCGCCATTACCCACTTTCTCGCCGTCAAGGAGGACATCACCGAGCGCAAGCGCCTGGAGCAGGAGGTGGAGACCCGCAACCGTGAGCTTGCCCATGCCCAGGCGCTGGCAGAGGTGGGGACAATGGCGACCATGATCGCCCACGACCTGCGAAATCCCCTGTCGTCGGTGAAGATCGCGCTCCAGGTCTTGAGCAAACAGACCGCCCTCAGCGGCGAGGCCCGGGAGCTGCGGACCATCGCCCGTGAGCAGGTCGCCTATATGGAGGCCATCCTCTCGGACATGCTCACCTACGCGCGGCCCCAGGCCCCCGCCTTGGAGTGGTTGAGCGCTGACCGGCTGATGCAGACCGCGGTCGGGTTGGCAGAGCACCGGCTCGCGGGCCAGGGAGTCGCGCTGGAAACCCGCTACCATGAGCGGCTGCCGACCTTCCCCGGGGATCCCACCCAGCTGCGTCAGGTGTTCTTCAACCTCATCAACAACGCCGCACAGGCGACCGACGATCTCCCCGCCGGCGAGCGCCGCGTGTCGATCAGCACCGGGGTTGAGCTTGGCGAGGACGGCACGCGGATCCGGATCGACATCTGCGACAACGGCCGGGGTATCGCCGCCGGGGATGCCGCCAGGCTGTTCGAGCCCTTCTTCACCACCCGCGCCAAGGGGACCGGCCTCGGGCTCGCCATCGTGCGCAAGATCCTGGACCAGCACGGCGGTTCGATTGAATTGAGTACCAGCCAGCCCCGCGGCACCTGCGCGCGGGTCCTGCTTCCGACCGTACCGCGGCTGCCGGATGCGGCGGTTCGGCCGGAAACCGTCCCTGGCGCGGTGACAACGGCCCGCGCGGTCGAGTGATGCCAACATCCAGTCATGCCGAGAATTCTGATCGTCGATGATGATGCCGCGGGTTGCCGCGCCCTGCAGTTGCACCTGCAGGCCCAGGGACACCTTACGGCGACCGCACACAGCGTGGATGCGGCCCTTGCCGCGGCCAACGAGCTGCCGCCGGACCTCATCATTCTCGATATCCGCATGCCCGGCCGCTCCGGGCTGGAGGGGCTAGAGGAGTTCAGGTGCGCACATCCCGGCGCGCGGGTCATCATGATCACAGCCTTCCATGACATGGAGAGCACGATCGAGGCGATGCAGAAGGGGGCCGTGGATTACATCCACAAGCCCATCGACATCGATGAGCTCGACCGGGCCGTGGCCAAGGCCCTACAGGTCGCCGGCGAGCGCATCGCCCTGGCCAACGGCCCGCGGGAGATGCCCGGCAGCCTCACCATGGTCGGGCGCAGCCGGGCCATGAAGGAGGTCTTCAAGACCATCGGGCTGGTCGCGAAGAGTCCGGCCACGGTGCTCGTCACGGGTGAGTCCGGCACCGGCAAGGAGCTGGTTGCGCGTGCCGTCCATCGGGCGGGAGAGCATCCGGAAGGCCCCTTTGTCGTGGTCAACTGCGCCGCGCTGGTGGAGACGCTGCTCGAATCGGACATGTTCGGGCACGAGCGCGGGGCATTTACCGGTGCGGTGAGCCGCCAGGTCGGTAAGTTCTCCCTGGCGCGAGGCGGCACAATCTTTCTCGACGAGATCAGCGAGCTCTCGCCGGCGATGCAGGCCAAGCTGCTGCGAGTGCTGCAAGACAAGGAGTTCATGCCGCTGGGCGCCCAGCGCGTGGAGAAGACGGATGCCCGCATCCTGGCCGCCACCAACGCGGACCTGGGGCAGCGGGTGGAGGAGGGGGGATTCCGGGAGGATCTCTTCTTCCGGCTGCAGGTGGTCAATATCCACTTGCCGCCATTGCGCGAGCGGCTGGAGGATCTGCCCGACCTGGTTGACGCACTGCTGGCGCGCATCGACCGCGAGACCGGGCGCCGGACCACGCATCTGGCCGCCGACGTGATGGATTGCTTCCACGCCTACCGCTGGCCGGGCAACGTGCGCGAGCTCGAAAACCGGCTCATGAAGGCGGTGGCCTTGTGCCAGGGTCCGGTTCTGACCAACGAGCTGTTCGCGCCGGACCTCTGCCCCGATCGGGGATCGCGGGAGACGGGGCGTCCGCTGGCCGAGATGAGTCTGGCGGAGGTTGAGCGAATCCATGTGCTGCGGGTCCTGGAGAGCGTCGGCTGGCACAAGGGGCGCGCGTGCGAGGTGCTCGGCGTCTCGCGTCCGCGGTTGCGCCGCCTGATTCGCGACCACCAGCTGCGGCAGCCGGAGGATCCTGATCTGGAGGCTGAAACCCAATCCTGAGGTTGCCGCGGAGCCGGCCGTCGGGTCTGCGGCCCGTTTGGCCGCGCGGGCGACCGGCGCGGTGCCACCGCTCGTCGCGGGATCGGTTCGTCTGGGATCGTGCTCAATGGTCGCGACGCGCCTTGCCGTCGATTTTGGTCGCGGCTACCATCGCGGGTCATGCCCCGATGTCGGTCCGCGGCGGATTTTTGCGCGGATCCCCCTGCCAAAGGCCGGGTCGGGATCATGTTCCCGCGTCCCGGCGCCGAAGGCCTTTCTGGCTCAGGCCGAGGTGCGTTGCCCAGTCGACTCCGATGTCTTTAGGAAAAGCGAATCAGCATGAGTGACGAGAACAGAAGAGCCCACCTGAGGTACCGAGATCCGGACAGCACGATCGTGCGTCTTCTGATCAAGGACGGAGAGGCGGAAATCACGCTTACTGGGTTGATTGTCAACGAAAGTTACGCGGGTCTAGCCTGCGTTTACGTCGGACCGGAACTCGAGGTCGATCGTGACGTCATCTGGCGGGAAGCTCGCGAGATCGACACGCCCTGCAAGGTCTTGCGTTGCAAGAAGCTGGATCGAAACATTTTCCTGCTGGCGATGCGGATCGTTGAATGAGCGGGGCGACTTACCCGGCGTTCTCATCCGCAGGCATGCCGACTGCGATCCGCTACAGTACCCAGCTATAGCAGCCTCGCGCCACACGCGCACCAAGGACATTGCTGCCGGCGCGCCGACCTGGTTGTCAATGGAGCTCTCCTAAGCCCCCAGGTAGGCCGCTCGCACCGCGGGGCTCTCGAGCAGCTGCGCGGCGCTGTCGCACAGGGCAACCCGGCCGCCTTCCAGCACATAGCCCCGATTACTGACCTCCAGGGCCATGCGGGCGTTCTGCTCCACCAGCAGCAGGGTCACTCCCTGGCTGGCGATGTGGCGGATGGTCTCGAAGATCTTATGCACCGCGAGCGGCGCGAGGCCCATGCTCGGCTCGTCCAGCAGCAGAAGGCGGGGGCGGGACATCAGGGCGCGCGCGATGGCGAGCATCTGCTGCTCGCCGCCGGAGAGGGTGCCGGCCTTCTGGGAGCGGCGCTCGCGCAGCCTTGGGAACCGCCCGTAGCCCTGGTCCAGGTCGGCCTCGATGCCGTCGCGGTCGGTGCGGAAGTAGGCCCCCATGCGCAGGTTCTCCTCCACCGTCAGGCGGGGGAACACGCCGCGGCCCTCCGGAACCATGGCGAGCCCGTGACGGACCCGCCGGTGCGCCGGCACGCCGAGCAGATCCTCCCCGGCGTAGCGGATTCGCCCGCCGGTCGGCGGGAGGATGCCCGCCAGGGCGCGCAGGGTGGTGGTCTTGCCCGCGCCGTTGGCGCCGATCAGGCACACCACCTCGCCCTCGCCGACGCTGAGGTCGATGCCCTTGACGGCGCGGATACCGCCGTAGTGGACCGCGAGCCCCTCGACCTCGAGCAGGCTCATGCCGCCCCGGTCCCGAGGTAGGCCTCGATCACCCGTGGGTCCTGCTGCACGTCCCGCGGCGGCCCCTCGGCGATGCGGGTGCCGAAGTCAAGCACTGCAACCCGGTCGCACAGGCCCATGACCAGCGCGACGTCGTGCTCGATCAGGAGCAGGGTCCGGCCGTCGGCGCGGATGCGCTCGAGCAGGCTGCGGAGCTGGCCGGTCTCGGCGGCGTTCATGCCCGCGGCGGGCTCGTCTAGGGCCAGCACGCGGGGCTCGGTGGCGAGGGCGCGGGCGATCTCCAGCCGCCGCTGGTCGCCGTAGGGGAGATGCTTGGCGAGCTGGTCGGCGCGGGCGGCGAGCCCGACGTAGTCGAGCAGGGCCTCGGCCCGCTCGCGGATGTCCGCCTCCTCGGCGCGCGTGCGCGGGCCGCGCAGCACGGCGCCGACGACGCCGGCGCGGGTGCGCACGTGGCGGCCCACCATCACGTTCTCCAGCACCGTCATGTTGGCGAACAGGCGGATGCTCTGGAAGGTGCGGGCGATGCCGCGTTCTGCCACCGCGTGGGGCTTGAGGCCGGTCAGGGGCTGGCCGGCGAGGGAGATGGTCCCCACCGTGGGCTGGTAGAGCCCGGTGAGGCAGTTGAAGAAGGTGGTCTTGCCCGCGCCGTTGGGGCCGATGACGCCGTAGATGGCACCGGCAGCTACCGCCAGGCTCACCTCCGAGAGGGCCTTGAGCCCGCCGAAGTGCTTGCTCACGCCGACCGCCGTCAGCAGGGGCTCAGCGCTCGGCGTCATACAGGCTCTCCTGCTCCTGATGGACGACGTCGGGGTTCTCGGGCTTGAGTTCCCGCGCACGCACCGGCGACGGCCAAAGCCCCTGGGGACGGAACACCATGACCAGGATCAGCCCGAGCCCGAAGAGCAGCAGCCGCAGGTCCGCCGGGTCGACCACCACCTCGCCCAGCAGGCGCTCCTGCAACGGGCCGATGTAGCGCAGCAGCTCAGGCAGCACAGTGAGCAGCACGGCCCCCAGGATGACCCCCGGGATGTGCCCCATGCCCCCCAGCACCACCATGCACAGGATCATGATGGACTCCATGAGGGTGAAGGACTCCGGGCTGACGAATCCCTGCAGGGCGGCGAACAGCCCGCCGCCGACGCCCCCGAACACCGCCCCCATGGCGAAGGCCAGGAGCTTGACGTTGCGGGTGTTGATGCCCATCGCCGCCGCGGCCACCTCGTCCTCCCGGATCGCCGCCCAGGCGCGGCCGATGCGCGAGTCCTGAAGCCGCAGGGCGACGAAGATCACCAGCAGGGTGAGCGCGAGGAACAGGTAGTAGTGGGTGTGGGCCCCGGAGAGCTGGACGCCGAGAATCTCGATCGGCTGGGTCAAGGAATGACCGCCGATGCGGATCGGGTCGATCATGTTGATGCCCTGCGGCCCGTTGGTGATGTTGACCGGGGCGTTCAGGTTGTTGAGGAAGATGCGGATGATCTCGCCGAAGCCGAGGGTGACGATGGCGAGGTAGTCGCCCCGCAGGCGCAGGGTCGGGGCCCCGAGCAGGATCCCGAACAGGCCGGCAACGGCGGCGCCCAGGGGCAGCAGCGCCCAGAAGGGAAGGTGGATCCCGAACTGGGGCGAGGCGAGGATGGCGTAGAGATAGGCCCCCACGGCATAGAAGGCGACATAGCCGAGGTCCAGCAGCCCGGCGAAGCCCACCACGATGTTGAGCCCCAGGGCGAGCATCACGTAGAGCATGGCGAAGTCGAGGATGCGTACCCAGGTGCGCCCCATGCCCCAGTCCACCAGGAAGGGCAGCACCGCGAGCAGCAGGCCCAGCGCCGCGTAGGCGGACCAGACCACGACGGGGGATCGGCGCAGGCGATCGGGAAGGAGCGGGATCAACCCAGCCTCACGCCTTCTCCGGCGTGCGCTCGCCGAGCAGGCCGGAGGGTCGGAAGACGAGCACCAGGATGAGAATGAAGAAGGCGAAGATGTCCTGGTAGTGACTGCCGAGGAAGCCCCCGGTCAGGTCGCCGATGTAGCCGGCCCCCAGGCTCTCGAGCACGCCGAGCAGCAGGCCGCCGAGCACCGCCCCCTGGATGTTGCCGATGCCCCCCAGAACAGCGGCGGTGAAGGCCTTGAGCCCGAGCAGGAACCCCATGTTGTAGTGGGCGATGCCGTAGTAGGCGGCAATCAGCAGTCCGGCGACCGCCGCCAGCGCGGCGCCGATGGCGAAGGTGGCGGCAATCACCCGGTTGACGTCCACCCCCATCAGGCCCGCGACCTCCTGGTTCTGGGCCGTGGCGCGCATGGCACGCCCCAGGCGGGTGCGGTTGACCAGCAGGACAAGCCCCGTCATGGCGACGGCGGCGGTGGCGACGATCAGGACCTGCACGTTGGTGACGGTGGCGCCGCCCCACTCGTAGATGTGGAGGTCGAGCACCGGAGGAAAGGCCAGGTACTGCCGCCCCCATCCGATCATGGCCGCGTTCTGCAGCACGATGGAGGCGCCGATGGCGGTGATGAGGGGCGCGAGCCGGGGGGCGCGCCGCAGGGGCCGGTAGGCGACGCGCTCGATCACCAGGGCGGTGACCACGCACACGGGCACCGCCACCGCCAGCGCGATCAGCATCGCGAGCCATCCCGGCACTCCGGCCGCCGACAGGGCCACGAGCACGCTCACCGAGACCATGGCCCCGAGCATCACCACCTCGCCATGGGCGAAGTTGATCAGCTCGAGGATGCCGTAGACCATGGTGTAGCCGAGCGCCACCAGGGCGTATAGGCTGCCCAGGATGAGCCCGTTCAGCACCTGCTGGAGCAGGATGTCCATGCGGCGCCGGCGCCTTCCTTCCCGATGCGGGCGCTAGCCGGGGGGCGGACCGCCGACGGTCTCGATGGGCTGCCAGCGCCGGCCCTTGACCTGGTAGAGGGTCACCGGGCCGTCCTTGAGATCGCCGCGCTCATCGAAGGCGATGGGGCCGATCACCCCGTCCATGGCGAACTGGGCCAGCCCGGGCAGGTACTTGTCCGGCTCGGCGGAGCCCGCCTGGAGCATGGCGCCGATCAGGACCTGGGTGGCGTCATAGGCGAAGGGGGCGTAGATCTGGACGTTGCCGTAGCTTTCCTGGAAGCGCTTGGCGAACTCGGCACCGCCCGGCATCTTCTCGAGCGGCAAGCCGGGGGACGAGCCGATGACCCCCTCTGCCATATTCCCGGCGAGCTTGAGGAACTCCGCCGACTGCATGCCGTCGCCGCCGATGAACTGGGCCTTGATGCCCAGGGTCTTCATCTGGCGCACCATCGGGGCGGCCTGCGGGTCCATGCCGCCGAACACCAGCACGTCCGGGCGCTTGCCCTTGAGCGAGGTGAGGATCGCGGTGAAGTCGGTGGACTTGTCGGTCGTGAACTCGCGGCCCACCACCTCGGCGCCGGCCCCCTGCACCCCCTTCACCACCTCGTCGATCAGGCCCTGGCCGTAGGCGGTGCGGTCGTCCACCACCGCCACCCGCTTGCCGATCTTCGCGGCGTACTCACCGAGGACCTTGCCCTGCTGGGAGTCGTTCGCCATCAGGCGGAAGGTGGTCTTGAATCCCTGGTGGGTATAGGCCACGGCGGTGGAGGCGGGCGAGATCTGGGCGATGCCCGCGTCGGCGTAGATCCGCGAGGCGGGGATGCTGGCGCCGGAGTTGAGGTGGCCGATGACGCCTTTCGCACCGCTGTCCACCAGCTTCTGGGCCACCACGGTGGCAGTCTTGGGGTCGGCTTGGTCGTCCTCGACCAGGAGCTCGAACCTGACCGGCTGCCCGCCGAGCTGCGGGCCCCTGGCGTTGATCTCGGTCACGGCCAGCCGGCAGCCGTTCTCGATGTCCTTGCCGAGATGTGCCTGCGGTCCCGTCAGTGGGGCGACGCAGCCGATCTTGACGATCTCTTCCGCCGAGACCGTCAGGGTGACGGCGGCGAGTATTCCCGCGAGAACGATGGAGCGCAGCATGGTCCCAAATCCCCCGAATCAAAGAACCCAAGAAACCCAGGCCACCGAAAAAGCTGCGCAAGTATGGGAACGCGCCCCCGAGGTGTCAATTTGCCGATGAGCCCTCCGCCGGGTGTTGGCTCGAGCACTCGTGTGGTTTCGATGAACCTGCGCCACGCTTCAGGGCCTCGAGGGTCGGTGACCGGCATCTGCCAGCGTCCGGCTTCGTCCAGGCTGCGTGGACAGGTGGCGGCGAGTCCCGCGGGAGGGTATCGACAAGCGGTGCCCCGGCACTGCCGGGGCTAAAGACTCAGGCGTTGGTCGACCTCCTGCTCCGAGAGGTCCCGCAGGATGCGGGTCAGGATCTCACGGCAGCGGGGCTCCTTTCTCGACTCCCACCCCCGTCTGGCCGCGGAGAAGAATCCGGCCAGCGCCCGGTGCTCTTCGGCACTCAGCCCCTCGGTGAAGCCGCGCTTCTTCCTTGGCTGCCTGTCGGGCACGCGATTGACTGCTTGCTCGTCCGCGGCCTTTCGGCCATGGGACCAGTTCATGGCCTGGGCGCAATAGAGGATGCACCGGTCGAGCAGGACGAACGGAAACCGGGGATTGCTGACGGGCCCGATGGTGAAGCGCTCGAAGCCGAGCTTCTTTTGGATGTCGAACTTCGCCAGCGCCGACTTTCCATACGCGCCCAGGGCGCCCCCGGCGACGGCGCCGAGGAGCGCGGCGGTTCCCAAAGACATACCGCCGACGCCGAGATCGATGATGCCGCCGGTCGCGGCGCCGCCCGCGGCGCCCGCCAGGATCAGCTGCTGCCTGTTCAGGCCCAGGGATTGTTCCACGTCGTCGGAGAACAGGTCCTTTTCCAGCAGGGACTCGGGAGGCAGGTTCCAGACGTTGTGATGGAAATGGTTCCGGATTTGCTCACGCGCGTCGATTTCCAGCCGCCGCAGGTCGTCCTGGAACGCCGCGGACATGCGGGCACGGATGGCGTCGCGCTCCGCGTCGGTCGAGACCTCGCCGACCTGAAGGGAGCGGGTGACCTTGCGCGACAGGGCCTCCTTGAGCAGGGTAAGGATGGTGGTGACGGTCACATCGATGCGCCGTTCCCAGTCCCGCTCGAAGGACTCGATGGTCGCCTCCAGCTGCGGCTCCCAGCGCTGATCGATTCCCTTCAGGGCTTGCAGGAGCTTGATTCTCTCCGCGTAGGTGGCGCGGTGGGCATTGAATTCCCGCACCGAATTGAAGGTCCGGCTCAAGGCGTCTTGCCAGGCCGGCATGTGCTTCTGTTCGGTCGTCAGGTTGTTGAGCACGGCCATGCGCGGGCGGCCGGTGAGCCGCAGCAGCTCCATTTCGGTGCGGTCCTTCTCCTTGACGCGCTTCGACCCGTCGACCACCAGGATGATCCCCGCCCCGCGGGAGATCGGCTCCAGCAGCGCGCGGTCATGGCTGAACAGCGGGTTTTCGCGGTGGGCGGCGACGAATGCGCCGGCGAGATCGATCGCGTCCTGATGGGACTGGAACCACTCCAGGATGTCGGTCGGGTTCTGGAACCCGGGCGTGTCGATGAACTTCATGACGGTCCGGCCGTCGATGATCACCGGATATTCGTCGGAGCGGGTCGTGGTCCCGGCGCGCTTATCGATCTCGATGCGGTCGTTCTCGGTCAGGGTTGCCACGACGGAGGACTTGCCCGCATTGGGGTGTCCCATGATGGCCAGTACGGGAATGTCGCCAGTCAACGGGACGCCTCCTTCTCGGGCGCCGGGTCGTTCGCGGGCGGGGACAGCATCTCGAGCCGGAGATACGGATCCGCCATCTGCTCGACCTTGCGCTGCCAGTCCCCGAAGTCGAAATCGCTCAATGGCGGCAGCGGGTCCGCTCCCTCCGGGTCGCCTACCAGCGCGAGCAGGATCGGCGCCTGCTCTCCGGCCTGCGCGCGCACCGCGCGCAGAAAGCGGAGATGCTCGGTGATGGGGGGCTGGGAGCCGTCCTGGACGATCGCGATGCGCGGCGGCGGGGCCTCCCATTGCCCGTTGCGGATCAAGGCGAGGGCCTGGTCGGCCATCGCGCTGCCACCGCCGATGGTAACCGAGGCCGCCACCCGCCAGCCGGTATGCGCCAGCAGCATCTGCTGCAGCCGGATCTGGTCCGATTCCTCCAGGAGGTCGGCCACATCCACATGGATCATCAGCACGCAGGCGTCCGCGGCGACGGCCGCCTCGGAGAGAGTCTTCTTTTCCGTTGCCGGCGATGCCGCCGGTCGTGTTTGCGGCAACTTGCCCGCTGGTTCCGGTGGCCTGGTTGGTGGTGCGTCTGCCTCCTCGGGGAGCGCTTTCGGCGCTGCCTGCGGCTTTTCGGCCGTCGCCGACTTCACCTTCGGCCGCGGCGCCGCGGTGGGGGCCCGCAGGGGCTTCAGCGGTTGCGGGATCGGCATTTCCGGCCCCGTGCCGCTTCCGGCCACGGCCGTCTCCAGGCTCGGCGTCACCATGCGCGCATAGACCGCCTGGGTTCGATGATGCGTGAAGGGCAGGGTGGCCAGTACGCGCGCCTGGGCCAGCACCGAGAGCCCGAGCAACGCCAGCCGGGGCAACAGGCCATAGACGACGACGGCGAGCACCAGAAACCAGCGCCACGACCTCAGGTCGCCCGCGTCCAGCGTCGATAGGGGATCTTTCAGCGAGATGCGCGACCCGGCTATCTGCTCCAACGTCGGGTAGCCGAGTCCCTCCCCGATGGCCCAACTCCAGGGTAGGGCGATGAAGCGGGCGAGCTCGTGGATGGTCTGCGGCTGCACATCCAACGCCGACCCCCAGCCGAAGGCCAGATCGCTGAACCACTCCAGCGCGACGGTGGTGGCAATGGCACCGAGATTGAAACCGATGCCGAAAACTTGGGCTGCAACCAGAATCGGAAGGTAGGTCGCCGCGCCGTACAGGGCGTAATGCGATTGCAGCAGGCCCTTCTTCGCCTTGGCCCGCTCGCGGACGTCGGCAGGCACGTGGGCGAGGCGCTGCCGGTGAACCCAGCCCGCGACCCGCGAGAACAAGGGCCTGATCAAGTGGGACAACAGGGACACATCCTGGATCGCCGTTTGTAGCGCCTTGGACCGGCGCAGCGCCCATGCGGATAGGGTGCCAACCGCCAACAGGATTTGCAGCAGCACCAGCACGAACAGGTACCAGGAGACGTTGACCGGATGCTGGCCGTCGTATTGCAGCAGGATCGAGGCGACGCCTGCGCCGATGACACAGCCGAGAAGCCCGAGGCCGAGGGTGACGAGCCTCCGGCTGCGGGCGAACGAGGCACCCGGCAGCAACGGCAGCAGCGCGGGATCCTCGGCTCGGCGCCGGTGCTCGAGCCAACGGCGCAGCGCGGCGCTGCGGTGCCGAGGATTGTGTGGCGGTGCCACCTTCGCCACGGCGTCGCGGATGTCTTCCAGATAGAGCTCGCGGTCCCTTTCCGCGAGCCGCTTTCGCTCGGCCGGACGCTCGCGCATCGTCTGCTCGTCGGCGTCGATGTAGTAATCGAAGTCGATCAGATCCGGTAGCCGCCAGCGATCGCTTTGGGTTGGCGGCAGCGCCTGCCGAAATGAATCTTGCGGTGGGGAAAGCGGGTCCATCGATCGGTGTGAGCGCAAAAGGGACGGGGTGGCTGCGTGCCCCGGTTTCCGCCGGCAGGTCGCGTGACGCTGGTCGCCGCAACTTATAACGGGATACCGGCCGGATCAAGGCGCCTTGCGCAACGCCTCCAAGGATTCGGACGACCGGATAAGGGGCGCTCGCTGCCTGACGGAGAGGATGCTCCCGACAAAGAACGGGAGCGGCAGATGAGCGGGCGAATCCGCCGCAACCACTCACCGCACTCTCGGGTGACGCGGATCAATGGTCTTCCTGGACAAGATCAGCAGGCCACCTGGGAGGCGCGGTGCTTTGATGGCATCACATCCCTGTGCCGTAAGACGCGCTCAATTGATCACGTTCCTTGGTACGGAAGTGGCGCTCGATGCGCTCAAGGGCCAGCGCACGCCGGCCGACCTCGGCCTGGTGTCGGAGGAGACGATCCGGTCCGGGGTGAGCACCTGCACCGCCACGGCGAACGCGCCCGCAGCCGAACCGTTGGCCTTTCCATGGCGATGCTCCTTCGGGCACGCCACGCTGAATGGCGACACCGAGGGGCGGGGGAGAACCCCGGCGGGTTTCGGTCTCAGCGGGCAGTGCGTCACGTTCGCGCGGAAACGGTCGAACAGTTCGTTCATGCGCCGGCCCCCCAGCGAGAAATGTTGAACAATTCGTTCAATGAGACTTATCCCCGGACGGGTGCGTCTGCGGACAGCAGATCGCGGTCGCGGCTCGTCAGTTTGATCCAGATCAAAGAACACGCCGAATCCGGCGAAGTTCTTATCTTGCCGGGTTTCCCGGCCCCTCGTGCCGCGAGAGTGCCTATCCCTGTCCCTTGACATTCTCTGTCCGGTCAAAATCAGTCAGCCGTGGTACGAAACCTGCGACGTTCTGGATCGGATCGGCACGCGTGCCGAGCACGACATCGGGCATTCCGGCCCGCAACAGACAGGGGTAGAAACATGAGAAGGTTGACGCTCGTCGCGTTGGCGCTGGCCTGCGGGCTCGGCGGCACAGCGCAGGCGGCAGTACCAGAGAAGGTCACGCCGGAGATCGCCAAGGAGAAAGGCTGTCTGAGCTGCCATGAGGGCATCGAGAGCATCCGCCAGGCCGAAAGTGGAATGATGGCGGCGATCAAGGCCCTGGGTGGTCCCCAGGGCGATCCGGAGGGCTGCGTGGTCTGCCACGGCGGCAATCCGCAGGGCCTGACCGCCGAAGAGGCCCACGCGGGCGTTGGACCGGCGGCCATGGCCACCGGACCCAAGACCTTCTATCCCGATCCCGGCAGCATCTGGATCGCGGACAACAGCTGCGGCCAGGCGGGTTGTCACCAGGGCTATCCGTACCGGATGGAGCGGTCGCTGATGAACACCGAGGCCGGCAAGATCCAGGGCAACCTCCACACCTGGGGCGTGGCCGAGGTGCAGAACCACAAGGTGCCCTGGGGCAACTACGCGGTCGAGGACACCGACGGCATCGTGCCCACCGTCGGCACCGACGCCTACAAGGCCTACATGGCCAAGCTGATCGAGGACCATCCCGATCAGATGCCCACCAAGCTCGACCAGATTCCGCAGCCCTCCGTCGACGAGATCGAGGCCGATCCCAAGCTCGCGGGATTCACCTACCAGCGCCAGCAGTGCCAGCGCTGCCACGTCGCCATCAAGGGCCGCGAGAAGCGGGGCGATTACCGCGGCATGGGCTGTTCCTCCTGCCACATCCCCTACGGCAACGAGGGCTACTACGAGGGCGGTGATCCCACGATCGACAAGAAAGAGCAGGGACACATGCTGGTGCACCGCATCCAGGGCACCCGCGAGGCCAAAGTCAAGGTGCGCGACGACATGGAGTACTCGGGGATCCCGGTCGAGACCTGCAATTCCTGCCACAACCGTGGCAAGCGCATCGGCGTAACCTACCAGGGCCTGATGGAGTTCCCCTACGGCTCCCCCTTCAACGAGAAGGGCGAGGTCCAGCCGAAGCTGCACACCAAGCAGTACCTGTTCATCTCCGACGACCTGCACCACCAGTACAACCAGAGCCGGCCGGAAAATCCCAAGGGCGGCATGCTCTGTCAGGACTGCCACACCACCATCGACATGCACGGTGACGGCAACATCTTCGGCACCACCCTGGCCCAGGTCGAGATCGAGTGCCAGGACTGCCACGGCACGCCGGACGCCTATCCCTGGGACCTGCCCATGGGCTACTCGGAGGAGTTCGCGAAAGAGATCGCCGCCGACCCGCGCGGCCTGGGCGACGCCCTGCTCGCCGAGACCCAGGCCTACGCCACCCAGTACGACAAGAAGGAGGGCTATCTGCTCTCCGCCCGCGGCAACCCCCTGGGCAATGTCGTCAAGGATGGCAAGAAGGTGATGATGTACTCGGCCAACGGGCTGGACTTCGAGGTTCCGCTGCTCAAGCAGCTGGCCGAGGACAATGCCTGGAAGAGCCCGAACGCCGAGGTCGCCATGGCCAAGGTGGTCAAGCACAACGAGAGCCTGGAATGCTATGCCTGTCACGCCTCCTGGGTGCCGCAGTGCTACGGCTGCCACGTGCAGGTCAACTACGGCACGGACGCGGACGGTAAGCCGCTGCAGGACACCGACTGGATCGCCGGCGGCAGCGAGAAGACCATGGTGGGCGACGTGCTGAACGGACAGACCGCCGAGTCCCCGCTGGGCACGCACGGGTTCAAGAGCCCGGGCAAGGTGTTCGAGAAGCGCTCCTACCTGCGTTGGGAGGAACCGGTGCTGGGGATCAACGGCGAGGGCCGCGTGACCCCGCTGATGCCGGGCTGCCAGATCGTCTACACCGTCATCGGACGCGAAAACCAGACCGTCGCGCTCAACCAGCTCGGCAAGTCGCTCGACGAGCAGGCGGAGCTCGGCCAGGAGCGGGTTCCGGACGCCATCGACATGGCCCCGGTGCAGCCTCACTCGGCCCAGCGCAAGGCCCGTACCTGCGAGTCCTGCCACAACAACCCGAAGGCCCTCGGATACGGTATCTCCGGTGGAGTCTTCCAGACCCGATACCCGGAGGACATCGTCGAGGACCTGATCGACCAGAAGAACGGTCAGGTGATCCCCGGCCAGTACCAGATCCAGATCCCCAAGATCGCCGATCTGGACTACGACTGGTCGACCATCATCAAGGACGACCAGCAGGTGCAGACCGTCGGTACCCACTGGCCCCTGTCCCGCGCGCTGACCAAGGAGATGCGCATGGGCATGGAGCGTACCGGCCTGTGCATGGGCTGCCATCGTGAGATGAGCAACGCGGCGCTCTGGGGCAAGGTCGCCCAGCCCGGCCAGCTCAACGACGAGCAGCACATCGAGCTGATGAACCAGATGTTCAAGGCCTACGCCGACTCGGTGAAGAAGTAGCCGCCCGCCCGGTCCCGGGGGACGGACCCGCCGGGACCGGGCGTAAGCAGGCCGCTTGCATTCGGAGGATTCGACCATGAAGACCCTGTTCTCAGATCCGGCAAGGACCGTCGCGGCGCTGACGGCCTCGCTGTGGCTCGCGGGTGCGGCAGCGGGCGAGACGACCGCCAAGGGCGTTGGGCCGACGGAGCGCGACGCGAGGCTCTATTGCGAGGATGCGGCCGAACGGCTGGACATACTGGCGGAAGACAAGGAAGCCTACATGCGGCAATGTATCGCCGATTATCTGTCAAGCCCGCCGGGTGACATCGGCGTCGATCCGGAGCCTGGGAGCACCGGCTACTGACCGGGCCGCCAGCCCGAGGCGCATGCCATCGGGACGGGGGCGAGCGCAACGCCGTTTGGCTTCGTTCGCGCCTCGTCCGCCCCTTTCGTGCGGCCGGGCCTGCGCCGCCCGGCCGCCTGACTCCAGTGAGACGACGTTCGATGAAACCATTCACCGCTGCCGCCATGCTCGCGAGCGCGTTTGTCATCGCTGCCCCGTTGCCGGGCGCAGCGCAGGACCGGGAGCCCGCGAGCACCCCGTCCAACGGGCCCGACGCGGCGCCCACGCCCGTTCCGGTCCGCCCCGGCCGACCCCATGGCGCGTCCTACGACCCGCACGGCAAGCTCGATGCCGACACCCAGATCGAGATCGCCCTCAAGCACAAGGCGGAGGGGCGGCCGCAGGAGACCCTGCACACCCTGTCCATGGCGATCGACCAGCACCCGGACCATGCCAGGCTCTACGCGGTGCGCGGCAGCCTGCTGCTGCAGGAAGGGCGCGTCTCCCCGGCTCTCGCGGACCTGGAGAAGGCGGTCACGCTCGACCCGGCGGACGCAGAGGCGCTGACCAACCGGGCGCAGGCCTACCGCCAGTTCGGCCGCACCGACCGGGCCCTGGCGGACCTCGACCGGGCCGTCGCGCTGGACCCGGACCTGCTGGCGGCGCGGTTCAACCGCGGCGCCATGCGTTACGTCGAGAGGGACCTGAACGGCGCCCGCGAGGACTTCGACTACTGCATCGCCCTCGATCCGCACCTGCCCGGGCCCTACTTCAACCGCGCGGCGGTGCGGGATGCCCTGGGCGAGAGAGACGCCGCGATTTCCGACCTGGAGCGCTTCCTGCAGATCTCGCAGAACGAGGTGTGGAATGCACAGGCGCGGGAGATGCTCGAGGTCCTGCGCAATCCCGAGCGGGTGGAGGTCGCGCCCCCTCCCAACCCGCATCAGTGAGCGTGGAAGGCCGGAAGCGAAAGGGCGCCGACCGCGCCCGGGAGAAGCGATGACTAGGCTCGTTTGCTGGATCCTCTTGGGACTCGCCGGGTGGACGTCGGTCGCGATCGCAACGGATGAGCCGCGCGAGCCCGCGCATGCCGCGCCAAGCTTCGAGCAGCTCCTGTCGGAATCCGGGATGCGCTTCGCGGCCCCGGCGGGTTTCGCGCCCGTGGCGGTGCGTCCCAATCCGCTGTTCCGATACGACCACGCCGTGGCCGCCGCCGATGGCAGCCTGGAGATCCGCTACGCGGTGCGGCCCCTGGGGCGGATCATCGTCGACTACGAGGACCCGCACAGCTCGGCGCCCGACCCGAACCACATGTTCCCGGTCATGTTCCAGTCCATGGTCACCCTGTTGTCCAACGGCCGCCATAGCCCGACCGGAGAGTATCCGCCCCGGCAGGCCGGGGAGAAGTTCAACGCCGACTGGGCCTCGGCAGCGGTGTTCGATGTCAGCGCCGAATTCCAGGCCGGGCACCGGCAGGCGCTGGTCATCGCCATGCACAAGAACAAGCTGGCCGACGCCTACGCGGTGTTCCTGTTCGATGACTACGAGGCGGTAAAGGAACGGATCAACGCCGCCCTGGGGGCGCTCTCCTTCCTGCCCTGATCGCCCCTTGGCCTGGCTTGATTGTCACTGTGCCGACCGCCATCACTGCGGTTGTGGGTAGCCATCTTGCTCGATTGCCGGCGGTGTCGATTTGGATAACCTGATTCTCGAACACGAGGCGGCCATCCGCCTCGGCTTCTTCCTAGGCATCTTCGCGCTGATGGCGCTGTGGGAGGTGCGCGCGCCGCGGCGGGCGCTCAGCGTCTCCAGGTCCCAGCGCTGGACGAGCAACATCGGGCTGGTGGTGCTGAACTCGATCCTGCTGCGGCTCGTCTTTCCCGCCGCCGCGGTGGGCATGGCCGCGATCGCCGAGGCGCGGGGCTGGGGGGTGCTCAACGCCGTCGGCCTCCCGCTCTGGCTCGCGGTTCCGGTCGCCGTGATCGTGCTGGACTTCGTGATCTG
The DNA here is from genome assembly GCA_964395315.1 of uncultured Chromatiaceae bacterium. Taxonomy (GTDB): domain Bacteria; phylum Pseudomonadota; class Gammaproteobacteria; order Chromatiales; family Chromatiaceae; genus CAVORB01. The sequence goes on along the minus strand of CAYNBI010000012.1, from coordinate 30,541 downwards.
GCTCCAGCACGTCATGTTCCACGCGGTGCCCGCCCTGTGGCGGCTGCACCGGGTCCATCACGCGGACCTCGACTACGATCTCACCACGGGGGCGCGCTTCCACCCCATCGAGATCCTGCTGTCGATGGTGATCAAGTTCGCCGCGATCATGGTGCTCGGGCCGCCCGTGGTCGCCGTGATCCTGTTCGAGGTGATCCTCAACGGCATGGCGATGTTCAACCACGGCAACGTGGGGCTGCCAGCCGGTCTGGACCGGGTGCTGCGCTGGCTGGTGGTGACGCCCGACATGCACCGCGTCCACCACTCGGTGGAGGACGACGAGACCAACTCCAACTTCGGCTTCAACCTTTCCTGGTGGGACCGGCTGCTCGGCACCTACCGGGATCAGCCCCGGGCGGGGCACGCGGGCATGACCATCGGCATCCGCGGCTATCGCGACCCGCGGGAGGTGGACCGGCTCCCCGGCATGCTGCTGCTGCCCTTCCGCGGCGAGGTGACGGAGTACGCCATCAACCGCCGGCGCTGGGGCGACGGAGAGAGCGGTCCCGGCTGAGGCGTCGTTCCTGACGGTACCCAGGCGGGTCGGGAAGTAGGAGATCGGCGGTGCCTTCACCGGGTCGCTGAATCGGCCGCACACCGGCGGCATGACGAAGAAGGCCAGGTGCGAGGGCTCGTCGCGCTGGCTGACGGCGGCCACGTTGGGCATGGCGGCAGAGGTCGAGCCCAGCGAGGTGCCGACGAGAGCGGCCGAGACGCGACTCCCCGTGTGCGCCTGGCCCAAGCCACGCACGTCCACGATAACTCGTTCCGCCCAGGGGCCGTCCGATTCTGTTCGGGTGCCTTGATCCAGGGTTCAGGGGTTTGTAAGCTTCCGGCGTCCGCGGACCCTCGTCCAAGGCGTGACGGCGAGGAACAGGAAAGGGTAAGGGACGGCCTTCGCCTGGCCGGGTCCGTGACGCCGCACTCTGCCTTTCACGCCGGCTTAGAGGTTCGTGGCGGCAGTTCCACAGCCGCATGTCCTTGGGAACGCTACAACATCTCCACAGAAATCGAGGTAACCACCATGTCCGAAAAAGCCAGCCCCGATTCCGGGGTCGACCTGACCAAGCTGCTCGGTTTCCGGCATCTGACGAGCAGTGCCGACGACGTGACCCCGGGTCGGGTCGATCGCGCGTTCAACAAGGTTGGTGAAGCGCCCGTCGGGTCTCCCGATATGCCGGATGCGGGTCGAACTGCCGTGGCGCTCGACCGGGCATTCAACAAGATCGGCGACGGCGAGGTCCCGGGCTAGCTCTCGACGGGCCATCCTCGGCTCGCATGGGCACCTTCGATTTTTCGACGTGCCCTTCGTTCGGCTCCGCCGGAGCCCTCCGCGGTTCTCAATGCGCAGGCCCCAAGCGTCAACGGTTGGGGCCTGCTTTTTGCGGGTGAGGTTGGGATGGCGAAGATATTCCCGGAACTGAAACCGCCCCCCGCGAGGCTCGATTCGGACATGCGGGAGGACCTGGCCGACAGCCTGGCGCACCTGCATGCCGCGGACGACCGTCTGCGGCGGCATGACGCCGATGAGGTCGCCCGGGCGCTCGGGGAGATTCGGGCGCATCGGGTGTTGCCTGGTCTGGCGGGGCGCTATTTCGATCTCGTGCTTGCCTTGCAGGAAGAGGCAGGAGACGCGGCGCAGCGCCTGTTCGGCGAGATTCTCAGGTTGGCTCGGCAGAGCCCGACGCTCACGATCCTTCCGTTCACGCGGGACGAATTGGGCGATGACCTCGAGCGCTACGCTCGCCTGGTGGATCTGGGGTCCGCGCATCCGGGCTTCCTCGGCGCACCCGGGCCGGAGGTGTGGGACCAATTTCGATCGCTGGCCCCGGCCGCGCTTGACTTGATCGAAGCGGCGGATCCGGCGCTGCGCGCCGAGCTGGACGCCATGGTCGTGCAGATCATCGCGGCGGCGCCGGCCGCAGGGCCGACGTCCCGGCGGTTCGGCGGCGTGTCCTCGCTGATGCTGTGGGGAGCCGTGATCCTCAACGCGGAGACCCACGGCACGCTGCTGGCCCTGGCGGACGGCCTGGTGCACGAGACCGCCCACCACCTGCTGTTCGGCCTTTCCCGGGTCGAGCCCCTGGTGGCCAATGCGGTGGAGGATTCCTACCCCTCACCCTTGCGAAGGGATCGCCGTCCGATGGACGGGGTCTATCATGCAACCTTCGTCTGCGCCCGTCTGCATTACTTCCACCGGCGGCTTCTGGACCTGGGCCTGGTGGGCGGGCAGGACGCACGCCTCGCCGAGCAGGCGGCCCTTGCCTGCCGGGAACGCTTCCTCTCGGGTGTCGATACGATTCGGCGGCATGCGCGATTGACCCTGAACGGCAGAGAGATCATGGCCTCCGCGGAGGCCTATCTGGCGCAGGCGGGCTGAGCGCTTGCAACCACGAACCCCTTTCGCCCGGAGGTGACTACGCCGTCCATCGCGCACGGAGCGCGCGCCGAGGTTTCGATGCAGCTGCCGACAAACCTCGCCACCGCGCTGGAGGAGCGAATCCAGGCCTGCCCGCAAGGCAGATATTGGCAGTATCACCTGGGCGGGGAGCACCGGTCAGCCGGCTACGCGCAGCTTTGGGACGACGCAGGGCGCATCGCCCTGGGCATGCGTCGCGCTGGCTGCGCGCGAGGCGCGACCGTTGCCCTGCTTCTCGACGGGGTACTGGAGCTCGTTGCCGGCGTCTGGGCATGCTGGCGGGGCGGGTTCGTCGCGGCGCCGATCAGCTCGCTGGGGCGCACGGTCCTGCGTTCCCGACGCAGCGATTCCCTGATCGGCGTACTGGAGAGGCTGCGGCCGGCTCTGGTCGTCGCGGACGATCGTTTCGAGCCCATCCGCGAAGGACTGCCCCGGATGGGTTCGCGTTTCCGGCATATCGGGGATCTGCGGGGGACAGCGGGCGGGCTGCCCCAGGTCGGCGATGCGGATCCTGATGACTGGGCCTGCGTCCTGCCGTCTTCCGGCACCACGGAAGACCTCAAGCTGGTCGCACTGCCGCACGCCGCACTGATCGACCGCCTGTTCTCGCGTTCTTCCGCACAAGGGGGGCAAGGCCGCAGGGTCGGCTTGGGTTGGTTCTCGCTCGATAGCGTTACCGGTCTTCACTGCGTGAGCGCCCGGTTTAGCGAGTACGTGTATCTGGCGACCGAGTCGGCGCTCGCTTCACCGCTCGCGCTGTTCGACGCCGTTGAGCGGTTTCGCGTTGGCTACCTTCCCTTGACTTCGTATCTCGCGCGTCGGATCGACTCGGCGGCCGCCCGCTCCGACGCGCGCTGGGACCTAAGCAGCCTCGAGCGCGTGGGCGTGGGCGGGGAGACCGTCGTCCCGCAAGTGATGCGCTCGTTCGCCGAGTTGCTGGCCCGTCATGGTGCACCGGAAGGGATCATCTTTCCGGGCTACGGCATGACCGAGACGGGGCTGATCGCGGGCGGCGAGACGCCGATGGAGTTTTCCGACACTGAGCCGCCTTCGGCGAGACCCTCGCTGGGCCCGCCGGTCCCAGGGGTGAGCATCCGCATTGTCGACGATGAGGACCGTGTCCTCGACGAGGGCCGCCAGGGTCACGTGCAGATCCGCGCGCCGACGAGGATGTTCGCCGGTTATGTCGGCCGACCGGACCGGACCGCAACGAGCTTCACCGCTGACGGCTGGTTTCGGAGCGGGGATCTGGGGTTCCTGGCGGAGGGTTGTCTGAGCGTCACGGATCGCGCGAAGGACGTCGTCATCATCAATGCCAAGAACTACTCCCTGGTCGACATGGAGACGTTGCTTCAGGGCCTTCTGGCGGGCGAGGTGGTGGAACTGACGGCCTGCACGATACGCCGACCGGCGGACGCCACGGAGAGCCTCGCCGTTTTCTTCGAGCCGATCGACCAAACGCCCCTCCGCGTCGGAGATACCGTCCGCAGGATCCGGCGCGGCCTCGCCCGCGATCCGGGCGTGCCCGTCCGGGATGTCGTGGCCGTGTGGCCGGACCAGATTCCGCGGACGGCGGCCGGAAAGGTTCGGCGTTCCCTGCTTGGCGAGCGGTTCACGAGGGGGGAGCTGCGTTGCCTGGCGGCGGATGTCGGACCCGGATGGATCGACAAGCGGGCTGGAACCAGGGCGCAATCGGCCGCGGAACGGGTCACGCGCATCTGGTCGGAGGCGCTGGGATGCGCCGGTGACCCGAGCAATGAGGACGACTTCTTCGCGTGCGGCGGGAACTCGTTGGCCGCCGCGGAGCTGTTCGGGCGCATCGAGGCGGAGTTGGGGCTGCGCATCCCCGTCGAGGCGTTCTTCGCCCGGCCGCTGTTAGGCACCCTTCTTGATCGCCTGCGCACGATAACGCCCGCGCGACGGGAGCGCGCGATCGAGACGGGCTCGCACTGGCCGATGCCGACGGAAATCTACCGCAAGCTGCTTCCTTACGTTGCCGCCTGGCCCGGCGAGCGCAGGAAGGTGGGGAGCCTCGTTTCGATGCTCAATCCCCGCGGCGCAGATCTCCCCCTCGCCTGGGTCTGCCAGTCGGGCGAGGAGTTTTCGCAGCTCGCGCGCCATCTGGGCGCTGGCACACCGGTGTTCGGCATGCGCTCGGGCAGTGAGGTCATGGACTACTCAGAGGACGAGGTTCAGGCCTTCGCGCTGCATTACGCCCGAGAGATCGAGGATCTGTATCCCGAGGGACCGCTGTTCGTCGGCGGCAACTGCCAGGGCGCGGTGATCGCCTTGGCCGTCGCGCAGCATCTGCTGAGAAGGCGCCGTCACATACCCCTGCTGGTGCTCATGGAGTGGTCGTTCCTGCCCCAGCCCTATGGCGAGAGGGTGTTGCTGCTGTTTGGGCGCGACAGCCAGGCGGCCTACCCATGGCTCAGGTATCGCCGGCCCGAGCTAGCCTGGACAAGGAGCTTCCCGGACTACCAAGTCGGCTTCATTCAGGGGGCGCATGGGAGGTTCTTCCAAGACGGGAACATCGGATCACTGGCCGATGTATTGCGTGTGCATATGCGCAGCGCGCTGCGAGATGCTCCGCGTTTTCTTCCCGGAAACGCCTACCGCGTCGCGTGGCAGGTCGACGGCGCACCGAACCGTGCCGCTGCGGGCATGCCCCTATCCATCCGCGTCGGGGTCAGAAACACCAGCCCCCAGGCCTGGCCAGCCTTTCCGGCCTCTGGCCTGATGGTTGCGGCCCGTTGGCTGGACGCAAACGGCGATGTCCTGACATGGCGGGACGGTGGTGCCCCGCTGCCGGCCTTGGCACCGAATGGGCAGGCCTGGATCCGTCTCGACGTCACTGCGCCCGCCGGGCGGGGGCCGGTTCGTCTCCTGATTGATCTGGTCGAGGAGGGGAGTACCTGGTTCGAGCGTCGGGGGAACCCGGTCGCGGAGGTTGCGTTGGAGTTGCGGGAACCCGTGTGGACCGAGTCGATCCGGAGCCGCGCTTGGTCGCCGGCTCGATGGGCGGGATCGGGGATCCGCCGGATCCTGACCGCCGTCGAGACCAGGATCAGGCATCTCGGCGCGCCCCGGGATACCGGGTAGGCTGAACGGGACCCGAGAGGTGTGGAGAGTCGTCGACGCGGGTGGTCGGGCCATGCTTGGCCGATCCGCCAAAGGCGCGGTTTCGTTGAATCACGTGCTCGCGATCCCTATCCTGCATGTTACTTCCGCTGACCCTGGTTTGTTCCCGTCCGAATCAGCAACCTCGCGTTGGCAGCGGGGAGGGACGGTACAGTCAGTTTTCGCTTTCGTCCGACAGTCGCTGGCTCTTGACCGATGCGCCATTCCAAGACATACGCGTTTCTTCTGATCGGACTATTCGGGGCGGGCTGTGCCAGCCAGCCCGAGACCGTCGCAGTGCCCGTAGCCCCTGAGCCGGAACCGCAGGCTCAAGCAAAACCCAAACGTCCCCAACTGGTGGCCCCGGAGAACGACCCTCGCTATCAGCTTCCGAAAGCGAAGTCTCGTGCCCTGACGATCTATCTCAACTCGCAGACGTTCGAATACGTCGAGGACGGGCGGGTGTTTGCCAGTGGCGAGGTATCGACTGGGTCGGAAAAGCATCCAACCCCCAAAGGCAAGTTTCGCGTGCAGAGCAAGGACGAGGACAAGCGTTCCAGCAAGTACACGAACTACTACGACCAGAATACCCCGATGCCCTATTCGCTCCAGTTTCACGGGCCCTATTTCATCCACGAAGGCTATATGCCCGGTCGCCCCGACTCGCATGGCTGCGTCCGTCTTCACTACGAGGACGCCAGGCTCCTGTTTACCCGCATGAAGGTCGGTGACTCCGTTGTCGTGAAGAAAGAGGGGGTGGCACGGAGCGCCGATCCGATGGCTTCGGTGTTTCCCGTGTTCTAGCTGGCCGGAGGGAAGGCAACCGTGAAACCCCGGCAATCGGTTCACGGTCGCAACGCCCTCGCTTCCGGCTCCTGATCCGTTACCGCCGCCGGTTGGCATTGATCGGCGCCGGTTCGCCCAACCGGCGTCCACAAGCGCAAGAAAACCTGCTCGCGGGCATGTGCCCGTGCCGTGTTGCCTTTCCCTGCCGACGATTGGATCCTATCCTGACGATAAGGGTCGGATTCCTTGCTCCCGGGCCGGTCAGCAGGCGAGGGATGAACGGGGCGGCCGCGAGAGGCCTTGTAGCGCCGCTCGCGTTTCCATCCGGCTTTCCGGCGCACACCTTGGTCTTCGCGCTCTCTGGAGTTCAACGTCATTGTTGCCGAGGAAAAGAACCATGTCCGAGACCACGCAGAAGCCATCCTCGCCGACCGAGCACAGGACCGGTCTGAGCTACCGGGAGCCTCTGGACGAGCGCCTGGAGATGATCAAGGTCATCAGCAACCGGCTTTGGCTCGCCTTGACCCTTTTGCTGGCGGTCATGATCGCGGGTGCCTATCTGGTGAGCGGTGGATATAACGACCTGATCGGGGCGACCTCCTGGATGGTCCTGCTGACGGGCGTCATCGGCGGTTTCATCAGCCTGCAGAAGCGCTTGAAGGCGCTGGGCCATGACGACCTGCTGCTGCTCGCCCGCTCCTGGGTCTACGTCGTGCTCTCGCCGCTGGTCGGCGGCATTCTGGCGCTGCTGCTGTACATCTTGTTCATCTCGGGGCTGGTGGAAGGGGACCTGTTCCCGACGTTTGTCCCGGACGTCGTAGACCCAAGTGCCGATGCCGCCTCGGCTGGCAGCCTGATGGACCTGTTCGCGATTCATGCGCAGGGCCATCAGGATTACGCGAAGCTCCTGTTCTGGTGCTTCCTCGCGGGTTACTCGGAGGAGTTCGTGACCAACATCATCAGCCGATTCGAATCGGCACAGGCTGGCGAGTCAGGTAGCTGACCGTATCCCGGCCCCGCGTCTCGTTCGATCCACGATTCCCGAGGCGGTCGGCGTAGCGTCTATGCCGCGGGCGCGGTCGCATTCTCGGGTTGCCCGGCAGGCTCGCGGGGGAACTGGGTCTTGTAGGCCCGTGCCGCCTGCCGCAGCGTGGGGAAGAAACGGTCCGCGAGCTCCTCCTCGGCCATGCCCACCGATTCGAGCCACTTGATCGCCTGGGTGCGACGGCCGGCGATCACCAGCTCGGCGCCGCGACGGCGCAGCTCCTCGTGGACATCGTTGAGGGCATAGAGTCCGGTGATGTCCGACCCGGTGATCGGGAGGGCGTCGATCACGAACCACTTGAGCTGCGGGCCGGCGTCCTCGATCGCCTTCAGGGCCTGACGCTTGAAATAGGGGGCGTTGAAAAAGACGATCGAGGCATTGAAGCGGAACATGACCAGGCCCTCATCCGTCCTGGCCTTGGAATGGTGCTGGATCGGGTGGAACCCCGCATAACCCTTCACCTTCCCCAGTAGCTCGACGCGCGGGCGGGCGACGATCTGCACGAAGCGGATCAGCGACAGGGCGACGGCGAACAGGATGGCGTCGATGGCGCCGATCCAGACGACCCCGAGGGTGGCGATGACGGAGATGGCCAGCTCGCGCTTGTCCAGCCGATAGAGCCGCCTGAGGAACGCGATGTCCATCAGCCCCAGGGACGCTTTGATCAGCACCGCCCCCAGGGCGGCGATGGGGACGTACTGCAGGGGATCAGTGAGAAACACCAGCACCACCGCGATGGTCGCGGCGGATACCAGGCCCGTGACCTGGGTCCGACCGCCCGCGGAATCGCTCATGGCGGTGCGAGAGTCGGCCCCGCTGATGGCGAAGCCCTGGGACAAGGCGGAAGCGATATTGGCGGCGCCGAGGGCCGAGAACTCGCGGTCGACGTCGATGTCGTAGCGGTTCTTGGCGGCGAAGCTGCGCGCGGTGAGCATGGCGCTGGAGAAGCTCATCAGCGCGATGCCCGCGGCCGCGGCGGCCAAGGACTCCAGTACGTCCAGCGACAGGTCGGGCAGTCGCAGCTCCGGCAGTCCGGCTGGTAACGCGCCGACGGTCTGTACCCCTTGCGCGTCCAGGCCGAGAAGGGCCACCACCATGCCAGCGACGACAATGGCGATCAGCGCTGCCGGCAACCGCGGGAAAAGGCGGGGCGAGAACACCAACACCCCGAAGGCGCACGTGCCAACGGCCAGGGTTGGCCAATGGGTCTCGCCCAGCCTGGTTACGAGCTCCAGCGACCGGGGGAGGATGCCCGGCGCGCCCAGGTCGAAGCCGAAGACCTTGCCGATCTGCCCGAGGATGATGTGCAGCGAGATTCCATTGAGAAAACCAACCAGGATGGGGCGGGACAGAAAGTCGGCGAGTGCGCCGAGGCGCAGGAAGCTGGCGCCGATGCAGAAGATCCCGGCAAGAAAGGCCAGGGCCATGGACAGGGACAGGTAGAGGTTCTCGTCCCCTGCCGCCAGCGGCGCCACGGCCGCTGCCACCAGGGCGCAGGTGGCGGCGTCTGGGCCGACGATGAGCTGGCGCGAGGTGCCGAACAGGGCATAGGCCGCGAGGGGCAGAATGCTGGAGTAGAGTCCCACCACCGGACTGAATCCGGCGAGCTGCGCATAGGCAACACCCACCGGCAGGGCAACGGCCGCGACCGACAAGCCAGCGACGAGGTCGTGCGGCAGGTCCTCCTTGCGGTAGCGCAACAGCGCCGGAAGGCCGGGCGCGAATCGGCCGAGCCGGTCGACGAGCGAAGCGGTTTGTGCGTTGTCGGTGGTCATCGATGCGGGTCCCAGTAGCCGGCGTCGGGGTGTCGTCCTCGAACCGTCATGTTAACCGCATCGGAAACCCGAGAGGAGGCGTCGGTCTGCCGGTACCGGATACGGGGAAGTCGGTTGCGCAGTTCAGCGCCTCCCCCGGCGCATGCACAATGAGAGCGGGCGAGGGGATGGAACGAATGCGCCGCGGGATGGTGGAACCTTGAGGCGCGGCAGTCTCGCAAACGCGAACGGCTTGTTTCGCCGGTTCAGCGGAAGTGTGATAGCTTGCAGTTCCACTAGCGGGGGTCGCGACCTACCGTCGCGTCACTGGTGACATTCGCGGTTGAGGAAGCATGACGCGATGATGAAATCCATTGTTCGGTACCGATGCCTCGCCGCAGCCGTATTGCTCTCCGGCGGCCTGCTGGGAGGGGCGGGCCCCGTCCGCGCGGACAAGCTGCCGCCGCTGTGGGGCTATGGGATCAAGACCTGCGACCAGTATCTCTCCGCCGCGACCGGCAACGAGGCGGGGGACGATCTGCTGGCGTGGGAGTATCGCCGCTACGAGGACTGGCTGACGGGGTTCATCTCCGGGCTCAACCTGGCAACGGGCAAGGACGTCCTGCAGGGGGCCGACATCGATTCCGCGATGCGTCGCATACGCGCCTGGTGCGGCGGTCATCAGAAGGAGGACTTCTTCGCCGCGACCATGGATCTGGTCCGTATGCTCAGCGGGTTGCGTTGAACTGGAAGGTTTAGAGTTTCATTGAACGTTAATAAACCCTTCACCAAAGCTCCACGTCCGGGTCATTAAATCACAACCTCCCGACGAGAGAATTCCGCCCGGAATTCAGTCACTCTGTCGGGAGATGGATCATGAGAACCAAGCTCGTCGTCACCGCGACCGCCGTCGCGGTTTCGTTCAGCGCGCAAGCCCTGGCCCGCGACTACATCACGGTCGTCGGCTCGTCCACCGTCTTTCCGTTCGCGACCACCGTGGCCGAGAACTTCGGCCGCAGCAGCGCGTTCAAGACCCCGAAGATCGAGTCCACGGGCTCAGGCGGCGGGCTCAAGCTGTTCTGCTCGGGCGTTGGCGTCGACCACCCGGACATCACGAACTCCTCGCGCCGCATAAAGGGGTCTGAGTTCGATGCCTGTCAGGCCAGCGGCGTCAAGGAGATCGTCGAGGTCAAGATCGGCTACGACGGCATCGCCATCGCCAGTTCCAAGGAGGCCCCGCAGCTCGACCTGACCCCGAAGGACATCTTCCTGGCCCTGGCGAAGGATGTGCCCGATCCCCGGGACGGCGAGAAGCTGGTCGCCAACCCCTACAAGACCTGGAAGGAGGTCAACGACTCCTTACCGGACGCCAAGATCGAGGTGCTGGGTCCGCCGCCGACATCCGGTACCCGGGATGCCTTTGTGGAGTTGGCGATGGAGGCGGGCTGCGACAGTATCGACTCGATCAAGGCGCTGAAGAAGACCGACAAGGACAAGCACAAGGCCGTGTGCCACGGCGTGCGCGAGGACGGGGCCTATATCGAGGCCGGCGAGAACGACAACCTGATCGTGCAGAAGCTGGAGGCCAACCCGAACGCGCTGGGCATCTTCGGCTTCAGCTTCCTCGACCAGAATGCCGACAAGATCCAGGGCTCCAAGGTCAACGGCGTCGAGCCTACTTTTGAAACCATCTCCAGCGGTGACTATCCGGTCTCCCGCTCGCTGTTCTTCTACGTCAAGAAGGCCCACGTCGGGACCATCCCCGGAATCGAGGAGTACGTCACCGAGTTCACCAGCGACAAGGCCTGGGGACCGGAGGGCTATCTCGCCGACAAGGGCCTGATTCCCTTGCCGGACGACATGCGGGCCAAGGTCGCCGCGTCGGCCCAGGGCATGGAGCCGATGAGCGCGCCCGAGAAGTAGGTATCCGCGGATAGCCGGTCTCACTTACCCGGTGTCGGCATTGCCGGCGGCCCGCGCAGGGCCGCTGGCATCATCGTCTTGAGAACGGGTCTCCCAGCATGCAGTCGTCCGTCCTGCTCCTCGTCCTCCTCGGCTTCATGGCGCTGGCCTACCATTTCGGCTACCGGCGAGCCGTGTCCGTGGCGGGCGGTGCGGCGAAGATCAAGACCCTGCACTCTCTGCCTGGCTACTATGGCTTCTACGCCGCCTTGTGGGCGGGGATGCCCGCCTTGCTCCTGTTCGGGTTCTGGCTCGGCTTTCAGGACGCGATCGTAACCAGCCTGATGAAGGCCGCGCTTCCGGCGGAGATGACCGCCGGACTCTCGGACGGGCGCGTCGGCCTGCTCGTCAACGACATTCAGAATCTGGCGACGGGAAACATCGTCTCGGGTGAGGTGACGCCCGAGTTACAGGCCGCCGCGGACCATTACGCGCGCCTGCAGTCTCTCGCCAACATCGCACTCTGGGTTCTGTGCCTTGCCGTGGCCGTCGGTGGCCTCTCCATCGCCCGGAGCAGGACGAGCCCGGCGCTGCGGGCGCGCAATCGCGTGGAGTCCACGGTGATGGTGATCCTGGTGGTCTTCTCCTCGATCGCCATTCTGACCACCTTGGGCATCGTGCTGTCCGTGGTCTTCGAGTCCGTCCTCTTCTTTCAGAAGGTTTCCATAGCCGAATTCTTTCTCGGCACGGAATGGAGCCCGCAGATCGCGCTCCGGGCGGATCAGGTCGGCGCGTCCGGCGCCTTCGGCGCGGTGCCCCTGTTCGCGGGCACCCTTTTGATCTCCCTGATCGCGATGGCGGTGGCGGTGCCCATCGGCCTGATGGCCGCCATCTACCTCTCGGAGTACGCGCCGAGCAAGGTGCGGGCGACCGCGAAGCCGGTGCTCGAGGTCCTCGCCGGCATCCCGACCGTCGTCTATGGATTCTTCGCCGCGCTGACCGTCGCGCCCCTCATCCGCGAGCTGGGGGCCTCGGTGGGGCTGGACGTCGCCTCGGAGAGCGCCCTTGCGGCGGGACTGGTGATGGGCATCATGATCATCCCCTTCGTGTCCTCGCTTTCGGACGACGTCATCAACGCCGTTCCCCAGGCGATGCGCGACGGCTCCTACGCCCTGGGCGCCACGCAGTCCGAGACGGTCAAACGGGTCATTTTGCCCGCCGCGCTGCCCGGCATTGTCGGCGGGGTCCTGCTCGCCGTGTCCCGCGCCATCGGCGAGACCATGATCGTGGTCATGGCCGCCGGCATGTCCGCGAACCTGACCTGGAACCCGTTGGAGGCGGTAACCACGGTGACGGTGCAGATCGTCACCTTGCTGACCGGGGATCAGGAGTTCGACAGCCCGAAGACCCTGGCCGCCTTCGCGCTCGGGCTCACGCTCTTCGTCGTCACCCTGACCCTGAACGTGATCGCCCTGCACATCGTGCGCAAGTACCGGGAACAGTATGAATAATCAAGCATCCAGCGCGGGCGGTGGCGCGCCGGCCGCGCGCACCATCGACATCGTCAACGCCAGCCTGGCGCGCCGCTACGCGGCCGAGAAACGGTTCCGCCTCATGGGCATGGGGGCCGTCGTTCTGGGCCTGGCCTTTGTCGCCATTTTGTTCGTGGACATCATCGGCAAGGGCTACACGGCCTTTCAGCAGACCTACATCCAGCTGCCGATCAACTTCGCCGCGGAGGAGATCGATCGCGAGTGCCTGGGCAAACCCGGCATCCCGTCCTGTGCGGACTACCAGAAGCTCATCCGTGACGCCCTCAAGGCGAAGTTTTCCGACGTTCAGGGACGCCGCGACCTGCGCGCGCTCTACCAGCTCGTCAGCCCCGGCGCGCCGCAACAGTTGCGGGAGTTGATCGCCGCGCAGCCGGAGAAGACCGGGACCGTCGCCGAGGTCTGGCTGCTCGCCAACGACGATATCGACATGCTGGTCAAGGGGCACATCGACCGCGACGTGCCGGAGTCCGAGCGCCGCGTGAAGGATCAGACCCTGGGCTGGGTGGACGCGCTCGTGGCCGAGGGCAGGCTGGAGCGGCGTTTCAACACCATCTTCTTCACCAAGGGGGCCAGCCGGGAGCCCGAGCTCGCGGGCATCGCGGGCGCCCTGGTGGGCTCCTTCTATACCCTGCTGTTGACCCTGCTGCTGTCCTTTCCGATCGCCGTGGGCGCGGCCCTGTATCTGGAAGAGTTCGCCCCCAAGAACCGCTGGACCGACCTGATCGAGGTCAACATCAACAACCTGGCGGCGGTGCCCTCGATTGTGTTCGGCCTGCTCGGGCTCGCGGTGTTCATCAACTTCTTCGGCGTTCCGCGCTCCACGCCCCTGATCGGGGCGCTGGTGCTGACCCTGATGACCCTGCCCACCATCATCATCGCCAGCCGGGCGGCGCTCAAGTCGGTTCCGCCCTCGATCCGCGAGGCCGCGCTCGGCGTCGGCGCCTCGCCCCTGCAGACCCAGCTCCATCACGTGCTGCCGCTCGCCATGCCGGGCATGCTGACCGGCACCATCATCGGCATGGCCCAGGCCCTGGGGGAGACGGCGCCGCTGCTGATGATCGGCATGATCGCATTCATCGTTGACATTCCCGGCGGCGTGACGGACCCCGCGACCGTGCTCCCGGTGCAGATCTTCCTGTGGGCGGACAGCCCCGAGCGCGGGTTCGTGGAGCGGACGTCGGCGGCGATCATGGTGCTGCTCGGGTTCCTGATCCTGATGAACCTGACCGCCGTGCTGTTGAGAAGGCGCTTCGAGCGCCGGTGGTAGACGCCGGCGAATCTGACACGAGACGAGGAGAGACGCGATGCACACAACGGTAGCAGAGATCGGCCGCGGCACGGGCGCGATCAGGGCGTCGGATCTGGCGGGAGACCGGGCGTTCGAAGGCACGGTGGGCGACTTCACGTCGACCGATGCGCGCATGGCCTGCCGTGACGTGGATGTCTACTACGGGGACAAGCACGCCATCAGGGGGGTCAGCCTCGACATCGGCAAGAACGAGGTGGTGTCGATGATCGGTCCCTCGGGCTGCGGCAAGTCCACCTTCCTGCGCTGCCTGAACCGGATGAACGACACCATTCCGGGCTGCCGGGTCACGGGCAGCATCCTGCTGGACGGCACCGATATCTACGACCGTAAGCGCGACGTGGTCCCCCTGCGGGCCCGGGTCGGGATGGTCTTCCAGAAGCCCAATCCCTTCCCCAAGTCGATCTACGAGAACGTGGCCTACGGTCCGCGCATCCACGGTCTTACCAATGACAAGGCGGAGCTTGACGAGCTGGTGGAAACCAGTCTGCGCAAGGCGGGACTTTGGGAGGAGGTCAAGGACCGACTCGATCAACCCGGCACCAGCCTTTCGGGTGGTCAGCAGCAGCGCCTGTGCATCGCGCGCACCATCGCCGTGTCACCCGAGGTGATCCTGATGGACGAGCCCTGCTCCGCCTTGGACCCGATCGCGACAGCCAAGATCGAGGAGCTGATCGACGAGCTGCGCGAAAACTACAGCATCGCGATCGTGACCCATTCCATGCAGCAGGCGGCCCGCGTCTCCCAGCGCACGGCCTATTTCCACCTCGGCGACCTGGTCGAGGTCGGGGAGACCGACGACATCTTCACCAACCCGCGCCACAAGCTCACCGAGGACTACATCACCGGTCGCTTCGGGTGAGGCCCGACCGATGGTCCCGAGGCTCGAGACCGCGCGAGCAGATTTACGTCCCTTAACGGTGTTGCAGCAATCATGAACGACGTCACCAAAGGCCACACGGTCCACGCCTACGACCAGGAGCTCGGGCGCGTTCGCGGACTCGTGCTCGAGATGGGGGAGTACGTACTCGAGCAGACACGGATGGCGGTGAATGCGTTGGTCGAGGGCAACCCGGGCCTGGCGCGCCAGGTGGTGGACGGGGAGCCAAGGGTCGACCACTTCGAGCTCGACACCGACGACGCCATATTCAGTCTGATCGCCAAACGCCAGCCCGCCGCCCTCGATCTGCGCCTCGTCCTCGCCTTGTCCAAGGTGGTTGGCGACCTGGAGCGAGCGGGGGACAAGGCCGAGCAGATCGCCTGGTGCGTGATCCGCCTCCTCGAGCGCGACGGCCAACAGCCTGCGTCCAGGATCCTGCACCATGTACGGCGTCTCGACGAGGTGGCCCGCTCGATGCTGGAGCGCAGTCTCGAGGCGCTGAATCAGCTCGAAGTGGAACGGGCGCTGGATGTGTTTGCGGACGATCACAGGCTCGACGAGGAGTTCGAGGCGGGTCTGCGGCATTTGATGACCTTCGTGCTGGAGGACAGCTCCCTCGTCGGTCAGCTGGTGGACCTGGTATTTGCCCTCCGCGCCCTGGAGCGCATCGGCCAGCATGCCGGCAACATTGCCGAGCAGGTCATCTTCATCGCCAAGGGCAAGGACGTTCGCTATCAGAACAAGGAGGTCCTGATCGAAACGCTGCGCCGGCGCGGTAGACGCTGACCATCCGGCGGCCCCCACGGGTCTGCCTTGCCTGGATGGGGCCTTGCTCCCGTGCTAGTCTGCCCGCTGCCCGCCGCGCATCCGGCGGCCTCGGAGACAGACCCGCGTGCTCAAGATCGTATCCTTCAACATCAACGGCATCCGTGCCCGCCCGCATCAGCTCGCCGCCCTCAAGGAGCGACACGACCCGGACATCATCGGCGTCCAGGAATGCAAGGTCGCGGACGACGCCTTTCCCCGCGAGATGGTCGAGGGGCTTGGCTACGTCACCCACTTTTTCGGTCAGAAGTCCCACTACGGGGTTGCGCTGCTGAGCAAGCAGGCCCCGATCGAGGTCGTGATGGGATTGCCGACGGACGGCGAGGAGGTACAGCGACGCGCAATCACGGGCCGCTATCGCCTGCCCTCGGGGACCGAGATCACGGTCGTCAACGGCTATTTTCCCCAGGGCGAGAGCCGCGACCACCCGGTGAAGTTTCCGGGCAAGCGGAAGTTCTACGCCGATCTCGGCGCCTTCCTGCGCGAGCGCTTCGCGCCCGACCAGAACCTGGTGGTGCTCGGGGACATGAACGTCGCCCCGTTGGACCTCGACATCGGTATCGGCGATGACAACGCCAAGCGCTGGCTGCGCACCGGCAAGTGCAGCTTCCTGCCCGAGGAGCGCGAATGGCTCGCCAACCTGACCGACTGGGGCCTGACCGACGCCTATCGTGCGGTTCACCCCGAAGCCGACGACCGCTTCAGCTGGTTCGACTACCGCAGCCGCGGCTTCGAGCGTGAGCCGAGACGGGGCCTGCGCATCGATCTGGTGCTGGTGAGCAGGCCCCTTCAGGAGCGTCTGATGGATGCGGGCATCGACTACGATATTCGCGCCATGGAGAAGCCCTCGGACCACTGTCCAGTGTGGGCCACCTTCGACCTCTAGGCCCAGACTCCGGGCGGCGTCGTGCATATCCGGGTCCGCTGCTACGCCGAGCTCAACGACTTTCTGGCGCCGCATCGCCGTCAGCGGGAGTGCGAGGTGCGCTTGCGGGCGCCCGCCCCGGTGCGGCACCTGATCGTCAACCTGGGCATCCCGCCGGCGGAGGTCGAGCTGGTCCTGATCAACGGCGTGTCGAGCGGCTTGGAGGCCGGACTCGCGGACGGCGACCGGGTCAGCCTGTATCCGGTTTTCGAGTCCCTGGATGTCTCCCCTCTGCTGGCGGTGCGCCATCGGCCCCTGCGCCGCATTCGCTTCCTCGCCGACGCCCACCTCGGCGGACTCGCGCGCTATCTGCGGCTGCTCGGCTTCGACACCCTGTTCGCGAACGATCCCGGGGATGCGAGGCTGGCCTCCATCGCCGCGGGGGAGGGCCGTGTCCTCCTCAGCCGCGACCGTCAGCTGCTGATGCGCAGGGCGGTGACCCACGGGCTCTACGTGCCGCAGAAGCGCCCGCGGGACCAGGTCTGGTACGTGGTCGAACGCCTGGACCTGTACCGCGCGCTGCGCCCTTTCACCCGCTGTACGGTCTGCAATGGCTTGCTCGCCAGCGTCGACAAGCGCGCGCTCGGCGCGGAGATCCCGCCGCGCGTGCGGTCCGCCTTCGACCGTTTCTGGCGCTGCCGGGGATGCGGCCGGGTCTACTGGCAGGGTAGCCACTACACGCGCCTGAGAAGCTTCGTGGAGCGGCTTGCGGAGCGCGGGGCCGAGGGCGGCGAGGGCGTGTCCGCGGAGGCCGGCATGGGGTATCCTAACCGCGCCGATCCGATCTGATGCCGGCGTCGTTGCCGATTTGGGCGACGGCCCCGGTGTCTTCGGGACCGTCGTCGTACCAGACGTAACCCATGCAGCGAGGGCGCGGATTGAGAACCCTGGCCATCATCTCCGTCGCCATCCTCTGGTTGTCGGACGGGATCGCTGCGGAGCAGCAGGACACCTGTCTGAAGCAGGTCTTCGGGCGCTACTGTCTGGGCGGGAGCGTGGATCAGGCTCTTGATCCAGGACATCCGCCACCGTTCGAGCAGGTCGACGGCGAGCGGCGTGCCCTGGTCTTCCAGGAGGGCCCGGAACAGGTGTACGTCATCGCGTTCCGGGATCGCGTCTATAAGGTGGTTCGGCGCTACCGGGCGGCATCCCAGCTCAGGTTCGACGATCTCTACGGCCTGCTGAGCAAGAAATACGGGCCCGGTGAGGACCAGAGCCGCTTTCCGCCCTACGCCACCACGCCGTCGCGACGGCTGGGATCCATCCGCCGCGGGGATGGGCGGGCGATTCACGCCTGGGCGCCCGAGGAGGCGTGGCGCATTGAGCTCTCCTGGACCCGGGAGATGGGCCTTTCCCTGACCTACGTTGCAACGGCCCTCGACGCGGAGCAGGAGGCAGCGGTCGAACGCGGGTTCTGAGGCGACCCGCAGCGGTCGCTCACGGGCGCCCGGTCAGGCTGTCCCCCTCCGGGTGCACGCCGTCGAGACGGATGTCGAGGATCCGGTTCACGGGGTCTGTGATCTTCATGTGCCGCAGCCTCACCGGCAGGTAGTTCGGCGTGTAGCCGAACCAGTCTCCGTCCGCCTCTCCCTGGTAACGTCCCTCGATCAGAACCGGGTAGCGGCGCCCGACGTGTTTCTCCAGCGTCTCGCGCTTCACACGTTGATCCAGTGCGTGCATCTCGCGGCTGCGTGCCTTCTTGACCTCCACCGGCACCTGATCCGGCAACCCAGCCGCCTTGGTGCCGGCACGCGGGGAGTAGCTGAAGATGTGGAGATGGCCGAAGCCCACCGCGGCGACGTAGTCGACGGTCTGCCGCCATTCCTCGTCGGTCTCGCCGGGGAAGCCGACGATGATGTCGCTGGTGAGATTGAGGTCCGGCACCGCGTCCCTGGCCTCGCGCGCCAGATGCGCGAACTCTCCTGTGCGGCAGCGCCGGGCCATCCGGCGCAGCACCGTGTCGGAGCCGCTCTGCAGAGGGAGGTGCAGGTGGGGCATGAGGCGCGGGTCGTCGAACAGCTTCCAGAGACCGGGCGGCAGGTCCCAGGGCTCCAGTGAGCCCAGTCGCAGCCGGGGCACCCCGGTGTCTTCGAGCACCGCGCGGAGGAGCTCGGTGAGACCGCTGTCGGTGTCGCCTCCGTAGCCGCCGAGATGGACGCCGGTGAGCACGACCTCCTTGACGCCCTCGCTCACCAGCCGGTTCACCTCGTCCACGACATCGGCCACCGGGCGGCTGCGCTCCTCGCCCCGCGCCAGGGTGACGATGCAGAAGGCGCAGCGGTAACGGCAACCGTCCTGGACCTTGATGAAGGCGCGCTGGCGGCCGCGGGCGAACAGCGGGTTGGCGTCCTCGTCCATGGCGGTTCTCGGCATGGACGGGAGCGCCAGTTCGCGCGTCGTGATCTCCACCAGCCGGTCCTTGTCCTGATTCGGGATCACCAGATCGACTCCCTGCTCACGCGCCAGGGACTCGCTCTCCAGGGAGGCAAAGCAGCCGCTGACCACCAGCTTGGCGTGGGGATTCTCCCGCTGGGTGCGTCGCAGCAGCTTGCGGGACTTGCGTACCGCCTCGGCGGTCACCGCACAGGTGTTGACGACCACCAGATCGGCGGATTCCGGGGCGGCGGCGATCTGGTAGCCGCGCTGGCGGAATTGCCTGGCCCAGGTCTCGAGCTCCGCCTCGTTCAGACGGCAGCCGAGGGCTTGAAGAGTGACGCGCATGGGGTCTTTCGGGAGGGCGCTCGCGTTGCGGTGAGGTGCGCGAGCCTATTCCCGAGTGCAAACGAGATCAAGCCCTGCGCGCCGCATGTGCCCGCATCTCGGGCGCGCGCTAACCCGCGTTTGGGGGCATGCCCGGTGGCATGGCCCCCGGCGGAGGCGGCATGGGGGAGTTCTGGTGGAGGATCATTCTCCAGCCCGACGTGCCCCGCCGGTAGACGTTCGTGGCATAGACGGGGGGCTGCGCTGGGTGCCCGGGGAAGCTGACGCGCTCCTCGACGAAGTGGAGCGCCACGTCCCCCGCCTCCAGCCAGCGGATGTGGCGAACCTGTATGTCGAGCCGCAGGTCGCCCTCGGTCAACGGCGCCCATGCCTTGTGCACCTCGGCGCCGTGGAGGAGCGGCTGCATCGGCAGCAGGCAGGCGATGGCGGGCGACTCCTCCCATACGCCGCGCAGACGCGCTGCATCACGGTCGTCGATGGCGTCGTAAAAGGCGTCCTCCGCGTCTTGCGGGGTCGGGTATTCCTCGGGCATGGGCTTCTCTGTCGACTCGATGAAGGATGCGTGATCTATCCCTTGTCAGTGGCTCGCGGGGCGTTTCACTGGCGCTGCCGCGGGATGCTGATGCGCAGGGTTCCGTCGCTCTCCTCCCGGGTCATGGCCGATAGGTCGGCGTCCCGGGGGACACTGAAGCGGCGGCTGGCGCTCCCGCTGGAGAAGCTGTAGCTGCGCGCATAGCCGCGTCCCTGATCGAAGGTGTCCTCCTTGATGTCCTGCCGGGACTGGTCGCGCCCGATGCTGATCCAGTTCCCCTGGGTGGTGACCTGGACCTCTTCCGCCGACATGCCCTCTAGGGGGATCTCGATGATGTAGGCTTCCTCGGTCATGCGTCGCGAAATCCGCAATGGCCCCTGCCGCGGCCCGAAGCCTGGTCCGCCCATGTCGGGGAAGCCCTGCCGTGAGCCGAAGGGGGGATAACCCGGCGGCTGGGGTGCCGGACCAGCGTCGTAGCCCTCGGCACCAGGCGCCTGAGCGGGCGGGTAGGGCGGTTGCGGCGGATACCCATAGCCGTAGGCCGGATAGCCCGGAACGGGGTAACTACCCGCCCCCCAGGCCTGATCGGCTGACGGCGCCGGCCCCGGAGCTGCGGGAGCCTGATCGGCGCCCGGACCCGGGCCGTAGGGATCGTACCCATAGGGCGTCCAGGCCATCGCGGTCGCGGGGATGCTGATCGCGGTCGCTAACAAGATGCGGCGAGTGAAACCTGCATGTCTCGACATCGGAAGGACCCTCGGTAACAGAAAACACCTGCGAGCATTATACGGCACCTTCGGCGACGCAAGACGGACGGGGTTGCTTCGTGTCCGGCCTGGTTGCGGGCAGCCGGACAGAGCCAGGCGGAGGCTCGCGCGGCCGGCCCGGAAAGGTCCCGCCGCGGGCCGCGGTTAGGGCGCTGACGTCTGTGCTGGCAAGTAACCGCAGATCAAACGTGTCGGAGTGAATGGCCGTCAGAGGTCGCTGACCTTTGCGGGTCGTTGGACATCATGGCTCCCGGCCGTCTTCCCAACCACGAGTCGCGGGACCAAAAAAGTTTCTTGGGAAAATTGTTATTTTTAAGCATATAGTTATTGCGTTTTCATAGAAAATGGTTTAAACAATAAGACAGGGGCTCGAAGCGAGAAAAAAATTGGACCGGGGACGCTTTAGCTGTTCGTCCCCTGGTCCGATAAATCTTCGGGCACGGTCGACAATGAGAAGAGCGGAGATCAACATGAGAACCCGTTCCACCCCTGCAAGCGCCGGACTGTCTCAGGGCAAGCTGCGAGACTTCTTGTGGCCCATGAGCACGCTCAAGGACTACGAGGTAGAGGAGCTCAGCGGATTCGATCTCATCGATCTCTTTCCCGGGCTGATGGGTCTTGAAGACGCGGCGGTCGATGTCGTCAGGAACCCCGAGGCCGAGGAAGCGTCGGGCAGGGATGCGGAAAGGGGGCTGTCCGAGGCCATCATCCTCCCTGACGTTGAGTTCGATGAGCTCAGCGGATGCGAGCTCGGCGAGATCATCCCGTCGTTTCCGCTCAGTGAAACGCCGGGTGCCGGTCAGTTGGGCGATGACTGGCGCAGGAGCCCGCAACTGGCCGCTTTCGCGGCGGGCTGAGTCCGACATCGGGATCCCTGGGCGCCGCCGGCAGCGCGCGGCGCCCGATTCACCGGGTGTCCCTCGCCATTTCCCGGGACCTGCGGCGCTTTCAACCTCTGAAGTAGCCCGCTTTCCACGCGAGATTTCTTCTTCCAACGCGGCTCCCATTTCCCTAGTCGGCACCACCGTGTAAGGCGGTAATCGGGCGCCTTTGTGCCCCCGGAGTCTACCTTCTCAGCGGCATGGCAGACGGACCCTTGTCCACGCGGCTACCTGCTTGCGACGCGCGGCAGCGTTTTTTGCTGCGGGAGGTTTGTTTCGGGCCGGTATCGCACCTCGGGCTTTGCCATTGGGCCAGCAAGCGTCGGCGCGCCTGATTACTTGACGATTATGGTCAGGATTATAAGCTTCTTGATAACAACAGAGCGCAGCCCGCGCCAGGGACGCTCCGGCCGTTGCCGCAGCGCGGAGCGGGCCATGACGGCGAAGCGCAACGGAGGAAGCTATGACGTCTGGCAGCAACGGGATTTCGTTACAGCGCGTGCTTCTGCTTCTTTTTGTCTTCCTGGTCTTTGGGATGACGCAACCCATCGCGCCAGTGCTGAACGGGATGGACTCCTGTAGCCACGCGACCACAACGAGCTCGCCCGTGGCTCGGTGCTTCCTCAATCGGCGGATCGTGCTGTCCTCCGGCTTCAACCTCTACTCAGATGACGGCTGGTCGCTGTTGGGGCGGGAGGGGAGTTTGCGCGCCAAGTGGAAGGGCGCGGGAGCGGACCCGGCGAGCCGCGGATGCGGGCAGGCCTGGAGGACCCCCGCCGCGCGCTCGCGTCTGTAGAGATAGGACATGACCCTCCGGGAGCTACACTATTTGGTGGCGTTGGCCGAGAAGCGGCACTTCGGCCATGCGGCGGCCGCCTGTCATGTGGGGCAGCCGACCTTGAGCATGCAGATCAAGAAGCTTGAGGAGTATCTGGGCGTTAGCCTGTTCGAGCGCGACAACCATCACGTCAGTCCGACGCCAATCGGGGACAATGTCGTTGGCAAGGCGCGCATCGCGCTCGAAGCAGTTGCGGCGATTCGCGAGCTCGCCCGTCAGGCGCATGAGCCTATGGACGGGTTGCTTCGGATCGGAGCCATCCCGACCCTTGCCCCCTTTCTGGTCCCCGACTTGATTCCCAAGGTAAAACGTACCTTTCCGAATCTGCGCCTGCTGGTTCGTGAGGCTACCACCACGATCTTGATCGACGCGGCGCGCTCCTACAAGCTCGACGCACTCCTGTTGACGCTGCCCCTGTTCCAGGACTATCTCGACTGCCAGGCGCTCTTCCATGAGCCCTTGAAGGTCGCGCTGCCCACGGGCCATGAGCTCGCCGCCAGTTCGGCCAAGATCGACCGCTCCGCTCTCGACACGCGTCAGCTGTTGCTGCTCACAGAGGGGCACTGCCTGCGCGATCAGGTGTTGGAGACCTTCGGCCTCGCCCCGCAGATGCAGGATGAAGATCACGATGCAAGCAGTCTCGATACCCTGCGGCGGATGGTGGCCGCGGGTATTGGTTGGACGCTGTTGCCCGCGCTTGCCGTTCCCCACGGTCGTGAATCCACGCCCGGTGGCGGACTCTGCATCCGCTCACTCTCGGCACCGGTGCCGATGCGTACCGTCGGCATCGCATGGCACCGCGGTTGCGGACGGGCGGCAGCCGCGAGAACGCTCGCCAGATTCATTCAGGCCAATCTGCCCGCGGGTGTCAAAGCCGTTTCGGTCGAACCAAGGCCGGCCGTGCCGGACCTGCTCGAGAACGGGCCCATCTAACCCATCCAACGGCAACTGTTCAGCCTGCGGGTCCGACGCCGCGTCGTCTGCGAATGCATCAGCATTCGTCAATTACCGCCATCTAGACAATCAATTGTGCCCTTCCCGGTATCTGGACTATGTGTAATTCATAGCGCAGCACTCGGAATTACGGGCGTGGCGGCGCGCCGGCTAAGAGTCGGGTCGCAGCCTGAGGAGGGCACAGTCAATGAAGGCCGCAAAGTACTTCGCAACCAGGCTGGGAATCGTCTTGGTGGCCCTCGCATTAGGCGGAGCACGCGCATACGAGGCCGGCGGCGTCTCCGGCGGCGGCGCCATCGAGGGTAATGTGACCTTTGATGGCAGGGTCCCCGTCAAGAAGATCATTCCGACCAAGGACAGGGAAGTGTGCGGCGGCCCGCGGGACGAGCCGGAGATCCGGGTCGGCCCCGACAAGGGCGTGCAGGACGCGGTCGTCTACCTGAAGGGTATCGCGGCGGGAAAGGCCTGGGGCGCTGCTGAGCAGACCCCGGTCATCGACAACAGAGACTGTGAATTCCACCCCGCCGTACAGGTGGTTCCCGCCGGGGACATCGAGATCCTCAACTCCGACCCCGTGCTCCACAACACCCACGGCTTCTACGGCCGGCGCACCGCCTTCAATGTCGCCCTGCCCAACGCGGGGGACAGGGTCACGCGGGAGCTGGCGAGGCCCGGAATGGTGCGCGTCGAGTGCGACGCCCACGGCTGGATGCTGGCCCACGTCTTTGTGGCCGAGAACCCTTACTACGCCCTGACCAGCGAGAGCGGCAGGTTCAGCATCACGGACATACCGCCCGGCGACTACACCTTGGTCGCCACACATCGCTACACCGGCGATACCGAGACCCCGGTAACCGTGAAGGCGGGTGAATCCGGCGAGATCAACGTCGAACTCGTGAAGCGCTGACAGGTGCCGCCGGTACGGCAAATATTCCGGAGGAGACCAACCGATGAACGAACGTGAACTGCTGCGGCGCGAGATGGACCGGATCCTGCGCGTGCCTGGCGACAGGCCGTCCGAGTCCGTGCGCATGACGCGCCGCGTCTTTCTGCATAGGTCCTTGCTGCTCGGTACGGCGGGGGTCGCGGCCTATGGGTTCTTCCCCCTGCTGAACACCCTGGACGTGGCCTTCGCCGCTGGCGGTGAGTCCTTCAAGTTCGCCTGGATCTCGGATACGCACCTCTATCCGAGGGACGTCAACACCAGGTTCGTCGAGAAGACGGTGCGCGCCATCCAGGAGGTGCAGGCGATGGATCCGCCCGCGGACTTCCTGATCTTCGGGGGAGACCTCGCGCAGCTGGGCGACCCGGTCGAGCTGGAGCTCGGCGCGGAGTTGCTCAAAGAGGTCGCCATCAAGAAGGTCTTCATCCCCGGTGAGCACGACTGGTATCTCGACATGGGCGCCACCTGGAACAAGATGTTCGGTGAGTCCCCCTGGAGCTTCGATCACAAGGGGGTGCGCTTCGTCGGACTGGATACGGTCAGCCGCGCCGAGGACTTCTGGACCCCGCGCAAGATGACCCCGAAGGAGCGCATGGGTCACATGGCCACTCTGGACGGGACTCTCGGCGGTGCTTGGGCTGCGGTCGGCGCAGAGCAGCTAAGCTGGCTTAACGCCAAGCTGGCTGACTGGCCCAACGATGCGCCGGTGGTGGTCTTCAGCCACAACCCCCTCTACGAGTACTACCCGCCGTGGAACTTCTGGGTGCGCGACTGGCGCGAGGTGCAGGAGGTTCTCAAGCCCTACACCAACGTCACCAACATCCATGGTCACACCCACCAGGTGCTCTACAACGAGATCGGCAAGCTGCGCTCGATCGGCATGTTGGCGACTTCCTGGCCGTGGCCCTACGCGCCGGAGGGCGTCCCGATGCTCACCCAGCCCATGATCCGCGCCGACCCGGGCGATCACTTCGACGGCGTCGGCTGGAGCTCGCTCACGCTGACCGAGGCGGGGAACGTGGACAACGATTACAGGATGTGGCGACAGGATGTTTTCGCGACCGCGCCCGTCGATTCTGGTACGGAGGACAACCGCAACCAGGTGCTGAGCCCACGCGTCGCCGACCGGATCTGATGACGAACGAGCGGCGCTTCCGAGGAGGAAAGACCATGGCAATCAAGAAGTCACTGGCATTACTGACCGGCGGGGGCGTGGCGGCGATCCTTGTCCTGGGCGTGGGCCTTGGGTCGGCATTCGCCCATAAGGCACCGCACACCAAGGACCAGATGGAGGCGTTTCACCAGGTCTTCATGGACCAGGTGATCACCGGCGACCTGCTCTTCCACGGCGATCCCGCCACGGAGGAGCGTCTCGGCGTGAAACTCTCCAACACGGGGATGGCCTGCGCCATGTGCCACCCCTACACGTCCGACACCCATCCGCAGGAGTTTCCCAAGTACCAGGAGCAGATGGCCCAGTTCGCGACCCTGCGCGACATGATCAACTGGTGCATCGAGAAGCCGAACGAGGGCGAGAAGATCGACCCGGACGGCGAGGCGATGAAGGCGCTGGAGGCCTACATCTACCATTCAAACAGGCACTCCAAGCTGGACCCCGGTCGGCATTGAGCCCAGAGCCGCTGGCGCGCCGCGACCCCTGGAACGAGGAATCGCGGCCCGCTGCCTGCGGCATCTCGATGGCGACATCGTTCCAGAAGGAGAAAACCCGGCGAAGCGACCGCCGAGGAGATTGCGTCAATGGCGAACGCGTTTCCCGCCCGAGGCGACTTTCCGGATCCTGATACGCTGATCGACCGCGGGCTGATTCTGAAATGGCTGTACTGGGGCCTGTTCTGGCTCATGTTCACGCCCAGCATCGGCGTGACCATATCCACCCTGTTCAACTTCCCTGACTACCTGGGTACCTCGGAATATCTCACCTTTGGGCGGTTGCGCCCCATGCACGTCAACGGCGTCATCTTCGGTGCCTTCTCCACTCTGTTCATCGGCCTCTGCTATTACCTGTTGCCGCGCCTGTGTGGGGTGCGGGTTTGGAAGGAAGACTGGGGTCACTGGCTGTTGTGGGTGTGGAACCTGGGTCTGATCGCGGGCATGGCAGCGCTCGCGCTGGGCTACAACCAGGGTCTTGAGGCCGGTGAGTTCCCCCTACCCATCGATGCCGCGATCTTTGTCGTGATCGGCCTTATCACGGTCCAGTTTCTGGTCACCATCTCCAAGCGGTTTGAGCCCCAGCTCTATGTATCCGTCTGGTACCTGATCGGCGCGTTCGTCTGGACGGTGATGAATCTTATTCTCGGAAGCTTCATCCTGCCCTTTACCATCACCGGCATTAATAGCGCAGCGTTCCACGGCCTGTTCATCCACTACATCGTGGGCCTGTGGATTACGCCGGCGGGCTACGTGCTCATTTATTATTTCCTGCCGGCCAGCGTCCAGAACCCGATCTACAGCCACAAGCTCTCGCTCATCGGCTTCTGGTCGCTCGCCCTCTTTTATCCGTTCGTCGGCATACACCACTACCTCTACAGCCCGATCGCCGACTGGGCCGAGACGCTCGCCATCATCACATCGATGCTGCTGATCGTGCCGGTGTGGACGGTGCTCCAGAACTTCTTCGGCACCATGGTCGGTCGCTGGCAAGGATTTGGGAATAACCTCACCGCCAAGTTCCTGATCATGGGCTCGCTCATGTATCTGGTGGGTTGCTTCCAAGGGTCCACCGAGGCGCTGCGGTTGATCCAGCAGCCCACTCACTTCAGCGACTTCGTGATCTCGCACTCCCACCTCACGGTGTTCGGAACATTCGTGGTCTGGGCGATCGCCGGAACCGTCTACGTGATACCCAAGCTGGTGGGGCGTTCACTATGGTCGTTCACCCTGGGCAACTGGTCGTTTTGGCTCATCACCTTCGGAATCTCCCTGATGGGTCTAGACCTGACCATGGCGGGACTACAGCAGGGCTACAGTCTCATGAGCGGGGTGGAATGGCTGGATTCCCTGGTGGCGATCCGACCCTACTGGCTGGTTCGAACCGTCGCCGGCATCTCCATGGACATCGGTATGTCGCTCCTGGTTTACAATCTGATGCGGACGGTCCTGGCGGCGCGCGCCACCGAACCCGCCGTCAAACCCCTTCCGGCGGGCGTTATTGCGGAGGGGGCGCGGCCATGAGCAGGATCCGCTATGGATTGCGTTATTACGCCCTGGTCGGCGCCTTCGGCACCATCAGCCTGGCTGCCTTTGTGCAGGGCCTGCTGCCCATGCTGGAGCCCCAATCGCGCACCAGCGAGGTCACCCGCGTGGTGCGCAACGACCTCGGCGACCTCAAATGGGTCGTGGGAAACTCGACCGATTACACCCCGCAGCAACAACGCGGTCGGGATGTCTACACGCGCGAGGGCTGCTGGTACTGTCACTCCCAGTATGTGCGGCCGGTAGCCGGCGAGACCCGCCGCTGGGGACCCATTACCCAGGCAGGGGAGTATGCCTTCGACTTGCCGCACCTGTTCTCGACCCGCCGCATCGGTCCGGATCTGTCCCGGGTCGGGCTCAAGTACAGCGATTCCTGGCACCTGGCCCATTTCTGGGATCCGCGCATGCTCTCGCCCGACTCCATCATGCCCCGATTCACGGCCTTGTTCGACGGACCCCATGCCGCGCGGATTGCGACGGACTCCAACGGTGACCGCACCCTGGAGCGCACCCCGGCGACCGAGCGGCTCTTCGACTTTGCGTCCAAGGAACAGATCCTGCTCACCCCGAACGGCGAGGGACTGCTCTACGTTCCGGAGCGCGGCAAGTATCCGGTCATCTTCACCCCCAACGGCGAGTTCATGGGCGAGGAGGTGGATCTGGTGGCGGAGACCGAGGACCTGCGGGCCTTGATCGCTTTCGTCCAAAAGCTGGGCATGAACCGGGGCAAATGGCGCGATCTGTTCGAGCCCCAGCGCATGGAGGCATCCCAGGTCAGCCTTCCGCGCTCCGAGGAGTGGATCGCATACGGCAAGGAGGTCTATCAACGCCGTTGTCTCGGCTGCCACGGCGAGAAGGGTGACGGGAATGGTCCCGCCGCGACCTTCATGCACCAGGACCGCCCGCGCAACTTCACGTGGGGCGTGTTCAAGTTCCGACTCACACCGTCGGGGTCTCTGCCCAGCGATGGGGACCTGCTGCGCACCATCACGCGCGGGGTGCGCGGCACGGCGATGCCCACGTGGCACGAACTGCCGGAGAAGGACCGCCTGGCAGTGATCCAGTACATCAAGTACGACCTGGCCGCCGATCGCAGCGATCCAGACAACCCGTATTTCTACTTCGTCGAGGAGCCCCTGACGGAACCGATTTACATTCGCACGCCGCCGCAGCCCTCGCTAGCACTCGTTCAAAAGGGCAAGGATGTGTGGCACGAATCGAAGTGCTGGGAGTGTCATGGACAGCAGGGCAGGGGCGACGGGGAAAAGGCCCAGGGCCTCACGGACGATTTTGGGTTTCCCATACCCCCGGCCAATCTGACAACCGGTCAGTTCAAGTCAGGGTCCGACGCGAATGACGTCTTTCGCACCATAACCACCGGTCTCTCCGGCACGCCGATGCCGTCCTTCGGCGATACGGTTTCGGAAGCCGATCGCTGGGCACTTGCCTATTACGTGCTGTCGCTCTCGGCCTTCCAGGACCCGCTTACCGGCGAGCCCCTGTCCATCCCCGAGACGGACAGGCGGGCGCTGAACGACCCCGCGGTTGAGGCATCCGAGTCGAGTGCGGCCTATCGGCTCGAGTCCGCCAACAGCCCAGCCCATTACGCGGGCGCGGCATGGGCGCTTAAACATGGCTTCGAGCTTGCGGCGGGTTCCGCTGCAACTCCGGCCTCTGCCAACGGAGTCGAGTAAGCGCCATGGTCGAGCTCACGCTTATTCAGTTCCTCGTCGCCCTGTTGATGAGCCTGGGCGCTCTGTGCCTGTTCGTCTGGGCCGTGCTCTCGGGACTCTTCACCGACGTAGAGGACGTCAAATACAAGGCCTATCGCGCGGAGGTGAGCGACGATGACAGAAAACTCGAGGACTCAACGGGCGGGCGAGAGAGAGAGGCTCGCTGAGGACGTTCCATACCACCATCGGACAGAAGACTACGGCGGTGGCCACATCCAGGCGCGACACGGCCGCGTCAACTGGTGGCTGCTGCTGGTCTACCTGGTCATGTTCCTGTGGGCCCTCTACTACGGCTACACGTACTGGGGCGGTCTGGGACCCGGACTCAACCTTGGCCAGTGAGGAGGATTGCGATGGCCGCAAGACTGCTTTTGGGCCTGGCGATTTTGAACCTGACGTTCCTGTTCGGCGAGCTTGCGCTGAACGTGCTGGGCGTCTGGTTGCTTTGAGGCAAGTGCGATGAAGCTACCCGAAATCTCCCTCCCGGCCATGACCGTCCCCGAGGCGATGGCGTTCTGGATCTTTGTCGTCATGACCGTCGCCTTCTTCCTGTGGGTGGCCTATCTCGCCGCCCGGAAGTGACCGCGGTGGCGAACCCGGGTGATGAGCCAGTACCTGCTCATCTTTCTCGCCGGCTTGGCCGGCAGCATGCACTGCGTGGGTATGTGCGGGGGCTTCGCCTGCGCCCTCGGTGGGGGCGGGGGCGGCCGCGTGACCGCCGTGACGCGCCACCTGATCTATAACCTGGGAAGGGTGACCAGCTACTGTTTCCTCGGTGCCCTCTCCGGCTATCTCGGCTTGCTGGCGATCGGCCACGATGGCGCGGACAGCTGGTTCGGGCTCGCCCAGCGCACGCTGGCCGTCGGTGCCGGCGTCCTGATGTTGTACTTTGGGTTCCATTTTCTCGGTCTTCTCCCGTCCCCGACCTGGCGTCTCGCCGAAAGCGGCTGGCTCGCTGACGGGCTGAGGCAGCTCATGAGACTTCCTGGCTACGGTGCCCCGCTCGCCTTGGGCGTATTCAACGGGCTGCTCCCCTGTCCGCTGGTTTACGCCTTCGTCGCCCAAGCCGCTGGTGGCGGCGGACCGCTGCCGGGCGTCTTGGTCATGGCCGCCTTCGGTCTCGGCACCTTCCCGGCCATGTTACTGGCGGGTGGCGTCGGGTCCTGGTTGTCCGTGCGCAGATTCTGGTCGGGCGCGGCGCAGGAGGGGGTGATGCCACTGCTTCGCCTGGGTCAATCGGTCCGTGTCGACTGGCGGCGGTACGGCGTGCGCGTCGCTGGGCTTTTCATTGTCCTGCTGGGTGTCATCACCGTCGCCCGTGGAGTACTGCCCATGGGCGTTCACGTCCACGGCATGGGCGCGGAGCTGTGACTGGTCCATCCCTCTGCAGCCATTGCCAGCTGCC
>CAYNBI010000011.1:0-52775 GCA_964395315.1 uncultured Chromatiaceae bacterium | reverse complement strand
ACACCTTCTCCTGCGCCTTCTCGCGGATGGAGCAGGTGTTGAGCAGCAGCACGTCCGCGTCCTCGGCGCGCGCCGCCAGCTCCAGGCCGTGCGACTCCCGCAGCACGTCCGCCATGCGGGCGGAATCGTACTCGTTCATCTGGCATCCGAAGGTCTGGATGTAGAGCTTCTTGGGCATCGGTCGGCAGGGTACGGAAAAAGCGTTTTATGTTCCAGCGTTTACGGGTCGCGCGTCAAGCGCGGGCTATGCCTGGCGCGGACTAGCGTTCCACGCACGCGAGCAGCCGAAGCGTGCAAGTACCGAGGAGACCTCACCGCCACTCGCGGGTTGCGTTTCTCGGCGCCAAGCAGCATCTTTGGGCGACGAGGGCCGGGGCTTCCTCCCCGGCGCTGAACGCCGCTGACGGGTCAAGCCATGAGTCTGCACCCAACCGAACGGACCGATTTCCACGACCCGGCGCTGACCGCCGCCCGCGCCGGGCTGGTCGCCGAGCTGAGGTCATTCCTGACGCCGGACTGCATCCTGGAGCACGAGGAAGAGGTCCGCCCCTACGAGTGCGACGGCCTGTCCGCCTACCGCCGCCTGCCTCTCCTGGTGACCCTGCCGCGTACCGTCGATGAGGTGCAGCGCATCCTGCGCCTGTGCAGCCGCCGCGAGATCCCGGTGGTGGCCCGCGGCGCCGGCACGGGGCTCTCCGGCGGCGCGCTTCCGGAGACGAACGGCATCGTGCTCAGCCTGGCGCGCCTCAACCGCATCCTGGCCCTGGACCCGGTCAACCGCACCGCCCGGGTCGAGCCCGGCGTGCGCAACCTGGCCATCTCCGAGGCGGCCGGGGTGCACGGACTCTATTACGCCCCGGACCCGTCCTCCCAGATCGCCTGCACCATCGGCGGCAACGTGGCCGAGAACTCGGGCGGCGTGCACTGCCTCAAGTACGGGCTGACGGTGCACAACGTGCTCGGGCTCAAGATGGTCACCATGGACGGGGAGCTGGTCGCGCTCGGCGGCGAGACCCTGGATTCCGCCGGCTACGACCTGTTGGCCCTGGCGATCGGCTCCGAGGGCCTCCTGGGCGTCGTGGTCGAGGTGACGGTGCGCCTGCTGCCGACACCCGAGCGGGCGCAGGTGGTGCTGGCCGCCTACGACGACGTGGAGAGGGCAGGCACCGCGGTGGGTGAGATCATCGCCGCCGGCATCATCCCCGCCGGGCTGGAGATGATGGACGGCCCGGCGATCAAGGCCGCGGAAGACTTCGTCCACGCGGGGTACCCCACGGACGCCGCCGCCATCCTGCTGTGCGAGGTCGACGGCACCAACCAGGAGGTCTCGGAGCACATCGCCAAGGTGCGCGAGCTGCTGCTGGCGAGCGGAGCCACCGAGGTGCGCACCGCCAGGGACAACCTGGAGCGCGCACGCTTCTGGCAGGGGCGCAAATCCGCCTTCCCCGCGGTCGGGCGCATCTCCCCGGACTACTACTGCATGGACGGGACCATCCCGCGGCGCAAGCTGCCGGAGGTGCTGCGCCGCACCGCCGAGCTCTCGCTCGAATACGGGCTCCCGGTGGCGAACGTGTTCCACGCCGGCGACGGCAACATGCACCCCCTGATCCTCTACAATGCCAACAACCCGGGCGAGCTGGAGCGCACCGAGGAGCTCGGCGGCAGAATCCTGGAGCTGTGCGTGGAGGTCGGCGGCACCATCACCGGCGAGCACGGGGTCGGCGTCGAGAAGATCCGCCAGATGTGCGTCCAGTTCGACCAGGCCGAGCTCGCCCAATTCAATGCGGTGAAAAGCGCCTTCGACCCGGCCGGGCTTTTGAACCCCGGCAAGGGCGTCCCCACGCCGCGGCGCTGCTCGGAGTACCGCCAGCTGCCGGACCACAAGCATGACCAGCCGCATGCCGCCCACTGACCGGGCCCCAGGCCGCGACCCGAGCCGTGCAAGAGCCGCGTCATGACCGGCAGTATCCCGTGCTGGATCTACAAGAGCCCGCGCAAGGACGAGATGTATCTCTATCTCGCCGAGGAGAACGGGTTTGACGCCGTCCCCGCGGCCCTCATGGCCCGCTTCGGCCAACCCGTGCTCGTCATGGAGCTGGCTCTCCACCAGGGCAGAAAGCTGGCGCGCGCGGACGTTGAACGGGTGATGGACGACCTGTCCGGACAGGGCTACCACCTGCAGATGCCGCCTGCGCTCAAGCCCGACCTGTACCACGGCAATCAGGACTGACCGACAGTGAGCAACGACCAGACCAACGAGCTTCGCGAGCGCGTGCTGGCCGCCGCGGAGGCCGGAACACCACTGAACATTCGGGGCAGCGGGTCCAAGTCCTTCCTCGGCCGGGCGGCGACGGGCGCGCCGCTGGACGTGACCGGCCACGCGGGCATCGCCAACTACCAGCCCAAGGAGCTGGTGATCACCGCCCGTTGCGGGACCACGCTGGCGGACATCGAGGCGGCGCTCGCCGAGCAGGGACAGGCGTTGCCCTTCGAGCCACCCCTTTTCGGACCCGGCGCCACCATCGGCGGCACCATCGCCTGCGGCCTCTCGGGGCCGGCGCGGCCCTACCTCGGCGCGGCGCGGGACCTGGTGCTGGGCACACGCGTGCTCAACGGTCGCGGCGAGGTCCTGCGCTTCGGCGGCGAGGTGATGAAGAACGTGGCCGGCTACGACGTCTCGCGCCTGATGACCGGCGCGTTCGGCACCCTGGGGCTGCTGCTCGACGTCAGCATCAAGGTTCTGCCCCTGCCCGCGAGCAACCGCACCGTCAGCCAGGAAAGGACGGCGGGGGAGGCCCTGGATCTCATGAGCCGTTGGGCGGGCCGGCCGCTTCCCGTCACCGCGACCTGCTTCGACGGGGAGCGGCTGTACGTGCGCCTGTCCGGCGCCGAGACGGCGGTCGCCCAGGCGGCGCGGGACATCGGCGGCGAACCGCTCGGGAGCGCCGAAGAGTTCTGGCGCGACAAGATCCGCGAGCAGGGACATGCCTTCTTCGCCGGGGATGGGCCCCTATGGCGCCTGTCGGTTCCCCAGTCGGCGCCGCCTCTGGAGCTTCCGGGCAAGCAGCTCCTCGAGTGGGGCGGCGCCCAGCGCTGGCTGCGCAGCGATGCCAGCGCAGAGAACATTCGCGCGGTCGTCAGCCGGGCGGGCGGTCATGCCGGCCTGTTCCGCGGCGGGGACCGCAGCGGAGAGGTCTCGCCGCCGCTGCCGGACGCCCTGATGGCCCTGCATCGGAGCCTCAAGCGGGCCTTCGATCCCAAGGGCATCCTCAACCCCGGCCGGATGTACGGAGCGCTCTGACATGCAGACCGAGATCCTGCCCGAGCTCCTGAGCACTCCCGAGGGCCGCGAGGCCGAGGAGATACTGCGCGCTTGCGTGCATTGCGGCTTCTGCACCGCCACCTGTCCCACCTACCAGTTGCTGGGCGACGAGCTGGACGGCCCGCGGGGACGCATCTACCAGATCAAGCAGGTGCTCGAAGGCCGCGAGCCGACCCGCATCACCCAGCTGCATCTCGACCGCTGCCTGAGCTGCCGCTCCTGCGAGACCACCTGCCCATCGGGCGTGCGCTACGGCCGGCTGGCCGACATCGGCCGCGGCCTGGTGGAGAGGAAGGTACGCCGGCCGATGGGACAGCGTCTGCTGCGCCAGGCGCTGGCCAGGGTGGTCCCCTACCCCGCGCTTTTCGGCCCCCTGGTCCGGCTGGGGAGCCTGGCCAAGCCGCTGCTGCCCGCCACGCTCAAGGCCAAGGTGCCGGGCAGGCGTCCCCCCGGCGCCTGGCCCAAAGCCGCCGGCGGTCGGCGCATGATCGCCCTCGCGGGCTGCGTGCAGTCGGTGGCGACCCCGCTGACCAACGCCGCGGCGGCGCGGATTCTCGCGCGGCTCGGCATCGACCTGCGAGAAGTCCCCGGCGCGGGCTGCTGCGGCGCGGCGGCCTACCACCTCGGCGAGCACCAGGACGGCCTCGCCGCCATGCGGCGCAACATCGACGCCTGGTGGCCGGAGATCGAGAGCGGCTGCGAGGCGATCCTGGTCAGCGCCAGCGGCTGCGGCGCGGTGGTCAAGGAATACGCGGAGATCCTCGGCCACGATCCGGGTTACGCGGAGAAGGCGAAGCGCGTAGCCGCGCTCGCCCGCGACCCGGTGGAGGTCCTGACGGGGGAAGACCTCACCGCATTGGGCAGCCCCGGCAAGGGCCGCAAGGTCGCCTTCCACGCCCCCTGCAGCCTGCAGCATGGGCAGCAGCTCAAGAACCTGGTCGAGCCCATTCTCACCCGCCTCGGCTTCGAGCTGACCGCGGTCCCGGACGCCCACCTCTGCTGCGGCTCCGCCGGGACCTACTCCATCACCCAGCCGGTGCTGGCAAAGCAGCTCCAGGCCAACAAGATCGCGGCGCTCCAATCGGGGCAGCCGGAGCTGATCGCCACCGCCAACATCGGCTGCCAGCTCCACCTCGAGGCCGCGGCCGACCGGCCGGTGATCCATTGGCTGGAGCTGCTGGACCCGGGCGTGGAGCAATGACAGGAGAGCGTGCAATGCCAGACGCAATCGGTTTCATCGGCCTCGGCATCATGGGCCGCCCCATGGCGCTGAATCTGAAGCAGGCGGGCTGCAGGTTGTTGGTCCATGCCCGCAGGGCGGAGTCCATGGAGCCCCTTGCCGCAGCCGGGGCCATCACCTGCGCCAGCCCGGCGGAGGTGGCGCGGCAGGCAGACGTGATCTTCACCATGGTCGCCGACACCCCGGACGTGGAGCAGGTGATCCTCGGCGAGAACGGGGTGATCGACGGCGTCCGTGCCGACAGCTTGGTGGTGGACATGAGCACCGTCTCTCCCGCGGCGACCCGCGCGATCGCGGAGCGGCTGCGGGAGCGCGGCGTAGAGATGCTCGACGCCCCGGTGTCCGGCGGCGAGGCGGGCGCGATCAACGGCACCCTGTCCATCATGGTCGGCGGCAGCGAGCAGGCGTTCGCCCGCGCGTTGCCGTTGCTCGAGGCGATGGGCAAGAACATCGTCCACGTGGGCGGCAACGGCGCCGGGCAGGTCTGCAAGTCCTGTAACCAGGTGGTGATCGGGCACACCATCGCGGGCGTGGGCGAGGCCATGCTGCTGGCCCGGGCATCCGGCGTCGACCCGGCGAAAGTGCGCAAGGCCCTGCTCGGGGGCTTCGCCAACAGCAAGGTGCTCGAGGTCCACGGGCAGCGCATGATCGACGGCAACTACGAGCCGGGCTTCAAGGCCCGTCTGCACCAGAAGGACATGCGCATCGTCATGGAGGCCGCCCATGAGCTCGGACTCGCGCTTCCGGGCGCGGCCCAGGTGACGCAGTACCTCAACGCGCTTATGGGCCGGGGCCTGGGCGAGCTGGACTCATCGGCGATCTACCGCGTCCAGGAGGAGGCGTCCGGACTGCCGCGAGAAGACTGATGTTGGCGCCGGGTGCTGTTCACCCGGCCATCCCCGTCCAGATGGCGCGACCACACCCGAACTGACCAATCTCACCTAAGTCAAGGTCAGCGCCTGAGCAGCCAGGGCACGTTGCACCTCGCGCGGACAGGTGCGATGGCGGGGCGGGTGGACTGGTCGCCGCATGGTCGAGCATTCCCATGTCCGCGGCGATCCCGCGCATCGGCCCCACGCCTGGGATGGATCTGCGTCCATTCGGTCTGTCCTCGATCTTCCTGCCACCGCCGCCCGTGCACCCGTCACAGAAACAGGCCGAAACATCAGGGTAAACTCGCAGCCGCCCGCGTGACGGGCCTGGGTGCCTCGCGACAGGTTTCCGGCCACCAAGAATTCTGTTTCATGAATCACTGATCGCTGCCAGCCGGACCCATGATCGGCATCTCCAACGGGGCATCACGACATCGGGGCCGTGGGCGTTTACGGAGCATCATCCCGCTCGAAAACCGCGGCGGCCTGTAGTTGTTTCTTTGTTTGCTCCATCCATTCAATGTGACGGGCTCGACGACATGAATAACAATATTCGCCAGTTGATCTCACCCTTTATCACCGCCGCACTCTTGACTATTGCCCACAATTCTTTTGGAGCAATATCCGTCAGAGACCGATGCGAACAGGCATTAAAAATGATGGGCGTGGAAACGCAGGGGACGGAGCGTGGCTGGGCGTCGCTCTGCGCGGGCGTGATCAAGAACGAGCCGATTACCAGATATGGTAACTGGTACGGGCCAGGATATTGGGGCGGCGGCGAAGACCCGGACAAGGCTGGCCTCAAAGCGCCGGTAGATTCTCTGGACGCAATCGCGATGCGCCATGACTACGGCTACCTGGTGGCGGAAAAATACGGAAAGATATACGGCAAGCAGTATGAGTATCGACTCAAGGCCCTCGCGGATATGGCCGCGGTGAGGGACTCGATGAAGCTGCCCGAGGATCCCGCCGAATGGGACAAGGTGCCTGCTGATATCGAGGCGGCATCCAGATACCGCGACCGCATTATTACCGGCTTCATCATCGAGTCGGACCTCTACAAGAATCTGGCAGACGCCACGAAGGTGGGCGATGCCGTCACCAGCCCCTTCATTACCTGGTTCGACGAGATCGACTATTCTCACATCCCCGACCTGGAGAAGCTTGACCGAGAGGTGTCGAGCCACATAAACGGTTGGAAAAAGGAGGTCGATAAATACCAAGCGGAGGAGAGAAAAATACAGGAGCATCGGGAAAGAGAGAAGGCCAGACAAGAGAAAGAGTTCGAGGAAGCGGATGCGGCAGAGAAATCAAAGGAGAAGACCTACGAAAAGCAGCGAAGAGAGGCCGAGGAGGCCCGAAAACGACTGGAAGAGAAGATAAGAGAGAGCAAGCAAGAGCCGACGCCAGATCCGGAACAGGAAAAGGGCTATGGCGAGATGACCCCCGAAGAGCGCCGGGAAGCCCTGAAACAGAACGATGATGAGGCGTGGAACGCACTCCAACGAGAGCTCACGGGCGCTGAACCGGAAGAAGAAGAGAAGGAGGAGGAGCACCCAGAGCAAGGCCAACCGACAGGCGACTCCCCGCTGGAAATCCCGCCCGTCAAGATCACGGCATCCGGCTCGATTGACGAAGACTACAGCGCCGATGGAATTGCAAATATCGTGACGACGACCATGTCGCTGTCGTTCTGGAATGTCGGCAGTCAAGTACCAGGATACGGCGGGGCCACGATGAAAAGCAGATCCGTTTCATCGTTGAATGGATCAACGTTCGAGAGCTCATGCAGCGGCACCTTCTCGGGCGGACCCAATGGGGTTATCAGACTCGGCGGCGACTGCGACGGCATGACCTTGGCTATCCGGGCGGGAACCAGCATCGGTATGGAAGATCTCGTTCTGACGATCTCGAACCCATCCGCCTTCAGCTATTGGAAGTAACCAGAACGGGAAACCTGGCTTCGCGCCCAGCCGATCTGCGGTTGTGTCGCCTGCCCGTCGGCGCGCGGCAAAGCTCGATGCACAACCGGGACTGTTGGTTCCGCCAGCGGCGAGCTTGCAGGCTGCAATGGCGAGGCCTAGTGCGTCGCCGCAATACGGGTGCCTGGAAGTGGCGGCGACGCGGATTCCATTGTGGGTCGCCCTACTGCACTCCCACCGACTTAGCCATCCGGACGGCGTACGCGGGCGGGCAGACGGCATTTCCGAGCACTCAGCCTCCATGCGCCCAAGCGCCGGGGTACGGGATTGCACGAGCTGATCCCCGTTTCGCGCAGGGCCGCGCTCGCCGATCGCGGACCCGGCGTGTCAGTCCTTGGCCGGCCGCGTGGCGACGAAGGCCGCGATCAGGGCGTCATCGGCCGTGCGCAGCTCCATCTTTTGCCCGTCGATGCTGACGCTCGCCGCCTTGGGTAGCATCAGGAGGTACCCCTGCTCCTGCTTCATCTCCGCATCGTTCGGGCAGGTCATCCGCGACGACGCCGGGGGCTCGATGCTGATCGAGCCCTCATCCCGGCTGTATCCCGTCATGTAGGTGTTGCAGGCGCGCCCGGAAAGCTTGCCGTCCTCGGCGAACACAGCGGTAATGGCCGTGCCCTCCACCAGGGGGCTGACGGCTTCCCGGCCGTTGTTGACCATGGTCGCGCTCCAGGTGGTGCCGGTCAGGGGCAGCGCGACCACCTCGCGAAACACGGCCACCGGCATCTCCCCAGCGTCCGCCAGCGTCAGCACGCCCATCGCGTTCTCGAAACCGACCACCCGCTCCAGGGTTGCGAAGAAGTCACGCTCCAGCGCCTGCGCATCGGACTCGCAGGCCATCATGGTCGCGGCGATGGGGCCGGTCCAGGTGATCAGCGACGTGCTTTGCGCCCGGTAGCCGACACGGAAGCGATTGCAGCCGCCGGAGCCGGCGGCGACACCGTCGGCGAAGGCGATGGTCACCTCCACGCCCTCGGGGATCGGGGCGAGGGCGCCTTCCGCACGCGCGAGCTGGCTCAACCGCCAGGAGGTCCCGTTCAGCACGTCTCTTTGGTGTTCGGCGGCGCCGGCGGTGAGCGGCCCCCAGACGGCCGCGAGCAGCACCAGCAGGACGAAGAGCTTCTGGAACGACTTGTAGCGTGTCATGGAAATGCCTCTCAGGCCACGACGGTCGATTGGTTACGATCTCCCAATCAGGGCGCGTAGCCTAAGCAGGGACCGGGCGGCGGTCAAGGCGCGTGTGACGGGGCAGTAAGGGCCCTGGTGAGGGCAATGGGAAGCGTCCAGCGGCTCTCGGGGCCTGTTCGGTTAAGCCATGATCGCTTGCTCAGGCGAAACTGGCTCTGGTTTCCCGGAGTGGTGCAGACGAAACCCTACCTGACCAAGGCCGTCACATCGCTCGACCGAAAGCGGTAACCGCCGACTTGGATCTCCCAGGTAGCCCGGGATTCGCCCTTCCCGCCGGGCTCGTGGGCGAAGTAGACCCCCACCCGTGATCCTTCGGCCAGATCGACAACCCGGCCGACGGGGAAGATGGAGCGCCCCCAGTGGGTATCCGGTTCGCCGGGACCGTTGCTCAGTCGGACCTGGTCACTGAGCTCGGCGTCGAACCAGGCGGCGAGGGCGTTGAACTGCCCGTCCCGTTCGGCCGTGAACTCCAGCCGGGCCTGGAAGGGACGATTGGCGTCGGCGACGGAACAGGTCCCGCTTTCGACCGACCACAGTGCCTGCGGGGCGCAGAGAATCTGCCCTTGTTTCAGGTCATGCCTGCCGTTATCCGCCTGGCACGCCCGCGCCGCACCGACCGCGCTGAGGTCGAGGCCATAGGGTTCGCTGCGCCAGAAATCGATGTCCTGCTGCAGAAGATTGTCATAGACCGGCGCCATAAAGGAGGTGACGGCCTGCGGAATCACCCTGCCTCCGGGTTTGAGCCAACGCTCCCGTGCCAGCGCGACGATCGGCATCAGGTTCTCGTCCAGGGCGTAGCCGCCGAGCCACTCGGAGACGATGATGTCGACCTTCCGCGGGAGCTCGATGGCCTCCATGTCCTCGCGCAGCACCTGTACTCGGTCGCCGAAACCGTTCTCGGCGACGATCCGTCGGGCGAGTTCCACGATACCCGTCCGCTCGACGGCGTAGACGACCCCCGCCCCCGCCTGCGCCGCAAAGACGCTGAGAATCCCGCTCCCCGCCCCGACGTCCAGAACCGAGCAACCGGGAGTCACCACGTCCGCTATGGCTTTGCGGAATGCCTCGCAGCGGACCGAATCCTTCAGCATCCACTCGTGACTGCGAAGATCGTAGTAGTCGAGCTCAATTGGCATTTACGACCCCTCGTGACTGCAAATCGCCCCCCGGTTGTCGCCGGTATCCGGTTGCCCTCCTGGGGTCGTACGCTATCGCCGTATCTGCCATGGCTTGCCGAGGAACAGGTAGATTGCATCCTCGCCGCCCTCGGCATGTCCGTAGGCCCCGAAAAGGGGACCGAGGAAGGTGTCCGCTCCCAGGAACAGACTACCCGCCACCAGCGTGTCGCTGAGACCGATGTCCTCTCTACCCTGCCAGGTGCCGCCCCACTCCAGGGAGGCGCCGAAGTAGGTCTTGACCAGCTTGGTGCCCAGGTTCCGCAGGTAAGCGAAACGCAGCAGGCCCTCGTGCTGCCCCGACAGGGCATTCTGGTTCAGGCCGGAGAGGTTGAGGA
Source organism: uncultured Chromatiaceae bacterium (assembly GCA_964395315.1). Lineage (GTDB taxonomy): Bacteria > Pseudomonadota > Gammaproteobacteria > Chromatiales > Chromatiaceae > CAVORB01. The sequence continues at coordinate 42,661 of CAYNBI010000011.1, read as the reverse complement.
AACCACCGGTGCGGAAAAGGTTCTGGATTGGGGCATTGTCGTCCAGGGTTCCCCGGTAGCGTCCGCCGAGGCTGAAGCTGTCGCGCCCCCGGGACCAGGCGCCGAGAAATCCGATGCCTCCCTGCTCGAACTCGTCGTCGGCGCCCAGCGCGTCGCGGGACGCCAGGGCGTATGCAAAACCGCTCCAGCCCCGGGTCGGAAAGCCCAGATTGTCCAAGGTGTCCCCGCTCCAGCTCAGTTCTAGCTCGCCTTGGCGAAATTCGAAGCCCTGGAGATCGGGGCTGCCTACCCAGACATCCGCGTCACCCTCGTAGCGCCGATAGGTCAGTCCGGTTCGACCCCAGTTCCCAAGGTTCCGGCCCGCCTCCGCGAACAGCCCCCAGCGCGAGATCTTGTATTCGACCTCCGGGTTCTTGCGCGAAGCAGGCGTGTAGAGGAAGACATTGTTCGCCAAGTAGCCTCCGCCGACATCGACGTACCAGCGTTCCCGCGGATCCAACGGCTGATAGAGCTCGGTGACGAAGGCCGGCTCCTCGCCCAGCTTGAGCAGGGTGCGCCACTCGCCGTTCAGGCGGTTGACCGGCATCATGGTGTAGGCCGCGCCGATGTTGAAGAAAGACTCGCCATCCAGCGTCGACGAGAGCTCCAATCCCCCCTGGATGGAGCTGGTACCCCACGACTTCTGCTTGGCGGTGACCACCACGCCGGTGCGCCCGTCCTCTTGCTCCAGCCGATAGGACACATGCTCGAAGTTGTCCTGGTCGTAGACGCGGGCGATCTCCGCGTCCAGCTTCTCGGTATCCAGGGGATCGCCGGGGCGGATGTCGAGCCGGCTGGTGATGATCTCGTCGCTGAGCCCCGAGTCGTTCTCCACCCGCACGTAGGCGATGACGGGGGTGCTGTAGGGCGGCGGCGCGTGCCGCTCGCGATAGGCGGCATAGTCGCCCTCGGACTCCGACAGCCGAGCGAGGTGCGCTCGCTTGTTCTCGGCGGCCGCCTCGCCAATCTCGACCGCCCGCAGCAGCTTGTCGAAATCCCCAGCGAGGACCTCGTCGCCCAGACCGGGGACAATCAGCACGTCACTTTTCCGCAGCGTCGCCAGTTGCTCCTCGGTATTGCGCCAAGTGACTAGCGAGGCGATCTGGTCGAGCATCTGCAGGGCATTGGTGATGTCCTCGCGACCGCGCCGGGGCCCGCTGATGTCCACCGCGATCACGATGTCGGCCCCCATCTGCCGCACAACGCTGACCGGGAGATTGAGCGCGATCCCGCCGTCGACGAGCAGCTTGTCGCCGATCTCGACCGGCGCGAACGCGGCAGGAATGGCCATGCTGGCACGAATCGCCGTCGCCAGGTCGCCGGAGCCCAGAACCACGGCCTGACCGCTCTCCACGTCCGTGGCCACGGCGCGAAAGGGGATGCGCAGCCGGTCGAAGTCGCTCACGCCCGCGACCGGCAGGGTGAGCCCGCGCAGCGCCAGGTCGAGCTTCTGCCCCTGGATCAGGGCCGGTACGAGATTGACCTCGCGCTCACGTTCCTTGACTCCTGGGCGCTGCTTGACCAGAAACAGCCTGTCGTCCTGCTTGCGTCGGTAACGACGATCCTCCCGTGGCGGCTCATCCCTGAAGATGTCGTCCCAGTCGATGCCCTCGATGGCTTCCTCGATCTGACGCGGACTCATCCCGGAGGCGTAGAGCCCCCCCACCACGGCCCCCATGGAGGTGCCCGCGACATAGTCGATCGGGACACGCAGGCGCTCGATCACCTTGAGCACCCCGACGTGGGCGCCGCCGCGGGCGCCACCCCCGCTGAGCGCCAACCCGATCCTGGGCCGCCCGGAACCGGCCGCGGCGGCGGGCTCGACGACGACCGCGGCGGCGAGCAACACCAGCATCGGAACTAGTGTCCAGAGGGGACGGGGCTTGGACGAGAACCGCATGAACGAGTCCATGGTATTCGGCGACAGGGCTTGCGCTGTGATCTCGCGCTGCTGACTTCAGCGCTTCCTGCTATACGTGGCTGTGACGCCTGACTTTTACCAAGATGGCCAAGTATCTGTTTCTAGTATGAAATCCCTTGGGCGACGCCGTCGACCACCGACACGACCGCCACGCCCGCCTCGCCGATGGGACAAGCGAGATTCGAGACCGTGACCGCGCGCTGGGCCCCACTGCGGCTGACCACCGAGGCGCCCCCGGAAGTCGTCATCCTGCAGCCGCATTCCATCAGCTCCGCTACGGTCATCCCCACCTGCAGCTTGCAAAACGTCCGCCTGGGGCGGTCTGACTGGCAGGCAACCAGGGATAGCGAGAGGGTGACCACGGGGAGAAGCAGGCGGGGACGGGCCAGGCCCGGAACGCCTGACGCCCGTTCAAGACCCACCCTCGCCACCAGCCGAATTCGCCGGCGAATTTCCGCGAGTTCCTGGCAAGCTATGTCGAATGCGAGATCTGGCATGGCGCTTAGTCCCTGTGTTCGGCGGCAGTAGCAGCGGACCTGCCCGGACACCACCCCTCACCGGGCGGCTAGGGCGCGGGTGAGAGCGCGCGCAGCAGCGCGGCGACCTCTGGGTCTCCAGGCCTCAGGCTGCTCAGTGTCCGCGCGTAGTCTAGGGCATCCGCCCGGTTGCCCGTGTCCCGGTTGATGGTGATCAGGGCCAGCAGGAGGTCGACATCGGCCGGATGACGACGATGCGCGTCGGCGAGCACTCGCAGCGCCTCCGCGACATCCCCGGTCTCGTTCAGCACTAATGCGTGAACGTAGGCGTAGCGGGAATTCTCCGGTGCCAACTCGTCCGCCCGGCCGAGCTCCGTCACGGCCTCGTCGAGCCGCTTTGCACGGATCGCGAGCAGCCCGAGGGCGTGGTGGAGATCCGCGCTGTCCGGGGCCACCGCCAGACCCGCCCGCAGGGTCTCCTCTCCCTCGGCGTCGGAGCCCAAGGCGCGGTAGAGATCCGCCAGATTGACGTATGCCGGGACGAAACCGGGGTCGAGGCGCAGGGCGGTGCGGTAGGCCTTCTGCGCAGCGGCCGCTTTCCCCTGCGCCGTCTTCACCAGCCCGATGTTGAGGTGGGATTCCGGGCGCTCCGCGTTGACCAGCTGTGCCGCGTCATATGCCTCCAGCGCCGCGTCCAGCCGGGCACGCGCCGACTCGGGCGGCTGGTGCCGCACCAGGGGCGCCAGCGTGCGCGCGGCCTCCAGACGCACCGCCCGCACCGGATCATCGAGCATGGGCATGCCAAGCCGGAACAGGGTCGAGGGGTCGGTCGTCTCCAGATGGCGAACCGCCGCCTCCCGCACCAGGGGGTCCTCGTCTGCGAGCAGCTTGGGCAGGGCCAGCACCTGCGAGGGCTCCGGATACCCGCGCAGCAGATCCAACGCCGAAGCACGCGCGATGCCGGGCCGCATGGGATCGACCGCGAGGTCCATCAACAGCTTGCCCGCATCGGGCGACTGGACGCGCCCTGCCTGCAGGGCCTCCCCGTAGTGCGGCCCGTCGCGCTCGCGGTCACCGTACCACTGGTTTACCGCATCGGCGGCCCACTGCACCGACTGATCGTCGTGGCAGCCGTTGCAGGCGTTGGGCGTGCCGATCCTGAGCGAGAGATCCGGACGGGGAACGCGCATGCTGTGGTCGGCCCGCTCGTCGTTCACCATGTAGAAACGCTGCGGCATGTGGCAACCGACGCACGAGGCCCCCGGCGTCCCCGGCTGGTGATGATGGTGGGTCTCAGCGGCGTAGCGCTCGACGGCATGGCACTGGGCGCAAACCAGGTCACCCTCCAGCTTGAGCCGCAGGCTGTGCGGATCGTGGCAGTCGGTGCAGGTGACCCCGGCGCGGTGCATCTTGCTCTGGAGGAAGGAGCCGTAGACGTAGACCTCGTCCAGGATCTGGCCGTCCGGGTGATAGAGGTGCTCATCGAGCAGGGACAGCCGATGGGTGTTGCCGAGCGGCGCGCCATACTCGTACCGGTCGTGGATCTGGCCGCGGCGGGAATGACAGCGGGCGCAGAGTTCCATCTCGGTGCGATCGGACCGGGGCACCGAGCGCGCCGGCACGCCCGTCGTCGGGTCAATGGACCAGTTGCCGCCATCGCGGTCGGCGAGATCCACCGTCAGCCCCTTGTCCGCGCTCCAGGTGGAGGGACCGCCCGCCGCCACCGCCCTCGCCTGCTCCACGTGCGCCGCGCCACGCCCGTGGCAGGCCTCGCAGGCGACGTTAATCTCGGCCCAGGTGGTGGCGAAGGTGTCCGTCTCCAGATCGTAACCCTTCTTGAGCTCCGTGGAGTGGCACTCGGCGCACTGGTAGTTCCAGTTCTGCTCGCGGCCGGTCCAGTGCAAGGGATGACTGGAGCCCATGTCCTGCGCATCCGGGTAGAGGTGAAACCAGCGCTGCCCGCCCTCTTCGCGCGGGCGGCTGTCCCAGGCCAGGCCGAGGCTCTGCAGACGCCCGCGAGGGAGCTCCACCAGATACTGCTGCAGCGGATACCAGCCGAAGGTGTAGGCGATGCGATAGTCGCGCAGCTCGCCGTCGGGTCCGTCGGTCCGCACGTACCAGCCGTCATCGCGGCGGGAGAAGGTAGAGGTGACGCCGTGGGCCGTGAACCGCGCATCGGCGAAGTCGCCCAGCACCGTTTCGTCGCCGGCCTCCGCCATCGCCAGGTCGTGGTGCGAGCCGCGCCAGGCCGCATGCTCGGCTTGGTGACATTCGGCGCAGACCCCGCTACCGACATAACCGGCCTCGTCGGTCTTCGCCGGCGCGGTCCCGAATGCAGCGCCTACCCAGGAGATGGCCAACAGGACCCCAACAACACTGCGCCGCGCACTCACGGGGTTTCCTCCATCGGTAATCGCCCATCACCAGGCCTCGACGTTCCATCCTATCAGATCTCTCCCGCGCCGCCCCGGACACTCCCCCGGGCGAATCCTTAACTTTTCGTAATCCCCGGGAAAGACCCGCGTAACCCCAAAGTCGTTATAACTCGGTACGTGACAAGACCGGGACGCGGACCGCCGCCGGTACGTCGGCCCACATGCAAACCGTAAGGAGCGAGACCATGAGCACCCCAGACATCGACACCAAAGCCGCCATAGGCGGCCGAGCCCCTCTCGTACGCCGCGGACTATTCTTGCCCAGCGCCATTGCCGGCGCGGTGCTGGTCGCACTGGCGGCGGCCCACGTGGGCATCCCAGCGCAGGCAATGGCGAACTTGCCCGCGGCCGCACCGGCCGGGGCCACCAGTTTCGCGGGACCGCCGAGCTTCGCGGAGATCGCCGAGCGGGTCAGCCCCGCCGTCGTCAACGTGGCGGTCACCCAGGAGCATGGCGATGACGCCAGCGCGCAGATCGCGATGCCCGACCTGCCGGAGGGCAGCCCGCTCGGCGAGCTCTTCCGCCGCTTCAATCCACACGGCGGACACTTCCCGCCGGGACTGGATATGCCGCGCCAGAGTCAGGGATCGGGGTTCATCATCGACGCGGACGGACACGTCGTCACCAACGATCACGTCGTCGAGCAAGGGACCAAGATCGAGGTGATCCTGAACGACGGCACCCGCTACCAGGCGCGCGTGGTCGGACGCGATGCCAAGACCGACCTGGCCCTGCTGAAGATCGACGCCGGGAAGGCGCTGCCCTTCGTCGAGCTCGGCAGCTCGGAGCAGGCGCGGGTCGGCGACTGGGTGCTCGCGGTGGGCAACCCGTTCGGCCTCGGGGGCTCGGTGAGCGCCGGGATCATCTCAGCGCGGGGCCGGGACATCGCGTCGGGCCCCTATGACGACTATCTGCAGATCGACGCCCCGATCAACCGCGGCAATTCCGGGGGACCTCTGTTCGATGCATCCGGGCGTGTGATCGGGATCAACACCGCCATCTACTCCCCGAGCGGCGGCAACGTGGGCATCGGCTTCGCCATACCCGCATCGAGCGCCGAGACCGTGATCTCCGCGCTCAAGACCAGCGGCCGGGTGGAACGCGGCTGGCTGGGGGTCCAGATCCAGGGGGTGACGGAGGAGATCGCCGCAGCGCTCGGCCGCGAGGACCAGCGGGGTGCGCTGATCGCGGAGGTGATGCCAGACGGACCGGCCGCGAAGGCGGGCCTGCGCACCGGTGACCTGATCCTGGCCGTCGACGGCAAGTCGGTCGACAAGGTCAAGGATCTGCCGCGCATGGTCGCCGACATCGCGGCGGGAACCAAGGTCCAGATCTCGCTGCAACGCGATGGCGGCGAGGCTTCGGTGGACCTGACCGTCGGCGAGATGCCCGGGGAGCAGGCGGTGGCTGCAACGAACCTGCCGAGCACGGATAAGGCCGAGCCCCGCCTTGGCCTCTACCTCGCCCCCCTCACGCCGGAGGCGCGCGAGTCCCAGAAGCTGGCTAGCGACGCGCAGGGCGTCCTTGTCGCCGGGGTCGAGAAGAACAGCGCCGCGGCGAAAGCGGGCATCGAGCCCGGGAGCCTGATCACCATGGTCGGCCAGAGCGAGGTGACCTCCCCGGATCAGGTGGCGAGCCGGGTGCGAGAGGCCGTCGGAAAGGGCAACCAGGCGGTGCTGCTGCGCGTTGAGCAGGACGGCGAGGCGCGCTTCGTGGCCGTGAAGCCAGCCGCCTAACCGATCAGAGGCAACGCGACAGCCGGGGGCGCATGGGGGTCCGGTTTCCCTTTGCGTCCCCCGCGCCTTTGTGGTTCAACTAGCGCATCGCACCTGCAGACTTGTCCCGTTCCGACCCCGCGAACCATGCGCGTGCTCCTGATCGAAGATGACCGCCAGGTGGTCGGCTACCTCGGCAAGGCCCTGCGCGAATCGGGCGCGGTCGTCGATCACGCAGGCGACGGCAGAGAGGGACTATTTATGGCCGCGGGCACCGACTATGACGTGTTGGTCATCGACCGCATGCTGCCGAAGCTGGACGGGCTCGCCATCGTGCGCACCCTGCGCGCCTCCGGCAATCGCACCCCGGTGCTGATCCTCAGCGCCCTGGGTGAGGTGGACGACCGGGTCGAGGGCCTGCGCGCGGGCGGCGACGACTACCTGGTCAAGCCCTTCGCCTTCGCGGAGCTCCACGCCCGCCTCGAGGCGCTGCTCCGGCGCGGTGTTGGCGAAACGCCGGAGACCCGGCTGGAAGTCGCCGACCTGGAGATGGATCTGCTGGCCCGCACCGTCACCCGCGCCGGCAGGGAGATCCAGCTGCAGCCCAGGGAGTTCCGGCTGCTCGAGTATCTGATCAGGCACGCCGGACAGGTCGTCACCCGCACCATGCTGTTGGAGAACGTGTGGGACTACCACTTCGATCCCCAGACCAACGTCATCGACGTCCACGTCAGCCGCCTGCGCGCCAAGATCGACCGCGACTTCGAGCAGCCCCTGCTGCACACCGTACGTGGCGCCGGATACATGCTGTGTGATCGCGACTAAGCTGCTACGCAGCTACACCTTTCGTCTTGCGCTTCTATACACGGCCTTGTCACTGGGCTCGGTGGTGGTGCTGCTCGTTTTCGTCTACTGGGCCACCGCCGGCTACATGGACCGCCAGACCGACGAGACCATCGAGGCCGAGATCCGGGGGCTGGCGGAGCAGTACCGGCGCCGCGGTCTCGCCGGGCTGACAGCGGTGATCGCGGAGCGGGTAGCGCGGGACCCGGACGGCGCCGCCGTCTACCTGCTCGCGGACGACGACTACGATCCGGTCGTCGGAAATCTCAACCGCTGGCCCGACGTAAAGACGACCGAGGACGGTTGGATGCGCTTCGGGCTGGTGGACTGGGGGCGCGACAAGTCCGAGCAGCACGAGGCCCGGGCCCGCACCTTCCTCCTGCGCGGCGGGCTGCACCTGCTGGTGGGACGCGACGTGCGCGAGCTGGAGTCGATACGCAGGCTGATTCTGAATGCCCTGCTCTCGGGGCTCGCCATCACCACCGCCCTTGCCCTCGGGGCGGGCTTGCTGGTCAGCAGCCGGGTCGCGCGCCGCGTCGAGGCCATTACCCAGACCGGCCGGGAAATCATGGAAGGTGACCTGTCCCAGCGGGTCCCGACGAATGGCAGCGGCGACGACTTCGACCAGCTCGCCGCCAACCTCAACCGCATGCTGGAACGCATCGAGGGCCTGATGGCGGCGGTGCGCCAGGTCTCGGACAACATCGCTCACGACCTGCGGACGCCGCTGACCCGGCTGCGCACCCGTCTGGAGCTCGCACAAGCCGCTGATCCGCGGCAAGCGAGGGAAGAGATCGACCGGGCGGTCGAGGACGCCGAGGAGTTGCTCGCCACCTTCAACGCCCTGCTGCGTATCGCCCGCATCGAGTCGGGCAGCCGGCGCAGCGCCTTCGCCACGTTCGATCTCGTCGGGCTCGTCCGCGACGTTGGCGAGCTCTACGAACCCTTGGCGGCGGACAAGGGCCAGCGGCTGACCGTGAAGGCGGAAGGAGAAATCCCGATCCGGGGCGATCGGGACCTGCTGTTCCAGGCCCTGACGAATCTGGTCGACAACGCCATCAAATACACCCCCGAGGGAGGCCGGGTCATCCTCGCGGCGATTACGAGCGGAGAGAACCCCGAGGTGGTGGTGGCGGACACCGGCCCGGGCATCCCGCCGGAGCTCAGGGAGAAGGTCTTCCAACGCTTCTTCCGCGCGGACGACAGCCGTGCCACCCCCGGCAACGGGCTGGGCCTGAGCCTGGTGCGGGCGGTCGCCGATCTCCACGGCGCGAGCGTCAGGCTGGAGGGAAACGACCCGGGGCTGCGCGTGGTCTTGCGCTTATGAGGCTGGGCGGTCGGGGCCGAAGGTCACGCTCTGGCCGCGCTGGACCGCTTGCGCTTCAGGCCTGGAACCGCCTTCGGAGACTGCAGTCGGGCAGCAAGCGCCGCGATCCCTTACAAAGTCCGAGGCTTTCTCCTACAGACGTTTCCGCTGCGTCTTACTAGTCTTTGTTAACAGGGGAGCCGCATTCCGCCAGCCGCACCCCGGCGCCCGGCCGGGGCCCGAGAGAAGGCTCCCGCAGACTTCGACGCCGGGGGAACACCATGAACAATAACCTACGTCGCAGCACACGAGTCCCTGTCAGCATACCCTTCGAGGTGTACGACCTGACCCGGCGCATGGGCCGGTACTGGAGTTCGAACGCCAGTCAAGAGGGCGTGTTCCTCAAGGCAAGGGCACCCGATCGCCTCAGCGGCATCCTCGATCTGCGGTTTCAGGCGGAGGGGCGGGAGCATCGGCTGCGGGGCGTCGTCGTCCACCGCGAGAGCAAACGGGGTGTCGGCGTTCAGCTTGCCTACTGGCGCAAAGCAGATCAGGCGTCCCACAAGGCCTACATGGAGATCAGCGGCTGCCGTCAGCGATAGCCGGCAGGGGGCTCCGACCAACCTACCGTTCTCCTCCCATACGCCGGCTCCCAGCCGATCAGTGCTCGAGATCGACTTCAGGGCCTGAGACCGCGCCACCCCCCGTCCCGATTCCGAACAGTCTGTATGCACCGCCACCCGGCCCCAGACAGCAGACATTGGGTTAGACTCCCCACGCCCGGGCAGAGGAACCGGAGTCCGCCCACGTTCGCGAAAGAAATCGCCAACCCACATGACCGAGCGCACCCACAGAAACGGTATCGACGTCCTCCTGGACAGCCCGCGACTCCGCGCGGAGCTAAGCGGCCGGAGGCTCGCCCTGCTCGGCCACGCGGCCTCCATGACGCGAGAATACCGCCACAGTCTCGACGCGCTGATCGCTTGCCCCGGGCTGACGATCACCTCCGCCTTCGGCCCCCAGCACGGGATGCGCGGAGACAAGCAGGACAACATGGTCGAGACGGCGGACTACCTGGACCCCCGCCACGGCATCCCGGTTCACAGCCTCTACGGCGAGGTGCGCTATCCGACCGCCGCAATGCTGGGCGACTTCGACGTGCTGCTGGTGGACCTGCAGGACATAGGCACCCGCATCTACACCTACGTCACCACCCTCGCCTACGTGCTCGAAGCCTGCGCGGCGAGCGGTAAGTCGGTCTGGGTGCTGGACCGCCCCAACCCCGCCGGACGGCCGGTGGAGGGCACCATTCTCGAGCCCGGCTGGGAGAGCTTCGTCGGCGCCGCGGCCCTGATCATGCGCCACGGGCTCACCTTTGGCGAGGTCGCTTACTGGATCGCCGCCGAGAACGGACTGGACCTCGACCTCCGGGTGGTACCGATGGACGGCTATCGTCCAGCGGAAGGCCCCGGATACGGCTGGCCCCTGCATCGGGCGTCCTGGGTCAATCCCAGCCCCAACGCGTCCAGTCTGAACATGGCGCGCTGCTTCCCGGGCACCGTCCTGTTCGAGGGAACCACCCTCTCGGAAGGCCGCGGAACGACGACCGCGCTGGAGGTGATCGGCGCGCCGGACATCGATTTCGAGCGCATCCTGCGGCGCATGTCCGCGCTGCGGGAGGATTGGCTGCAAGGCTGCATCCTGCGCCCGTGCTGGTTCGAGCCCACCTTCCACAAGCACGCGGGGAGGCTCTGCTCCGGAATCCAGATCCACACCGACAATGAGCACTACCGGCATGACCGGTTCCGACCTTATCGGATCGCCGCGCTGCTCCTCAAGGCGATCCGCGCCGAGCGCGCGGACTACGGAATCTGGCGCAATTTCCCGTACGAGTACGAGTCGGAGCGCCTGGCCATCGACCTGCTGAGCGGCGGGACCTTTCTGCGTGAGTGGGTGGACGACCCCGGGGCCGAGCCAGGAGACCTGGAGTCCAGGATGAGATCGGACGAGGAAGCCTGGTTACAGTCCCGAGCGGACTTCCTCCTCTACACCTGACCCCGGCTGGCGCCCGGACCAGGCAATCGCCCGGGGCGCGCCGAGCTCAGCCGCTGATGTAGTTCACCAGCTGCTCGATGGTGAATTCCTGATCGGAAATGATGGCCTTGACCAGGTCGCCGATCGAGATGATGCCGATCAGCTTGTCGCCTTCGATGACCGGAAGGTGGCGGGTACGCTTGTCGGTCATCACGGCCATGGACTCCTCCACACTCTCGTCCGGCGTAGCGCAGACCGGCCGCCGCTCCATGATCTCTCTGACGGGCGTGTCCTTCGACGAGCGTCCCTTCAGAATCACGTTACGGGCATAGTCACGCTCGGAAATCAGTCCCACCAGCCGTCCGTCCTCCAGCACCGCGAGTGAACCGATCTCCTTGTCGGCCATCAGCTTCATCGCGTCGTACACGGTTGAATCCGGACTGATGGACCAGACCTCGCGCCCTTTCTCATCCAGCAGATCTTTGATCTTTCTCAACTTTTTCTCCTCGATGGTGGACACCAGACATCACTGCGGATACCAACCGCTATCGCGTTCTTTGCGTCGGGTGTTGCGATGAAGATTAGCAAACCCACGGCTTGGGAGGCGCCGATCGATTCAGCGCTTGCGGCGGCACATAGAGGCAGTGCCGTTTTCGAGCGCGTCACCGATAAAAAAATGAAGCCCCCACGGACACGGGGGAACCTCTCGCTGGCGCGGCTAACCCGCCCCTCCCGCCCTTCCCGTACCACTGTGGCGCTCCTTGCCGAGCTCCGATTCCAGCCACTTTCGCAGGCGGTTGGAGTCGCCGACCGGCGTGAGCTTGCCGGAAGAGTCCAGCAACACGATGGAAAACGAACGCCCGGCGATGTCCGCCTGCATGACGAGACAGCGCCCGGCCTCGTTGATGTAGCCGGTCTTGCTCAGCCGTATCCGCCAGTCGGGGCTGGCGTTGCGTACCAGCGGATTCGTGTTGCGGTACTCCAGCGTGAAGCCGTTGCCGTACGGGTTGACCTCCATCCTCTCCCGCGTCGTCGCCTGCCGGATGAAGGGATAGCGGGCGGCCGCCCGCACCATCTTGCCCAGGTCTTCCGCGGTGGCGCGGTTGGCGGCGGCAAGACCACTGGCGTCGGCGAAATGTGAATCGAGCATCCCGAGCGCTTGAGCCTTGCGGTTCATGGCCTGCACGAACGCCCGCGTGCCCCCCGGCAGGGAGGTTCGCCCGAGGGCCGAGGCGGCCCGGTTGTCGGAGGACATGAGGGCCACCGCCAGCATCTCCGCCCGCGTCAGCCTGGCATTGCCGGTGCGCAAGCGAGAGCGGCTGTTGCGGAGCCGGTCACGGTCGGCCTCCAGGATCGTGATCGGCTCGTCCATCGGCAACCCGGCGTCGAGCACCACCATGGCCGTCATCAGCTTGGTGATCGAGGCGATCGGCTTGACTTGCCTGGCGTGCTTTTCGTAGACGACACGCCCCTGGTCATCCACAACCAGCGCCGCCGCGGAGCGCAGCTGCAGTCCGGTCGCGTCGAGCAGACCCCAATCCGTTGGCGCACGCACAGGTGCGGCGCCGAAGATCACCGTCTCGGCACGCGCGACAACCAGGATACCGAGGCCCAACAGGAGACCCAACAACTGCCGCCAGGCAGGGCGTTGGGCGAATGAATACGAGATCGATGACATCCGCATTTCTCTGAGTAAGGTGACAATGAGACAAGGGCGTTTGTACCAGCCGCACTGCTTACCACAGCGCCGCGCGGGAATATAGCACGACCCCGGTATCGTCCAAGACAGCCGCACGGACGAGCGAACGCGGCGGTTTGCCAAACCCCGTGGGCGCCCGTATGCTCCCGCGCCATGTTTCGCCGCGCCTACCACTGGTTCGACCGCACCATCCTGGAGCTGGGGAGGGAATTCCGGCTGTCCTATCTGCCCCCGCTGATGGTTTACGTTGCGGCAGGCGTCTCCGGCCTGACCAGCATCGTCGGCACCTTCTTCGTCAAGGACTACCTAGGGCTGTCGGCCGAGTTCCTGGCGGCGCTGGGATTCTGGGCTGGCATCCCCTGGGCGCTGAAGATGCCCCTCGGTCATCTGGTGGACCTGATCTGGCGCTATAAATCGGCGCTGGTCTACGTCGGCGCGGGGCTGATCGCGGGCAGCCTGACAATCATGGTGGGCCTGCTCGCCCAACCGGAGACCATGGGCGCAATCATGCCGTTGGAGGCCTGGTACGTGCTGAGCGCCCTGCTCGCCCCCACCGGCTATGTGGTGCAAGACGTGGTGGCCGATGCCATGACCGTCGAGGCGGTCCCCGCCGTGGACCGGGAAGGCCACCCCTTCCCCGCCGGCACCCGGCGCCTGATGCACACCACCATGCAGACCCTGGGGCGCGTCGCCATCATCGGCGGCAGCGTTTTCGTCGCCCTGCTCAACGTCCTGCTGTTCCAGGGCGTGGAGTCCATGCCCGAGGCGGAGAAGGCGGCGATTTACGTCCGCATCTACGAGCTGGCGCTTCTGATTCCCGTCGTCTCGGTCACGGGTGTGCTGCTGGGAGGCATGCTCACGCGCCGCGAGCTGAAGCGCCTGCGCGCCCACGGCTTCGACGCCCTGACCGCCGAGGAGATGGTCCACGGCCACACGGAGACGACCGAGCCCAACTGGTGGATCCTCGGCGGCAGCCTGGTCTTCGTGGTCTTCACCCTGTCCATGGGCCTGGGGGAGGTGCCGTTCAATCAGGAGATTATCTTTGCCGGCTCCATGGCGATCCTGATCTTCCTGATCGCCCGCCTGATGCGGGAGCTGGAGCCGGAGGCACGCCGAGTGCTGATCGGCACGGCCATCATCATCTTCGTTTACCGCGCCATGCCCAACGCGGGGGCGGGACAGACCTGGTGGTTCATCGACGAGCTCGGCTTCGACCAGCAGTTCCTGTCCGTGCTCTCCCTCATCAGCAGCGGGCTCACGCTGTTCGGCATGTTCATCTTCCGCCGCTTCATGGCCGAGAAGTCCATCGCCTACATCGTCGGCTTCCTTACCCTCGTCAGCACCGTCCTCGCCCTGCCCATCGTCGGCATGTACTACGGCTTGCACGAGTGGACGGCGGCCCACACCGGGGGCGTTGTGGATGCCCGCTTCATCGCCCTGGTGGACACGGCCATCGAGTCACCCCTGGGACAGATCGCCATGATCCCCATGCTGGCCTGGATCGCCAACTCCGCCCCCGCCAATCTGAAGGCGACCTTTTTCGCCGTGATGGCCTCCTTCACCAACCTCGCCCTTTCCCTGAGCCAGCTCGGCACCAAGTATATGAATCAGATCTTCACCGTCACCCGTGAGGTCGAGGACCGGACGACGGGCGAGATCACGGTGCCGGCGGACTACTCGGAGCTTGGCTGGCTGATGATCTCGGTCACGATCCTGACACTGGTGCTGCCGCTGACCGCGATCCTGCTGGTGAAGATGACGCGGTTGCGTTCCGCCTGAGGCCGGGCATCCCGCTCCATGCTAGTCTGAGTGCGAGAGCGCCGTCGCGACGACGGCCCCAACCCCCTGGGAGGATTGTTCATGAACGAAGTTTCCCGAGACGACGGCGTGATTGTCGCCGTCCTCGATCGATTCGAGAAAATCAGGCTACCGCGGGCGCTGGACATCAAGGAGAAGGTCGATCGCGGGGAGAAGCTCAACGACTTCGACCTCGAGTTCCTGGAGGAGGTCCTGCAGGACGCCGAGGAAATGAAGCGGTTCGTCGACGAGCGGCCCGACCTGCAGGACATCTACGCCCGCGCCCTGAGCCTCTATCACGGCATAACCGAAAAGGCGCTGGAGAACGAGCAGGGATCGCAAGGCTGATCCCCCGCGCGAGTATTCTGGTGGACGGCGCTCCAAGCGTCCGGCGAGGGCATCCGGCGACGGGGTGTCGCCGGTCTCGCTAGCCTGCAACCCCGGGACTTGAACCATGTTTCTCGACTACTTCGCGCTGGGACTCCTGTTTTTCGTCGCGATCGTGCTCTTCTACGGCATCATCGCCATCCACGACATCCCCTACGAGATCGCCAAACGCAGGAATCATCCGCAGCAAGACGCCATTCACGTCGCCGGCTGGATCAGCCTGTTCACCCTCCACGTCCTGTGGCCCTTCCTGTGGATTTGGGCGACCCTCTACCGAGAGGATCGGGGCTGGGGATTCCACAGTCCGCACCCGACCACGGCCGAGGCTATTTCGGAGCTCAAGGCGGAGCTCGCGGCCGTGTCCGCCCGCCTTGAGGCCCTGGACAAACCCACCGGAGACTGAGCGGCCACCATGGACCTTCTGCTCATCCTTACCTACGCGGCAGTCTGCGTCGCTGTCTTCAAGATCTTCCGCATCCCACTCAACAAGTGGACGGTGCCGACCGCGGTGCTTGGTGGCGTGGTCATCATCGGCGCGCTGCTGCTCCTCATGAACTACAACCATCCCTACACGGAGGTCGTCCGCCAGTATTACGCGACCACGCCGATCATCGCCGAGGTCCGCGGGCGGGTGGTTGATGTGCCGGTACAAGCAAACACGCGGCTCAAAATGGGTGACGTCCTGCTACGGATCGACCCGGCGCCCTTCGAGGACGAGCTCAGGGGGATCAAGGGAGAGCTCGACGCCGCGAAGAAGGATCTGGTGCGGGCCGAGGAGCTATTCACCAAGCGGACCGCGAGCGAGCGCAGCGTCGACCAGGCCCGCGCCAGGGTGGATGAGCTGCAGGCCAAGCTGGCGGACGCCGAATTCAATCTAGAGCAGACCGTCGTGCGGGCGCCGACCGACGGAATCGTCACCCAGCTCAATCTGCGCCCCGGAATGCTGGCCCTCCCCCTGCGCCCGCTCATGACCTTCGTCCACAAGCAGGAAGGCACCTTTGTCGGCTGGTTCCGGCAGAACAGCCTGCTCCGGCTCAGAAAGGGTGACGCCGCGGAGGTCGTGCTGGACGCGCTGCCCGGGACCATCCTCGAGGGCGAAGTCGACTTCATCGTTCCCGTCATCGGCGAGGGCCAGATGCAGCCCACCGCGGACTTTCTGCGTTTCGCCCAACAAACGATTCCCGGGCGCGTCGCGGTATCCATCAAGATCTCCGATCCCGACCTCCTGGAGCAACGCCTCCCCGGCGGGCTGTTCGGACAAGCGGCGATCTACACGGAGCACTTCCACCACGTCGGAATCATGCGCAAGGTGCTCCTGCGCATGGCCTCCTGGATGAACTACGTTTTTCCGCTGCACTGAAGCCGCTAGGATGCTTGCATCGCGTACGGCGTTACCTTCCCGACGCGGAACGGGGATGTCGCGCCATAGCGGGACTGGATTTCGGGATTCTTACGCTGCCGCTGTCCGGGATTCGCGATGTGAGCAAACCCGGGCACCGCGGGCATCCACCGTCGCCGATGCATCCACAAACCCGCGCCGCCACTGACGCAGCCAGGCGGGGGCGCATAGCCTGCGTCGCGGGCAACTCTGATCTGGAGTCACGATGAGCAGACAGGCCCCGCTCCTCCATGCGATGCTGGAGCGCTTGATCGCGACACCGTCGGTAAGCAGCGTCACACCGGCAATGGACCAGGGCAACCGGGCCGTGATCGACCTGCTGGCGGAGTGGCTAGAATCGGCCGGCTTCCGCGCCGAGGTCATGCCCCTGCCAGGGCACCCGCCCAAGGCGAATCTGATCGCGACCCTGGGCGCCGGCCCAGGGGGCCTGGTGCTGTCCGGCCACACCGACACGGTGCCCTGCGACCCGGAGCGCTGGAGCCACGACCCCTTCCGCCTCACGGAGGACTCGGGCCGCCTGTACGGGCTCGGCACCGCGGATATGAAGTCCTTCCTCGCCCTCGCGATCGAGGCCGCCCGTAGCCTCAAGTCCAAGGACCTCCTGCACCCGCTGGTGATCCTGGCCACGGCGGACGAGGAATCGTCGATGAACGGCGCGCGTGCGCTGGCGGACGCCGGAAGACCCCTGGGGCGCTACGCGGTGATCGGCGAGCCCACGTCCTTGAGGCCGGTACGCACGCACAAGGGGGTGATGGGCGTGGCGATTCGGCTCATCGGCCGCACCGGCCACGCGAGCGATCCGAGCCTGGGGACGAACGCACTGGACGGCATGCACGCGGTGATGAGCGAGATCATCGCCTGGCGGCGCGGGCTCGCCGGGAGATTCACGCACCCAGCCTTCCCGGTACCACATCCGACCGTCAACCTTGGACACATCCATGGCGGCGACAACCCCAACCGTATCTGCGGGGAATGTGAGCTGCACATCGATCTGCGGGTGCTTCCCGGGCTGGACATGTGCGAGCTGCGCGGTGAGCTAACACAGCGGGTGAAGGCGGTGGCCGAGCAACGGGGGCTCGGGTGGGAGCTGACCGAGCTCTTCCCCGGCATCCCGCCCACCGAAACCCCCGCGGATTCGGCCATCGTGCGGGCCGGGGAGGCGCTGACCGGACATGCGGCCGAGGCCGTGAGCTTCGGCACCGAGGCACCCTTCCTTAACCGTTTGGGCGCGGAGACCATCGTTCTTGGCCCCGGCAACATCGCGCAGGCCCACCAGCCGGACGAGTACCTGGAGGCCGCCCGCATTCCCCCCACCCTGGAGCTTCTGCGCGCGCTGATCAGGCGTTTCTGCAAGTAAGCCTGAGGCGCTGCCCGTAAGCAGGCGCCGGGGTCACCTAACGAGGACAGACCACGAAGAACAAGACGCCCCGACATCGCTGCCGGGGCGTAAGACACCACTGAGGAGGAAACATGGAAAGTGCCGTCCCTGGCAAGACACACGCAGCAAATCCTGATTCCCTTGCCACGACTACAGACTAACGATTCCCGCCCCCTGTTTTCGTGACTCGTTTCACAGGAATCGCTGGGGCAACCCCCCGGACTGCGTCAGTAACGTATTTCCGGGTGCGCACAAGGACACGGACACGCTCAAGCTTCCACGGGCGCAACACCCTGCTGTCGTTCTCGCGGGCTGAACTGTCGGGACCAGGCAACACTTCTCTACGTGCTCTCGCAGTGATCCGACTTCAGATCGCACAACCGCGCGGCCGGACAAACATGGCACGCCCCCTGCATCATAACTATCGTACGCACTCGACACGGCTAGGCCAATCGGATGCGTGCGAGTCCCTCGCTAATTCGAACCGCGCGCCCCAAACCGGGTGTGCGGTTTTTTTTTGCCGACCATCCCGTAGCCTGGTCCAGGGACACGGAGCGACCGAGCACCCTCGCAAAGGCGGGAACAAGGTGCGCCCGGCGGCGAGCGTGACACCGGCGCCGTGGGCGCCATGTTAGAGCGCGCACTTCGCGGTGTAGAGGGGCGCCAAGCCGGCGAGGCGGCCGACGTGGCTGTGACCGTTGCCGCAGGCTTGATGGTTCCCGACGAAGCGGGAGGACACCGGATGCGCGATCTCCCCGGTGTGGACATCGCCCCCAGCAATCCCGTCCGCGCTGACCTCGGGCGCGTTCTTGGGAGACGCGGGCGCGCCACCCGGCTGGGCGGCGTAGTAAGCGGCCAGGGCATCGACCTCCGCGTCGGTAAGACCATCGGAGACGGCGTTGATCAGACCCAGCGGGTCGTGGGCCCGGGCTCCGCGCTTCCACGCCAGCAGCTGAGCCTTGATATAGAGGGCGTGCTGACTTGCGATCCCGGGAAAATTGGGAGCCGATTCCGTTGCCTTCGGGGACGCGACACGGTCCGCAGCACGGTAGACCGCGTCCGGTCCAATCCCCCCATCGCGCGAGGTCGGCGGCCCTCTTTGCGATCTCTCAAACCGGCGGCGTTGCCGAAGTCGCCGGAACCGGCATCGCTGCATAGAAGGCCGAAACCGCGGTGATCTGCTCGTTGGTGAGATTGAGCGCCATCGGCATCATCGCCGGATTGTTGCGCTTGCCGGACCGAAAAAATGCCCGAGTTGCTTGGCCATGTCGTCCGCATCGAGCCCCGCGACGCGCGGATAGCCGGCGCCCGCGATGCCAGCGCCGTCGGTACCGTGGCAGGTCATGCACGGAGCGCGCCGTTCGGCGTGCCTTGCTGCGCGATGCTGGCGCCCAGATCGCACGCGGCTCCGACGAATGGACCGATCTGCGCCAACAGTGCAAGGCAGAAACTGCTGGTGTTAAGAGGCCATACGCATCATGTCTTTCTGCGTTGGTTATCTGAGTTGAGGGGCTGATTATCCCGGAGCTCGCTTATCGGGCACGAAGCACAGCCCTGAGAGGCTTCTATCGCACGGCGAGGGAAGCAGTTCGCCTGGCGTCTGTCGTCGACGCCGCGTCCTGTTATGCTTTCGCGCACCGAGAACGCTATCGCCGCGGGAGGAGTCATGCGTTGGAGAACTGGGAGACGCAGTGAGAACGTCGAGGACCGCCGCGGGGAAGGCGGTTTCCGGGGCTTTCCGGGGGGTGGCGTCGGGCGCAGGGGCTCCCCGGTGCGCGTGGGCCGGAAGACCGTCGGCGGCGGCCTGGGGACCATCGTCCTCGTCCTCGCGGCCCTGTATTTCGGGGTCGACCCCACCGTCTTCCTGGGCAGCGGTGGCACGACACCTGCCTCCATGGGCCCAGGTCCGCAGGGCCAGCCCCAGTCGCCAGCCTTGCGCAGCGGCGCCGAGGACGAGCTCAAACAGTTCGTCTCCGTGGTTCTGGCCGACACCGAGGACACCTGGCATGACCTCTTCCAACAGCTGGACGCCCGCTACCGGGAACCAAAGCTGGTACTCTTCTCCGGAGCGACGCGCTCGGCCTGCGGCCTGGGTCAGGCGGCGATGGGGCCCTTCTACTGCCCGGAAGACCAGAAAGTCTATATCGACCTCGCCTTTTACGACGAGCTTCGGTCGCAATACGGCGCCCCCGGCGACTTCGCGCAGGCGTATGTCATCGCGCACGAGATCGGGCACCACGTCCAGAATCTGCTCGGGATCTCCGACGAGGTCCAGTCGGCACGGCAGCGGGTTAGCAAGACGCAGGGGAACGAGCTCTCCGTGCGTCTCGAGCTGCAGGCTGATTGCCTGGCCGGCGTGTGGGCGCATCACGCCGATCGCGCCCGCAATATCCTCGAGGTGGGTGACGCGGAGGAGGCGCTGCGCGCCGCCGCGGCCATCGGCGACGACCGGCTGCAGAAACAGGCTCGCGGTTACGTGACGCCGGACAGCTTCACCCATGGCAGCTCCGAGCAGCGCATGCGCTGGTTTCGCCGGGGTCTCGAACGGGGAGAGCTCGCCGCCTGCGACACCTTCGCCGCCGATCAGCCGTAGGCTTGGCGGCGCCCCCTACGGAAATCTCTGGTTGCATTCGCTCGCCGCCGTTCCCGCGCCGGCGGTGCTAGGCTTAGTTCCATCACCCGCAAAGGAGTGACGAGATGGAAGAAAGACCTGGCCAGCAGGACGGTCCGGTAAGCGGCGATCACCCTGCGCGCCGCTGGCGTGCCTTCGTCGCCAGGCTCGGCCGGCTTCCCCTCGTGCGACGCACCGTCGTGGCATGGACCTGGGTGTGGACGACGGTGCGCATGCTGTTGCTGTGCGGCTACGCCGCCGTCGCCGCGCTGTTGGTTGGTTTCCTGTTCGTTTTCAACGACCAGGGCCGGGATCTGTTGCGCATCTCCGCGGAGCGGCTGATCTCCGGGTGGAATCTGCTGTTCCTCCTGGGGACGGCGGCACTCGCGCTCACCGTCTGGTACACGTCGCGTCTGCTCCTTGGGCGCGAGTTCGACTCCTACAGGCTCGATCTCCGCAATGCCAAGGGGCGCCAGCGCTGGCTCCCGCGGATCCTCGGCGTATCCGTACCCCTCTCGGTCGCGTTCGGGCTGACGCGCATCGAGAGCACCCTCTACCAGAAACAGATCTGGGTCCTGACCGGTGCCTACCTGATCCTGGGCGTTCTGGCCTATGTCTTCGTCAAGCGCCGCCGGAGCTGGTTCGGCATCCCCCCAGACCAGATGATCGAGCACCGGGTCAAGGCCATGCCAGGCGGGGACCTGGTCCTCGTCTGGGCGGCGGCAATCCTCTCGTTTACCCTGCTCGTCGCATTCATGGTCTGGCCCGTGGCACTGCCACAAACCCTCGGGGCGCCGGCCATCGTCATGCTCGGGCTGGTCGGCGTCATCCTATTCGGCAGCATGGTGCTGACGTACGCCTTTCTTGCTCACGGCCAACCAGCGGCTACGGCCCTCGCCCTCGCCCTCGCGGTGCTGTTCGGGTTCTGGGTGGACAATCACGACGTGAGGTTGAGCGAGCACGCGCCGACGCTGGTCCGCGCGGCGCCGGCGGAGCACTACACGAGGTGGCGCCAGGCGCATCCCGGTTACAGCCCGATCGCCGGGCGTGAACCCGTGATCCTGGTGGCGGCCTCCGGCGGCGGCATCCGCGCCGCCTACTGGACGGCCTCGAACTTGGCCGAAATGGACGCGCTGCCCGGCTTCGGCGACAACCTGTTCGCGATCAGCGGCGTCTCGGGCGGAAGCCTCGGTGCGGCGACCTTCACCGCGCTGCGGCATGTACCGGGCTCCGATCGAGCCCAGGATCTGGGCGCGCGAGTCCGCGGTGTGCTGGGTTCGGATTTCCTGTCGCCGGTGGTGGCGGGGCTGCTGTTTCCGGACCTGGCCCAGCGGTTCCTTCCATTCACGGTGCGAGCGGCGGACCGACAGCGCTTTCTTGAGCTGTCCTGGGAGGAGGCGCTCGGGACCTATGTCGGCGAGTCCCCCAATCCTTTCTCCCGTGCCTTCACCGACCTCTACGCACTACCCCAGGGACCGGCCCTGCCGAGTCTGCTGCTCAACGCGACTCTTGTGGACTCCGGAAGACGCGCCATCGTCTCCAATCTCGACGTCCGCGGCTTTACGGACACCCTGGACCTGCTCGGTCCGGACGTCTCCACCCACCGCATCCTGCTCAGCGCGGCGGCCGGGGCGAGCGCGCGCTTCACCTACGTCAGCCCGGCCGGGCGCCTGACCTGGACGCAGGAGACCCCTGCCGGAGATGAGGTGGAGCACAGGTTGCGGGTCGTCGACGGGGGTTATTTCGAGAATTCGGGTACCGCGACGGCGATGGACCTCCTGACCGCCCTGGGCAAGACCCACGGAGATCGTCTGTACCCCATCCTGGTCCTGATCCGCAACGACCCCAAGGCATCATCGGTGTGTCGCCGCGGCTCGGGCGCCCCGGACACGGACCTGAGCGGCGACGCATCTTCGGGAATCGCCGATGATCTGCTGAAGGAGGTCGCGGCACCGATTCGCGCCCTGCTCAACGCCCGCACCGCGCGCGGCCGACTCGCCGAGGTGGACGCGGCCCGCGCCGTCGAGGCGAGCGGAGGCGCCGTGATCGAGCTGTCCCTGGCGGCGGTTCTCCAGTCGGCGATCGAGTCGGCCGCGGGGGACGAGGCCAAGCTCGCGCTGGTCCAACAACGGGCAGTCGAGCCGCCCCTTGGCTGGTCTCTCTCCGAGGAAGTGCGGCAGGAGATGGACCGGGCGTTGTCCCAACGCATAGGTGGACTGGGTACGGAATACAAGATGCTGGCGGCCCTCCTGCGGGGAGACGCAGCTGGCTATGTCCCGTGCCAGGCGCAATGACGAGCGAGAACCGGCGCAACCCGGAACAACAGCCTTAACGCTGGAGGGCACAGCAGTGCGACATGCGATCCCGGTCCTCTGTTGGCTGGTCGTCCTGACGGGCTGCGTCAGCTCCCAGGTACCGCAGCAGATCCGCGCCCAACCGGAGATGGTCGCAACCGTGCGCGAGGTACAAAAAAGGCCCGAGCGGTTCCTCGGCAAGCGGCTGCGCTGGGGCGGGACCATCATCGCGGTCCATAATCTGGAGCGGACGACCGAGATCGAGATCCTGTCCCGCCCACTCGGGGCCGAAGGCCGACCGCGTTCGAAAGAGCCAGGAGAGGGACGCTTCATCGCGCTGCTGCAGGGTTTCGCCGACCCCGCGGAATATCCCGAGAACCGCTCCCTCACCGTGAGCGGGCGCATCGAACGCGTAAAAACCCGCCCGGTGGGGGAATACCCCTACCGCTATCCCGTGATCCGGGTCGAGAGCCGTTATCTGTGGCCACAACCGCCCACCCGCCAGCGCTACTACTACCCGGGACCTTGGTATGATCCGTGGTACCAGCCCTGGTATCCCTGGCGTCCTTGGTATTGGTGAGCCCGCACACGGACCGCTATGAACCGCGCACGTCGCTTGGCCAGCATCCTGTGTCTTCTGCTCGCCGGCTGTGCGGGCACCGAGTGCCGCGTGCCCGGCGGCGTTTCGTCGCTCTCTCCCTCATCGGTGTCCGCCGTGAGTACTCACGAGGGCGAGTTGGTGCAGTGGGGAGGAATCCTGATCGAGGCGCGCAACCTGAAAACGAGCACCGAGTTGGAAGTGATCGGCTATCCGCTCGACGAGTGCGGGCGCCCGCGGACGGACTCGGCGCCGGTCGGGCGCTTCATCATTGTCCGCCCGGGCTTCCTGGAGATCGCCGATTTCCGGACAGGCTCGCAGGTCAGTGCTACCGGCCGCATCGTGGGGGTCCGAGATGGACGTATTGGCGCGGCCGAATACAGTTACCCGCTGCTGGAGAGCTACAAGGTCCGGCTGTGGGCAGACGAGCGCACGGACGGCGGCTACACCCGCCCCTGGATCACCATCGGTGTCGGCGGCGGCAGCGGTGGCGTCTACAGAGGAGTTGGCGGCGGCGTCGGAGTGTCCTTTTGACCCCGTTTCCCAGCGCATAAGCGTTTGAAAACGTCTTCCTGGGGGACTACTCCTCCAACTGCGGCATACGGCCGTCCCCTGCTTGGCAGCGCAGCTCCTGCAGGCAGTCGTTGTCGCCTTTGCGCGGGAGGTGGTCGAGTGCGTTGCGCAGAAAGTGCATGCAGCAGCGCTGCCAGGCGGCCTCGGGGAGCACCTCGCGCAGGGCCTGCTTGATGCCGTGATGTCGTCAGAGACGAAGAACTCCACGCCGCGCAAGCCGCGCTCGCGCAGGCCTACGAGGAAGTCCTTTCAACTGGATCCTGACTCGCGGTTGGCCAGTTCCACGGCGAGCACCTCACGGCCTCCCTCCCAGCTGATGCCGGTGGCGATCAGAACCGCCTGGGAGCGGATGACCCCGTCCAGACGCACCTTCTCATGGCGGGCATCGAGGATCAGGCAGGGGTAGGGCTCCTCGAGCCGGCGTTGGGCGAAGCGCCCGAGCGCTGTTAACGGGCAAAGAGCTCCGTGGAGAAGCGCCCGTCGCGATCCCGCGGCACCCGCAGCTCCAGCTCGCCGATGCGCGTGATCAGGCCGCGACGGCAATGCCCCGCACGGTAACCCAAACGCTCCTCGCTGCGTTCCCCAGGAGCGGCTCCCAAGGCCTCGGTCATCTCCGACTCCAGGATCTGCTCCAATGCCTCTCGGACCAGCTCTTGGAGCGCATCGCGATCATTGCCCAACAGGATTTCGACGGACTGTAACGGTGGTTTACCCTTGTTCTTGGTGGTCATGGCTTTCAGCTCCTTCGGGAGTGGGTTGACGTTGACAATCAACCTCGTGCCATGACCACCTTTTCCCGTTCGGCTCCAAGCGGTTTTGCGCACAACTCGGAAGGTAACCCGCAGCCGGCAATCGTTGGCGGAAATGGACGCCCCGCTTACCAGCATGGATACTGCCGTCTCGGGAGAGTCCTGACGGGGCAACCCCTTGCCAGGCCGGAATCCCGACCCCTCAACCGGTCGAGAGTGAACGTGAGCACAGTGGACACGCACACACTGCCCCTCCTACCCGCTGGATCGATCCAGCACCCGTTGCGGGCCGCCCTCGTCGGCCTGCTGCTACTCGTCGGTGCCCACGCGACCGCGGAGGAGTCGAGCTATGAGCCGCCACCCACCCTCTCGGCATCCGAGGTCGTGCCAGCCGAGCTCATCGCGGGTCCCCACTACCGAGTCGACGAGACGATCACGACCGACGGCTACCTCACCCACGCGCTGGTTCGCTCCGGGTTCGGCGACTTCAGCGCCATCGGCCCGGGAAGCCTGGCTATCCGCATCCGCGAGATCGAGGCACTCGCCAAGCTGCAGGAACTGGAGCAGAGCGAGGAGCTGAAAAGGGGCGCGCAGGACTCGGCCGACAAGGCCATCGACGCGGTCAAGCATTTCATCGACGAGCCGGCCGAGACCCTAAAGGGAGTCCCGGAGGGCGTCGGGCGCTTCTTCAAGCGGACCTACCGCTCTGCCAAGACCGGAGTCCAGAAGCTGCAGGACATCCACGAAGGCCACGCTCCGGGGGTTCCAACCGAGTCTGGCCCGGGGTCGCGACTTCCCGGCGGCGCCCAGGTGGTGCAGGGACCCGCAGACAAGAACGAGGCTTACAAGGCGGCAGGCCGCGCGGCGGGCAGCGTCGCGGTCAACGCGCTCGGCTACGACGACTCCCGCAGGCGTCTCGCCAAGCGTCTCGGAGTCGACCCCTACACCACCAACAGGGTGCTCGCCGAAAAGATGGAAGAGATCACCTGGGCCGCCTTCGCCGGCGACCTGGGCGTCGACATCCTCACCGCGATGATTCCCGGCGGGGCGGTCATCACCTCCTCCACCCGGCTGTCGAACTGGGTCTGGGACACGCCGCCCGGCGATCTGCGCGTGGAGATCGAGCAGACCCTCCTCGGCATCGGCGTCAGCCAGGCCGACGTGGATTTTCTGCTGCGCCACCGCTGGTACCCCCTGAGCCTGCAGGCCTCGCTAGCGCTCGCGATGTCGGAGCTGGAAGGGGTCGAGGGACGCGTCGACCTGATGCCCCTCGCGCTCACGGTGGCCTCCGAAGAGCAGGCAAATTACCTGATCGAAACCCTGCGCATGACGGCGAGATACCATCAGACGGTCAAGCCGCTGAGAGCGCTGATGGTCGCCGGCACGGCGGCGGCCGTGGCCGAGGACGGTGAGTTGGTCGTAGCGGCCCCGGTTGATTTCCTGAGCTGGAACGAATCGCTGGACCGCTTCGCGCGCCAGGAGGAGCTGGCCGCACCGCAACGCTCGATGCACCTGGCGGGGGATCTGACGGAAAGGGCGAGAACGGAGCTGGAGGCCCTGGGTTGGGAGGTATCCGACCGCAGTCCTCTGTTCGTCCCATTCGTGCCCCCGCCAAGCGCGGACGGCTGAACGGGGCTAGACCAGAAGGCGTTTGCGCACCAAGGCAACCGCGACGTAGAAAGCGACGGCAGCATAAGCCGCCAGCACCGCAAGATGCAGCAGCGGCAGCGTGAGATCCTGGCCCGCGACCAGGGGACGCGTGAGAGCCACCGCGTGCGTGAGGGGCAGGACCTGAACGAACCCCTGCATCGTCTCCGGCAGGCTCTCGATCGGGTAGAAGACGCCCGACAGCATGAACATGGGGGTCACGGCCAGCACGAAGTAGTAGTTGAAGAAGTCGTAGTTGGTCGCCACCGCGCTCATGATCATGGCGAGCGCGCCGAAGCACAGCCCGATCAGGAACACCACCGGCAGCACCCACAGCGCCTGCCAGCCGCCGACCACCCCTAGCACCGCCGCGACCGACAGAATCGCCATGCCGCTCAGCAGGCTCTTGGTGCCGCACCACAGCATCTCGCCGAGCAGGACGTCGTCCACCTCGAGCGGCGTGGCCAGGATGGCCTCGTAGGTGCGCTGCGGGTCGAGCCGCGTGTAGACCGAGTACATGCCCTCGAAGGTCGCGGTGGTCATGGCCGAGGAGGCGATGATCCCCGAGGCGAGGAACGCCAGGTAGGGCATGTCGGACATGGTGCCGATAAAGGCCCCCAGCCCGTAACCGAGCCCGATGAGGTAGAGCGTCGGCTCGCCGAAGTTCATCACCACCGCCGGGCCGAGCAGCTTGCGCCACACCAGCAGATTGCGCCGCCACACCGCGAATGCGCAGCGGCGCAGGCGGGGAAGACGCCAATGGTTCACGCCCGCGTCACCTCAGCCGCCGCCCTGCCCGCTCCACAGGCCAGTGCTGATGTAGCGCTCGCCGGTGTCGGGCAGAATCGCCAGCAGCACCTTTCCGCGCCAGTCCTCGCGCCGCGCGAGCTTGAGCATCCCGGCAACCGCCGCGCCGCAGGAGATGCCGGCGAGGATGCCCTCGCGGCGGGCGAGCAGCCGGGTAGTATCGTATGCCTCCGCGGTGGTGATCGGCACGATCTCGTCGTAGACCGAGGTATCCAGGATGTCCGGGATGAAGCCCGGCGCGGTGCCCATGATCCCGTGCTTGCAGGCGATGCCCTGGGACAGGATGGGCGAGTCCGCGGGCTCGGTGGCGATGATGCGGATCGCCGGATTACGCGCCTTGAGCCGCCTGCCGACACCCGTGATGGTGCCGCCCGTTCCGGTGGTGCACACCAGCGCGTCGAGCCCGGCGCCGAAGTCGTCCCAGATCTCGGCCGCCGTGCGCTCGTGGGCGGCGGGGTTGGCGGGGTTGAAGTGCTGACCGACCAGGAACCAGCCATGCTCCGCCTCCAGCCTGCGCGCCTCCTCCACCGCGCCCTTGGTGCCGAGCTCGGGCGGCGTGAGCACCAGCTCCGCGCCGAAGGCGCGCATCAGGGCCTTGCGCTCCTCGCTCATGTCCGCGGCCATGACCAGCACCGCGCGGTAGCCCTTGACCGCCGCGACCATGGCGAGTCCGATCCCGGTGTTCCCGGAGGTGGGCTCGACGATGGTGTCGCCGGGCTTGAGCGTACCGCGGCGCTCGGCATCCTCGATCATGTTCAGCGCCGGCCGGTCCTTGATGGAGCCGCCTGGGTTGAAGCTCTCCACCTTGACCCATAGCTCGCGGGCCACATGGTCCCGGAATCGATTGAGCCGCACCGCGGGGGTGTCCCCGATCGTCTGCAGAATGCTGGTGTATTTCATTCAGTCGGTCGACGCGGCGGTTGAAAGCGGGCCATGATACCCGAACGCCCCCGCTTGCTCCCGCGCATCGCGCCCAGCCGACCGGAGACGCCCATGCACCGCCACATCGTCGCCCTGCTCGTCGTGATCCCTCTCGTCCTCACGCCCGCGGTCCGCGCCGGGGAAGCGCCCGACCCCGGTGCCCTGGAGATCGTCGCGGACCTGCCGATCAATCCCGGCAATCTGGCGGTCACCTCCGGCGGACGCGTGTTCGCCACCGTGCACCAGTTCCGCCGCGCGGATGCCCAGCTGATCGAGATCACCGGCCCCGACGGCTACCGCCCCTGGCCGGATGAGGCCTGGAACGGGGCGTTCGGATCGGGGGCCGACGTGCTCAACAGCGTGCTCGGCATCGCCATCGACCGCGACGAACGCCTGTGGGTGATCGACAACGGTCTCGGGGACCCGCCCCAGCAGCCGAAGCTGCTGGCCTTCTCGCTCGCAACCGGAAAGCCGGCGTTCCGATACGACTTCCCGCCGGAGACGGGACCGGTCGGTAGCTTCCTCAACGACCTGGCGGTGGACGGTGCGCGCGGCTTCGTCTACATCGCGGACGTCGGCGGCGGGCACGCGCCCGCGCTGGTGACGGTGGACCTGAGCCGCGGGACCTCGCGCCGCTTCGCCGCCTCGCCCGCCCTCCAGGCCGAGGACGTGGACCTGGTGGTGGAAGGTCGGGTAATTACCTTGCCTGGCGAGGGCGGCAAGCCGAAGCCCGCGCGCATCGCAGTCAACCCCATCACCCTGTCGGCGGACGGCGAGACCCTGTACTTCGGTGCCATGAACGGCGAGACCTGGTACCGGGTCCCCGCCCGTCTCCTGCGCGAGGGCGCGAATGACGATCGGATCGCGGCGGCGATCGAAAAGGCGGGACCCAAGCCCGTCTCGGACGGCGCCTCCACCGACGTCGAGGGCAACCACTACTTCACCGACCTGGGCAACAACGCGATCACCGTCCTGCGCCCCGATGGGAGCCTCGAGACCCTGGCCAAGGACGACCGCCTGCTGTGGCCCGACGCGCTCAGCTTCGGTGAACCGGGATGGCTCTATGTCGCGGTCAACCAGCTGCACCGCGCCCCTGCCCTCAACGGCGGTGTCGAGGGCGCCATTCCGCCGTTCCGGATCATGCGGGTCTGGACCGGCAGACAGGGCATCGCGGGACGCTGAGCACGAGCTCCCGGGTCCGCCATGAAGCAAACGAAGATCCGCGGCCGCCCGCAAGTCGACCGCCACTCGCGCGCCCGTTCCGGCCGCCCCGGCTTGATGCGACACCGAACGAAATGATTCGATGTGCACCCTAATCATCCTGCGCCGTCCCGGTCACGACTGGCCGCTGCTGCTGGCCGCGAACCGCGACGAGATGTACCAGCGCCCGGCGAGTCCGCCGGGCCGTCACTGGGACGATCGCCCGGAGGTGGTCGCGGGCCTCGACCGGACCGCGGGCGGAAGCTGGCTCGGCATCAACGATCACGGGCTCTCGGCGGCGGTCCTGAACCGGGAGGGCTCGCTCGGACCCGAGCCCGGGAGGCGCAGCCGGGGTGAGCTGGTCCTCGAGGCCCTCGATCACGCCGAGTCGGGAGAGGCAGCGGGCGCCCTCGCGGACCTGCGCCCGGAGGCCTACCGCCCCTTCAACCTGGTGGTCGCCGATGCCCGCAACGCCTACTGGTTGCGCCACGGCGGCGACGGGGAGATCCGCGTCCATCCGATCCCGCCGGGTCTGCACATGCTGACGGCCGGGGAGATGGACGACGACGCCAGCCCGCGTATCGGGGCCTATCTCCATCGCTTTCGGGCATCCGAGATTCCCGACCCCGGGCGCAACCGCTGGGAAGCGTGGCGGCGTCTGCTCGCCGACAGCGACTACCCGGCTGCGGCCGGGCCGCACGCCGCCATGAACCTCGACCTGCCGCACGGCTTCGGAACCGTGTCCAGCAGCCTCATCGCGCTGCCGGCCTATGCGGGGTTCGGCAAGGAACCGATCTGGCTTCACGCCGACGGACCTCCGGACAAGGCGCCGTTCCTTCCGGTCACACGATGATCGGAGGCCGGCTTCCCTGCACCGGGACCGCTGCCGGAATGAGGGCTCCTTCCTCGCCGGTCGAGACGGTGCACCAGGGGCGGGGCAATGGTCGGCCTGGGCAACCGACCGACCACCGCATCAGCGCAAACGCCCGGACCCTCCATGCTCCAGCCGACACCGCCAGCGTCCGCCTCCGGGTGCCTGCCGGTCGATACCGGGGCGGGGTTTGACGAGAACGCGGATGCGCGTAATCAGCGGCGGAAGGCACCGCGCTCACCGCTTCGGTTCACTCACGGTCGTCGCGGGCGCTCATCGCGACCCGCCGTTCCAGCCCGAGATCGAGGTGCTGGAGGAGGACACCTGGCGCCTGCTCAGCGCCCCCGCCGATGCATCGTCGGCGGCAGAGCACCCGGTGCGGCTGATGACTGCCCTGATCGACGACCGGCCGGCCCGACCCGGGAGCATATTGGCAGGCGGCCGCCGCTGGCTCGCCGTCGTCTACGATCTCGATCAGGACCCGGTCTGCCGCGAGGAGTGGGTGTCGCAGGCCCTCGATGAGCTGCTGCGGACCGCCGCCCGAAGGCGTTGCCGCTCCCTCGCGCTCCCCTTGCTCGGACATACCCATGGGGGGTTGCACTGGAAGCGCAGCCTGGCACTGTTAGATGGTGCGCTGCGCAATTCGAGGCAGCTTGCTCCATCGCGCCTGCGGATCTGGCTTCAGCTGCCAGACGAACTGCTGGCAGCGGCATCGGCAATACTGAGCGAGCCATGCCCGGAGGACACGCCTGCCGACATCTGATGCCGGAGGCGCAACCCTGGCCCTACCCGGTCACTTTGCCTGAAAAAGGCCCAGCGGCGAATGCCAAGCAGGACCGCAACGCGGCCTTCGCCGCCGGTCGCACTGCTCGCCGCCCGCGATTCGTTGCATTATTATGACGGAGTAGGCGTACGCCGACGAAATCAGCCCCGACATGACGACCCAAGCCCACCTCCAGTCCCTCGCGGAGACCCACGAGCGGCCTTTCCTGATCCTCGACGACGACAATCGGATCGTGGCGGCAAACCAGGCGTTTCTGTCGACCTACGGCACGACGCTCGCCGAGATCCTGAACCGCCCCTGCTACGAAGTGACCCACCATAATCCCAGGCCCTGCGAGGAGATGGGAGTGGAGTGTCCCAACACCCACGTTCGGAAGAGCGGCGAACCCTACACCTGCCGCGGCACGCACACCCATCAGGACGCCAACGGCCGTCTTCATCAGGTGCGGGTGAAGGGGTTTCCTCTGCGTCTTGGAAACGGCGAGTCATACTACGGCGAGCAGTTCGAGGAGGTCGCCGTGCATGTGCAGGAGGCCAACCATCGCCAATGGAAGGTGGGTTCATCCAAGGCGTTTCTCGCGAGCCTGGAGGCGATGACGCTCGCCGCAAGGTCGGACAGTCCGGTCCTGATCAAGGGCGAGAGCGGGACCGGTAAGGGCCTCGGCGCCAACTTCTTGCATCTCAATTCCCTGCGTGCAGGCGGTCCCTTCCTGAGCGTGGACTGCACGGTGCAGACCGAGGTCCTGTTGGAGAGCGAGCTGTTCGGCCACGTCCGGGGCGCCTTCCCCGGCAGCGTCGGGGAACGCCCGGGGCTATTCGCGTTGGCCCATGGCGGCACTCTGTTCCTAGACGAGATCGGCAATCTGCCCGAGGGCCTGCAGACCAAGTTGCTGCGGACGCTGGAGAACGGGGAGTTTTTCCGCCTTGGCAGCGACGAGCCGATCCCGACGGACGTCAGAATCATCTGCGCCACCAACCGCAACCTTGCGTCGGCGGTGGAGAATGGCGAGTTCCGCGAGGACCTGTACTTCAGGCTGGCCTGCCTGACGGTGAACCTGCCGAGCCTGCGGCAGCGGCGCGCGGACATCCCGGAGCTGGCCGCGGTACTGCTGGGCGAGATCGCGCGCGGCGGCGATCGCGCGCTATCGCTCACCGACGACGCGATGGAGGCACTCATGGCCTACGATTTCCCAGGCAACGTGCGCGAGCTCAGGCACATCCTCCTGGCCTCGTCGGCCCGGGCCACCGGCTCCGTCATCGAAAGGGAGCTGATCGAGGCCACGATCAGCGGCTCGCCCCCCGTCGGTGTCGAGACGCCGCCGCGAGGCTCATCGTCTCCAGGTACGGACAGGGCGGCAGGCTCGACCTCGCTGCGGCAGCTGGAACGGGCGCACCTGCGTCAGCTCCTGGACCTCTACCAGGGAAACCGGGCTGCGGTCGCCACCGCCATGGGGATCAGCGAGCGCACCCTATACCGCAAGCTCAAGCTCCACAACCTGAGGTAGCTCGGAACGCGGCCGCGACATCCCGCGGGCCCGACCTCCCCGGCTCTTTCACGCGCGGACCGGCGGCAGCCAACGAACATCAACTGCGGCAATCCGCCTCGATCAGGCGATCTCAACCAGCTCCAGGGCGAACGTCAGATCCTGTCCGGCGAGGGGATGGTTGCCGTCGATCTTCACGCTCGCGTCGTCGAAGGACATCACGGTGAAGCTCACGGTCTGGCCGTCCGGCCCCTGGGCGTGCAGAACCATGCCCTCCGCCAACTCGATATCGTCCGGGATGACGCCGCGGGGGACCTCCTGGGTCAAGTCCTGGTTGCGCGCGCCGTAGGCCTCCGCTGCCGGGATCGTGACCGACTTGGTATCGCCCGCGCGCATGCCGACGATCGCGTTCTCGAAGCCCGGGATGACGTTACCGCCCCCGAGTGTGAACGCCAGCGGCTCATGCCCGCGGGAGGAATCGAACTCGGTACCGTCGTCCAGGGTTCCGGTGTAATGAACCTTGACCTTGTCTCCGTTCTTCGCTTGGGACATAGCAGCTCCTGCTTCGCTTGGTAAAACCTGTCCGCCGCGGTGAAAGCAACGCGGCCGCAGGGACCGAAACGCTGGAGACTCGGGACGGGAGACAGGCGGAGGATGTGTATAGTGCAAACTACTCTAGACGAGGGACCCGCCAAGCGCAAACCGCCGCAAGCCCGCAACGCCGACCCTCACCGACGCCGCAACACCCGCTCCACGGCTGTCTTGACCCGGTTCGCGGGCGTAGCGAAACCGATGCCCACGTTGCCACCGGCGGGACCGATGAGCGCGGTGTTCAGGCCTACCACCTCCCCGGCGAGGTTGACCAGCGGCCCCCCGGAGTTCCCTGGATTGATGGAGGCGTCGGTCTGAATCAGGTCGCCGATCCCCGCCCCGTCCGGGCCGTCCCGCCCGATCGCGCTCACGATGCCGGATGTGACCGTCTGACCGATGCCGAAGGGGTTGCCGATGGCGAGCACGAAGTCACCGACCTCGAGGCGGTTGGAGTCCCCGAAACCAAGCGCGGTAAGCCCGGACGGGACCGGCTTCAGGCGCAGGACGGCGATGTCCGCGTTACGGTCGCTGCCGACCAGGCGCGCGCGGAAGCTGCGGCGGTCCTTCAGGGTCACCGTGATCGACTCGGCGTCCTCGATCACGTGCCGGTTGGTGAGCACGAAGCCGCGGGCGGCGTCGACGATGACTCCCGAGCCCACGCTCTGGCGGCGGCCATTCTGCGGCGATTCCGGGATCGGAAGATCGAACTTTTCCAGGAAACGGCGGAAGTCGGGATCCTTGAAGAAGGGATGCTCGTCGAGATCCACCTCGGACTCCACCGCCACATTGACCACGGCGGGCGTGACGCGGCGCAGCAGGGGCGCCAGGGTGGGGTAGCCGGCGCCGTCCTTGCGGTAGGGGAAGGCCATCGGCCCCGGCACCGAGGCCGCGCTGGCGGCGGGGCGCTCGGAGACAGGCGCGCAGGCGCTCGCGAGCAGAACGAACGGCGCCAGCAGCGCGAGGGGCAGCCGTGAATGGCGCATGATGTGGAGTGGGCCGGTCAGCAGGAGGCACCAGGGCAGAGGCGAGCGAGATCGGGCGAGCTCGCGAGGACATCGGCGACCCGCAGCCGCAGGTTGTAGTCCACCGGTTGGTTGATGAGCAGGCTGAATGGCTCCCAACGACCGCCGCGGCGCACAAAACCGGCGTAGCAGCTCACCCCCTTCAGGGTCCCCGTCTTGGCCAAAACCGAGCCGTTCTGTCGCGGCAGCAGGTCGCGGTAGGGCGCGAAGGCCCTGACCGCATCAAGCAGCTGTCGGGCGCTCAGCCGGTTGCCGCGCGAGAGCCCGGCACCGTCCTCGATGCGATGGCCGCGCCACCCGAAGGTCCTGTCGGCCCAGGCCGCGGCGTTGCGTTGGGCCTCGGCGATGCTCACTGGTCGGCCATCCCCTCGGTCCCCCAGCAAGAGAAACAGGTCGTTGGCGATGAAATTGTTTGAGTACTCCAGCATCGACGCCAATACGTCCCGTAGTTCGCGGCTGTTGCGGTGGCGGTACAGGCGTTCGGCCCCCGTGGGCACCCTCCCCTCGCGGCGGCCTTCGCCCACCTGAATACCGTTCGCGGCGAGCTTGGCGGCCATCAGCTCGCCGAAGTAGCGTACCGCCGGCCCCCGCTCAGATAGGTTGACCCTTTGCTTGCCGGGCCCCATCCGCCGGCCGAACTCCCGCGCCAGCGGGGTAATCGGGGTCTGGGCCTCGGCACTCGCGACCGCCCCTCCCTTGTTGATCACGCTGATGGTATTGAAATTGGCCGCCAGCGCGGTCACGGGCGCGTCGTACGGGTTGTTGCTGGAGGAGCGTCCCTGGATCTCCACGTCCGGGGCAAAGTAGGAATCGTCCGTCCCCACGCCCGCCACGGACCGGACTCCCGCCCCGCGCAGCGCCCGGGCGATCAGATCCAGTTCCTCGGAGACCAGGTAGGGATCGCCCCAGCCCTTGACCCAGAGCCAGCCGTCCGCCGAGCGGAAAAAATCGGTGTGGAAGCGGTGATCGAGCCCCCAGCGCTGGATGGCGGCCAGGGCGGTCAGGATCTTCATGGTAGAGGCGGGGACCATGGGCGCATCCGGCCGCCGGGCGATCAGGGCTCGCCCCCCCTCCTCCAGCATCAGGCTCGCCTTCGGCATCGCCAGCACCTGGGAAACCGGGTTGCCGGCGGCCGCCACCGTGGCGACGCCCAACAGCAGGGTCGCCACGCATACCAGGGAAAATCTTGAAGACATCTGCGGCCCGACCTCGCGCCAGTGACAAAAGCGCATCCTAACCCCTCAACGAGTCCGCGCCATACCAGAATTGTCGTTCGAGCCCGGCTCGATCAGGCCGTCGAGCGTCAGCAGCCCGGCTACCCGCTCCGGCTCGGGCGGCGTCATCCAGGGTACCACTCCCAGGCAGGGAGCGCCGAGCAGGGCACCCAGGGTAGCCAGGTTCTCGTCCCGCGCCAGCATGTCCGGGGAGATCAGGTTGGCGATCCAGCCGACGAGCCGGCTGCCGCTGGCGCGCACGCTCTCGGCGGTGAGCAGCGCGTGATTGATGCAGCCGAGCTTGAGCCCAACCACCAGCACCACCGGCATGTCCAGCTCCAGTGGCAGGTTGCTCACCGACAGCTTCGGGCCAAGCGGGACCCGCCAGCCGCCGACGCCCTCCACCACCAGAAAGTCCGCCCGGGCCGCAAGCTTGCGGGCACGGTCGCGGATCACCCCCAACTCGATGTTCACCCCGGCTTGGCCCGCGGCGATATGGGGCGCGATCGGCGGTTCGAAGCAATAAGGGTTCGTCAGCGGGTAATCCACCTCCGTGCTGCCCTGGGCCTGGAGCCGCAGGGCGTCCGGGTTTCGCAGCCCAAGGGGCGTTCGATCGCAACCCGACGCCACCGGCTTCATGCCGAGCACGGACAGACCCTGCCGCTGTAAGGCCAGCATCAGACCGAGACCGATCTCGGTCTTGCCGCAATCGGTGTCCGTACCAGTGACGAAGACCCCTCTCACACGCGCTCCGCGCGCCGGATGGCGCTCACCGGCACGACCACGCCGTCCGTGACCGGCTTCTGCTCGGGCACCCACGCATGGCCGTAAATCACCTCGTAGGTCGCCGGCAGCCGTCCTTCCCGGCGATGCGTCTCGTAGGACCGCTCCACCGCCTCCAGGCGCCGGCGGCCGGTGAGCCCCCGTGGGCGGTCGGCGGTGACGTTGTGGGCACCGAGCAGCTTGAGGTCACGCATCAGGGCGCGCACCGTTTCGAAGGTTACGGTGATGCGCTCGGCGTCCATCACCGGATCGGCGAACCGGGCGCGCACCAACGCGTCCCCGATATCGTGCATGTCCAGGAACAGGTTGACGTGGGAAAAGCCGTCGGCAGCCGCCCAGGCCTCGCGCAGCTCGCGCAGGGTATCGGGACCGAAGGTGCTGAACATGAGAAGCCCGCCCGGACGCAGCACCCGCAACAGCTCGCGAAAGGTGCGCTCCAGGTCCGTGCACCATTGCAGGGTGGCATTGGAGAAGACGAGGTCGACGCTGCCATCCGCCAGGGGTAGGGCCTCCGCGTCGGCGCACAGGCATCGCGGGCGATTGAGCCAGGAGCCGCGGCGGCGAGCTTCCGCGAGCATGTTGAGCGCAAAGTCCGCGGCCAGGACCCGCGCCTTGCGGTAGCGCCGCTGCAGGGGAACGATCGCGTAACCGGTGCCGGCGCCGAGGTCGAGGATGGTGCGCGGCTCCAGGCGCACGTAGTCCAGGCGCTCCAGCATCCGGTCGGCGATCTCCCGCTGCAGCACCGCCGCCTCGTCATAGGCCGCGGCCGCCCGCTCGAAGGCCTGCCGCGCCCCGCGCTTGTCGATCGCACCGGCGCTCACCAGCCGATCTCCGAGAAGAAGCCAGCGAGCGCGCCGACCGTCTCCTCTGGATGGGACAGGAAGGGCGCATGACCCGCGCCGCGCACCAGGGCGTGGCGCCCGGTCCGCGCCAGCGCCGAGATCGCCTCGGCCGCGTCGACCGGCACCAGGGTGTCGCGCTCCCCGAACACCCACAAGATCGGGCAGGCGAGACCGCTTA
Organism: uncultured Chromatiaceae bacterium; assembly: GCA_964395315.1. GTDB lineage: Bacteria > Pseudomonadota > Gammaproteobacteria > Chromatiales > Chromatiaceae > CAVORB01. Next base: position 6,064 of record CAYNBI010000011.1, on the reverse strand, counting down.
GCCGGTCGCGCAGGTCGCTCTCACGCAACAGGCGCAGACCGGCGGCGAGGGCCTCGGGATCAGGCGTCGGACGCTGGACCAGCTCGCGGCGCAGGGTACGCAGGGTTTCGCGCGCGGCGTCGCTGCCGCGCACCTGCAGGGCCAGGAAGCGATCGAGCGTCGCGGCCGGATCGGCGAGCAGGGCGTCGCGGAAACCGGCGAAGGTACCCGCCGGCGTTGCCGCCGGCCAGTCTTCCGCTTGTACGAAGCGCGGCGTGGCGGTGATCAGGACAAGCGCCGCTATGCGCCCCGGGGCGCGCAGCGCCGCCTCTAGGGCAACCAGCCCGCCCAGGGACCAGCCGACCCAGACCGCCCGCGCGGGAGCACCGTCCAGACAGGCATCGGCCCACGCCGGGAGCCCATCATGGCCCGGCTCAAACGAGCTTGCACCGTGACCCGGAAGCTCGATGCGGCTCACGCGGCGGCCGACGGAGACCGCCGGGGGCAGGCCCTCCCACACCGCCGCGTTCATGCCCCAGCCGTGAAGCAGCACCAGGTCTGGACCGGTCCCCGTCCGCTCGACGTGAAGGCTCACGCCACCTCCCGCTCGGGCAGCTCGGCGAGGGCCTCGAGCAGGCGGTCCACGTCCGTCTCCGTATGGGCGGCGGAGAAGGTAATGCGCAGCCGCGCGGAACCCTCCGGGACGGTGGGAGGGCGAATGGCGCCCACCAGGATGCCCGCCCGCTCGAGCTGCCGGCTCCACGCCAGGGCCCGCTCCGGGCCGCCGGCAATCAGGGGCTGGATGGGCGTGAAAGAGTTCGACAGCCGCAGCCCCAGCCCGACCGCTCCCTGGCGGAAGCGGCGAACCAGATGGGCCAGGTGCTCCCGCCGCCACGACTCGCGGCGGGCGATGGAGAGGCTGGCTCGCGTCGCCTCCGCCACTGCGGGCGGTGGCGCGGTGGTATAGATGTAGCTGCGGGCGCGCTGGATCAGGGTCTCGATCAGGTCTTCGGAACCGGCGACAAAGGCGCCGAAGGTCCCGAAGGCCTTGCCGAGGGTTCCGACCAGGACGGGCACACCGGTCGCATCCAGCCCGAAGTGGTCGAGGCAGCCGCGGCCGTCTTCGCCGAGCACCCCGAGCCCGTGGGCATCGTCCACCATGAGCCAGGCGCCACTGGCGTCAGAAATACGGACCAGCTCCGGAAGCGGGGCAAGATCGCCGTCCATGCTGAAGACCCCGTCGGTGGCGACAAGGCGCGCCTGGTGTCCCTTCAACATCCTCTCCAGGCCGCTTGGGTCCGCGTGGGGGTAGCGGCGGAGCCTGGCGCGGCTCAGCAGTGCCCCGTCGAGGAGTGAGGCGTGGTTCAAACGGTCCTCCAGGACCTGATCGCCACGCCCGGCAAGGGCCGAGATCACGCCCAGATTGGCCATGTAGCCGGTAGAGAAGAGCAGCGCCCGGGGTCGGCGGATGAAGTCCGCCAGTTCTTCCTCCAGGGCGTGATGGGCGGCGCTGTGGCCGGTGACAAGATGCGCCGCACCGCTGCCGGCGCCGTAGGCGTCAGCACCCCGCTTGAAGGCGCTCACCACATCCGGGTGCGCCGCGAGCCCCAGGTAATCGTTGCTGCAAAAGGCAAGCATCCGTCGACCGTCGACCACTGGTTGCGGCCCCTGGGGACTGCCCAGCACGCGGCGCGACCGGTAGAGGTGTGCTTCGCGCAAACGACTCAGCTCCGCGGCCCAGTTGGTCATTGCGGCAGCGCGGTCCGTGGATCTCGGTCGGTGATGGCGAGGGCAACGGACGCGGCGGCGAGCGCGGGTCCGCCGCGCCGGCTCACGCCTTTGCGCGAGATCGCTCGTCGGTTGTTCACACCGCTTGACGCGAGCAGGGTCCGGGCGCGTTGCGCGCGCCCGAGTCGACGGTCTCGAAGGTCATCCCCAGGCGCTCGAACAAACGCTGGTCCCGATCACTCTCCGCGTTGGGCGTGGTCAGCAGGCGCTCACCGTAGAAGACGGAGTTGGCACCCGCGAGAAAGCACAGTGCCTGCAGCTCGTCGCTCATGTCCGAGCGGCCCGCTGACAGGCGGACGTAGGAGCGGGGCATCAGGACGCGGGCCGCGGCGATGGTGCGCACCAGCTCCAGCGGGTCCAGGTCGGGGGTGCCGTACAGCGGTGTGCCCTCGACCTGCACCAGCAGGTTGACGGGCACCGACTCCGGGTGCTTCGGCAGGTTGGCCAGCTGGTGCAGCATAGAGGCGCGGTCGCGGCGCGACTCGCCCATGCCCAGGATGCCGCCGCTGCACACCTTCATGCCGGCGGCCTGTACGTGGCCCAGGGTCTCGAGCCGATCCTGGTAGGTTCGGGTGGTGATGACCTGCCCGTAGAACTCCGGGGAGGTGTCCAGGTTGTGGTTGTAGTAGTCGAGCCCCGCGTCGCGGAGCCGGAATGCCTGCTCCCGGGTGAGCATTCCGAGGGTGACGCAGGTCTCCAGTCCGACGCCGCGGACCGCCTCGATCATGCGCACGACCTGGTCCAGGTTCTTGTCGCTCGGGTTGCGCCAAGCGGCGCCCATGCAGAAGCGGGTAGCGCCCGTCGCCTTCGCGGCACGGGCCGCATCGACGACCTCCGCCACCGGGAGCAGCCGCTCGCGCTCCAACCCCGTGTCGTGCTTGGCGCTCTGGGAGCAGTAGCCGCAGTCCTCGGGACAGGCCCCGGTCTTGATGCTAAGAAGCGTGCTCACCTGGATCCGGTTCGGGTCGAAGTGGGCACGATGCACGGACTGGGCACGGAACAGCAGATCGCTGAAGGGATGGTCCAGTAGAGAGGCGATCTCGTCGAGGGACCAGTCGTGGCGGATCTCGGGGACGGGCATGGTGGGGTTACCGTTCGGTTTTGCGGGCGGACGGCGCTTCTGGCGCACCGCAAGAGCTTGAATGGTAACCCCAGCGGGCCAGCTGTCAACTTTGATCCCACGCGCCGGTTTACTACCTCGCGACGGCGGTAGCGTTTTGGCGAGCGGCGCGGCCCCTGGGAAAACGCCAATGCTATTGCGTTTTCCGTCCGGGCCGGGGATGGTCCCGGATTTTCGACGGCTGCAAGACGTCGAAAATATGACGATTCCGGAGTCGCGCCGGGCAAATCGCGAGCTGATCAGTGCCAGGCAGGCAATTGATCAGCATTTCCCCTAGACGTCATCCGGTTCCCGTCTGCATAGGCCGCGCTCATCGGGGTGCTCCACCGCATCGACGATGGCCTCCACCAGCTCCCCCAGCTCCCGCGCCGAGAGCACCTGCATCACCTTGGCCAGCAGATCCGGTCGCACTCCCGCGTAGACCGAGCGCCCGTCCGCGAGGTTCACGACCACGCCCGAGGCATGACAGCCCGCGGAAGAACCGAGGTCGGCCTCGTACAGCCGCTGGTCGAGCGCGAACATCTCGTCGTAGTAAGCGTCAATGATGTCCGCCAGGGCGTCATCCACGTCCCCTTCGTCCAACTGCACGATCAGCTCCACCTCCCCTCGCGCGAGGCCGGAGGGCACCCCCTTCTCCTCCACGAAGCCTCGAAATCGCGCACAGGGCTCCGGGTTGAAAAAGACATACTCGAGCATGGGCCGTGCCCCCGCTGGAAAAGTGGGCGATGATACACCTATGGATGACACCGGCTCTCCCCCATGCTCGGGCGCGCGCTCGAATCCGTCCTAGGTAGGCTCTACCCGGCCACCTGCGCCCTGTGCGGGGCGCCGGGTCACGCCGGGCTCGACCTCTGTACCGGGTGTCTCCGGGACCTTCCCCACAACCTGCACCGCTGCCCCCGCTGTGCCCTGCCCCTGCCCCCAGACGCCCCGCGGGCCGCCCTGTGCGGCCCGTGTCAGCGCAGGCCGCCGCCCTTCTACGCCTGTTGCGCGCCCTTCCGTTACGAGGACCCTGTTCCGGCCCTGATCGGCGGGGCCAAGTTCCGCTCCCGGCTCGAGCTGGCTCGCCTGCTCGGGCAGTGCCTGGCACGCGCCCTCTACGCGCAAGGGGCGGAGATGCCTGGCGTGATCTTGCCAGTCCCTCTGCATCCGCGCCGGCTGCGCGAGCGGGGCTACAACCAGGCGCTCGAGATCGCCCGGGCGGCGAGCCGTGAGCTTGGCGTCAACTGCGACGGCGGATGCTGCGAGCGAGTCCTGGCGACCGCCCCGCAGGCGGGGCTGCAGCAAAAGGAACGGCGGCGCAACGTGCGCGGCGCCTTTCGCGTCACCCGTCCGCCGGCGGCGGCTCACGTGGCGGTGCTCGACGACGTGGTCACCACCGGCAGCACGGTGGCGGAGCTGGCGCGGGTCCTGCGCAAGGCGGGCGTCGAGCGCATAGACGTCTGGGCCGTGGCCCGCACACCGTGATCGGCGGCGGCTGCGTCACGGGTCGACCGACCCGGCCACCGCCGCCAGCACCCGCATCGGACCTTCCGCACGGATGAGCTCGAGCTGCGTCCGATCCTTGACGAACAAGGAGCCGGCGAAACCCAGGGCGTTGATCGACACCCCGCGAAAGCACTCCTGAAGCCGCGGAACTGCCAGCATCCAGCCGTCGGAGACCAGAAGATTGTAGGGGGCGGATTGCCTCGACTCCCCGTCCCGGTCCACCACCCCGATCCCCAACCCCGCAAGCAGGTCCAGATATTGCCCATAGGCCTCGTCGGCTTGGTTCGAACCGGGTGTTCGACGGGCGAAGGCATGTGCGAACGGTAGGCCTGGACAGCAGGGCCCGGCACCTTCGAGCAGCGGGTCAACGGGCACGGGAGGCCCATCTTGCGCGAGGGGCAGCGGTACCAGCTGCAGGTGTTTGTGGGGCTGGCTGGCACCGGCGGCAGCGCCGCCGTTGTAGAACCCCAGGCAGGGGTACTCGTCCATGCAGGCGAGCAGCGCCCGGAAGTCGTCGGGGGTGAGCAGGCTCTCCTGGTGCTCGAATCGGCTGGTGACGATAAGCAGGTGCCGATCGAGGACGTTGTACTTGTTGAGCACCGCGAGATGGGAGCGGGAGACCTGGGTCACGGTGAGCTCCGGCTCGGGCGGCAGAAACGGATTCTGCGCCCTACCCTCCCCACCCCTGGTCCCCGTGCCGCCGCGCCGCTCAGCCTCCTTGCGCCGCAGGCTGGAGACCATGCGTACCAGGAAGCGCACGCCGGTGTCCTCGATCACAGACTGCTCGGTCTCGATCGGCCTCAACGCCCCGCACCGCAACGCCTCCCGGGTCGTAAGCTCCAGGGCGGAGCGCAGGCTTCCCGGTTGCAGCAGCATGTCGCCGGCCAACTCGCCTCCCGCAGTCATGCAAACAACACAATCGCCCGCTATTGTTTACTGTTTAAGCATCTGTAACCAGACATCCAGGGGGAGACATGACCGATATCACCGCGCTGCTGGCCGCCGAGGCCGAGGACCTGTTGGGACGCGAGAGCACCGGGATCCCCCGTTCCATGCTGCACCTGCCGGGACCCGATTTCGTCGACCGGGTGATGATGGATTCCGACCGCAAGCCGGGGGTCCTCCGCGCCTTCCAGACCCTGCTCGATCACGGCCGCCTCGGCGGCAGCGGCTACGTCTCGATCCTTCCGGTGGACCAGGGGGTGGAGCACTCGGGCGGCGCCTCGTTCGCCCCCAACCCGATCTACTTCGACCCGGAGAATATCATCCGGCTAGCGATGGAGGGCGGCTGCAACGCGGTGGCCTCGACCCTGGGCGTACTGGGCTCGGTCGGGCGGCGCTACGCCCATAAGATCCCCTTCCTGGTCAAGCTCAACCACAACGAGATGCTCACCTACCCGACCATCTACGACCAGACCCTGTGGGCGGACGTGGACCAGGCCTTCGAGATGGGCGCGGTGGCGGTGGGCGCAACCATCTATTTCGGCTCCGAGGAGTCCCGGCGCCAGATCCAGGAGGTGAGCGAGGCCTTCGCCCGCGCTCACGAGCTCGGCATGATCACCGTGCTCTGGGCCTACCTGCGCAACCCCGCGTTCAAGCACGAGGGCACGGACTACCACGAGGCCGCGGACCTTACCGGCCAGGCCAACCACCTCGCGGTCACGATCGAGGCCGACATCGTCAAGCAGA
>CAYNBI010000010.1:0-53662 GCA_964395315.1 uncultured Chromatiaceae bacterium | reverse complement strand
GGGCGCCACCTGAGCGCCTGCGAGCCGGACTGAAACTGTAATGAACAAATATTTTTGCCTTTTCCGACTAAAACGCTATGCTTTGTCTAACCAGGCACGGACTCGGCCGAAAACCTCACCAACCGGTCGCACCTGAACTTTACCCCGCGGCCACAATCTGAGACGCCAGAAAGGGCATTGAAATTTCCGCGTATTTAGTGCTAGCATATTTCCTAGCGTAACACTTGGGTATTAGGTCATGACGAAAGATCTTGCAGTACTTCCGACCGGCAGCATCGATGCCTACATCAGCGCCGCCTACCAGATCCCCGTACTGACACCGGAAGAGGAGCGGGACCTGGCCGTGCGTCTGCGTGACCACGACGACATGGATGCCGCACGACGCCTTGTTCTCTCCCACCTGCGATTCGTCATCCGAATCGCCCGCGGATACTTGGGTTACGGGCTTCCGCTCCCGGATCTGATCCAGGAGGGCTCGGTCGGCCTGATGAAAGCGGTACGGCGCTTCGAGCCCGACATGGGCGTACGCCTCGTATCCTTCGCGGTCCATTGGATCCGGGCGGAGATTCACGAGTACATCCTCCGTAACTGGAGGATCGTCAAGGTCGCGACGACCAAGGCTCAGCGCAAGCTGTTCTTCAATCTGCGCAGTGCCAAGAAGCGTCTCGGGTGGTTCACCCGCGAGGAGGTCGAGGGCGTGGCGGAGGATCTCGGGGTGAAGCCCGAGACGGTCCTCGAAATGGAGTCCCGGCTCGCCAACCAGGATCTTGCGTTCGACGGCGACGACAGCGACGAGGGAGACGCGCCCACGGCGCCCGCCACCTACCTCGCGGACATGCGCATGGAGCCTGCCAGCGCACTGGAGCGGGAAGACACGGCGAGCGATCGTCGCGAGCGGCTCTTCGCCGCCCTCGAGGGCCTGGACGATCGCAGCAAGACCATCCTGCAGGAGCGCTGGCTGACCGAGAAGAAGCAGACCCTGCACGAGCTCGCGCAGCAGTTCGGCGTTTCCGCCGAGCGAATTCGCCAGATCGAGAAGAACGCGATGAAGAAGCTGCGACTGCAGCTGGCAATCTAGGAATACGCCGAACCGCCCAGCCCTTCACACGGTGCCTGGATGCGACGCCCTCGTTCATTGGTCGATGTGACGAATGATCCGCGGCCTCGGAGATATCCAACGAAGATCCGCGGTCCATCGGCGCGTCGGATGACGAGCAACCGACGCTTCGATGACCTCCGGGGTTGACCGGGCGATCGTGTGTCGTCTGACTCCCTTGGCCGTCAGGTGCTTCATCTCGGCTGAGGCCGCGTGCTCCGGCAGTGGCTAAACCGGCTGGCGGAGAGGATGATCCGCGGCAAGCTGCTTCAACGCCGACTCGATCGCACTCAATCGTTGCTCGAGCTCGGAGCGCTGCGCCACTTTCGGGAGGGGGCGGGTGTCCTCGCCAAAGCCCGACAGGGCGGGTCTCTCGATCTGCATCACCCGGTGCATCACACGCCAGGGCTTGCCCTTGGTTCCCGCCATCGTCTGCCGCAGCGCGCGCGCCTCCTCGTCATTGCTGGCGAGCCACTCGGGGTCCACGACGTGGTTGAAGAACTCGTCGAAGTTGCGCTCGGAACCGTCCAGGTAGAAGGTCATGAAGCGGTAGCGGTCGACCTTCACGCCGGGCATGATCGGTTGTTTTCTACTGTGGTTCAATTTAAAAGACGCGCCTGAGATTCGACATGAATGGATCGGAAAACGGCACCGGAATTCCGCGGTGCTGGAGGCGGGCACCCGCCGATCAGGCCGCGGGGACGCGGTGAAGGGACCTTGGCATTGGCGGCCGGCTTAGTGGCCGGGACTCGGGCGAGCGAGGGCGAGCAGACGCGCGCCGGTGCCGCGCGAACTGCGCATCACCACCATCCCTGTCCCTCGTCCAGCCTGTCGCGACACTGCTTGAGCTGCGCGCCGTAGGTGTGGGCGTAGCCATCTACCTTCCGCGCGACCCGGACCAGCCAGGGCTTGCCGTTGTAGGTCCTGCGCTTCCAGCCACCATGCCCCTCGTGATAGGCCAGGTACTGGTTGTAGGCGTCCCACTTGGAGATTCCGAGGGTGCGTTGGCTGACATCCGTGTACCAGCCGATGAAGTCCGCCGCGTCCTCGAAGTCGTCGCGGTCCGCAGACCATCTGCCCGTGTCACTCTCATACCAGTCCCACGTATCGTCCTTGGCCTGCGCGAATCCGTAGGCGTCGGATACGCGCCACCACATGGGAATCCCTAGCAGCTTGTCGCGCGGCGGCCTGGCGTCGTGCCTGAATCCGGATTCCTGGCGCATGATCGCCAGCTGGATCTGGATCGGCGTGCCCCATTTCTTTTCAGCCGCGCGCATGGCCTCGTACCAGTCATCCTTCTCTTCGAAGATGCTGCAGGCATTCTCGACGGTTTTCGGCGGCGAAGACGAGCAGGCGGCCAGGAGTGACACCGCCAGAACCGCGGCTGTTCGAAACAGCCAGTCAGAAGAGGTGGATCGCATGACGCGCGTCTCGTCGAATGTGCTGAGATAACAAGGGTGAATCACTGGCGACGACCCGGGATTGCCGGTCGAGCCCATCGTGACCGGCGCCCTTTCGCTGAAGAGCCCCGGCGGGACCATGATCGCACAGGGCCGTCCCAAGCGACCGAGAATGAAGCGAAGCAGACATCGCACTTTCGCTTCGCGTCGAGACTAAGTGCCCGGGCGTTCATCTTTCAAGGCCTCCTTTCGTGATCCTCGCCCTGCCGGGCAAGGCAGTCGCGCGTCCAGTAGCGCCCCGCCTCTATCACCTGGGCGGCCTTGAAGAACTCGTGGCTACGACAGACGTTGCCGGGAATCTCGATCAGGATGTCCGGCGGGTAGGACGCGAGTCGATAGCGCGCGATCGCTGACTGCATGGTGTCGAACACCCCCATCAGGATGTCGGTAAGCGCCATCTGGCGTTCCTCCGCTGGCTCCTCCGGATGCTCGATGCCCAGCTTGCTTTGAATGGAGCCGATGAAGCTCTCGATCCGCGAGCGGTATTCCTCGACGGAGCCAGAACGTGGAGGCTTGGGGTTCGGTCCCAGAGGGTGGGAAACATCCCGCCCGGCCAGACTGACGGCTATCGTCAGGTCGGTGGAGTCTTCGGTGGCAGGAGCCACTGGCAGCGGATTGAGCAATCCCCCGTCGACCAGGGTTCGGCCGTCGATCGACTTCGGCGTGAAGATGCCCGGGATTGCGATCGAGGCACGGATCGCGTCGAAAAGATCCCCCCGGCTCAGCCAGACCTCCCGCTTGCTCACCAGGTCGGTGGCGACAGCCGTGAACGGCAAGGGGAGGTCCTCGATATTCGTGCCGCCGACCAACTTCCGCAGCTCGTTCATGATCAGATCCCCCTTCATCATCCCGGACCGGCTGGTCAGCGAAACGTCGAGGAAGCGCAGCACGTCCCATTCCGAGAGCTTGGTCACCCAGGACTCGTAGGCCGCGAGTTCGCCGGCCGCGTAGAACCCGCCGATCAACGCCCCCATGGAGCAACCGACAATCGAGGAGATGACGTAGCCTTGTTTTTCCAACTCGTGGATGACGCCGATGTGCGCCAGTCCGCGCGCGCCGCCACTGCCGAGTATGAGGGAGATCGTTGTCGCGTCAGGCATTGCTTGCCACCTGCTATTGCTCCCGCGGAGCCGGGCCTGGCATACGGCGATCTGCTGACAGGCCAGGCGTTCCTAGCGCACCAAGCCAGGCTTGTCAGTCCCTGGACGGGATGATTCGCATCAGCGCCCCATCGTCCTCATCGGTGAGCAGGTACAGGTATCCATCTGGACCCTGGCGGACGTCGCGCACCCGCTGGCCGATCGTCAGCTTCTCCTCGCCGGTCACGCGGTCACCATCGAGCACGATGCGTCGGACCTGCTGGAATTTCAGTGCCCCGCTGAAGAGATTGCCCCGCCACTGGGGGAAGACCTCGCCCGTGTAGAGGACGAGACCGCTGGGAGCCTTGGATGGGGTCCAGACCAACGCTGGGTCGATGATGCCCGGGCGGCTCGTCTCGTCGGAGATGCGCGGTCCCCAGTACTCGTTGCTGTAGGTGACCTCGGGCCATCCGTAGTTGTTTCCTCCCGCGATCAGGTTCAGCTCGTCGCCGCCCCGTGAGCCATGCTCATTCGCCCAGATGCGGCCGCTCGCGGGGTCCCTGGTCATGCCCTGGATATTACGGTGGCCGATGGTCCAGATCTCCGGCTTGGCGCCCGGCTGGCCGCTATAGGGATTGTCCGCGGGTGCGCTGCCGTCGTCGTTGAGCCTGAGCACCGCACCGAAATGCGTGCCCGGGTTCTGCGCCTGATTGCGGATGTTCTCGCCCCGGAATGCGATCGGCGGATTCCCCCCGTCACCCACGCTCATCAGCAGGCTGTTGTCGGGCAGCCAGACGAGCCGCGAACCGAAATGCTGACCGCCGGACTTGGGATCCGCATTGCGAAAGATGATCTCCGTGTCGCGCAGGGCAGATCCCTCGAGACGCCCGCGAGCCAGCGCGATGCGATTGGCGTCCGGCGTTCCGATCGCGAGGGTGAGATAGACGAGTTGGTTGCTGGAGAAGTCCGGGTGCAGGGATACATCCAGCAATCCGCCCTGACCCTCCGCGAACAACGGCGGCAGGCCGGAGATCGGCTCCGGATCGAGCTCGCCGTCGCGAATGAGGCGCAGACGTCCCGCGCGCTCGGTGACCAGCGCCGCGCCGTCGGGGAGCCAGGTGATTGCCCAGGGATGACTGAGGCCGCGCACCACAATCTCGCTGCGCCAACCGGTGGCCTCTGGGACGTCGCCGCTGATCCGGGCGGACCCCGTCTGCGCGTCGCAGCCACCACTGATGGCGGCGAGCAGGACGAGGGCCGCGCCAAGCTTTGGTTGCCGCATCGGTCTCATCCTCCGTGCCGTCGATGTTTTCGCCTTGAGTATAGGGCGGGTCACAGCGCCCTTCTCAACGCCGCCAAAAGGCCGGCGTCAGCAGGACCAGGAGGGTGAAAATCTCCAAGCGCCCGAGCAGCATGGCGAAGCAGAGTATCCACTTGGCGGGGTCGTGCAAATCGGCGTAGTTGGCACCGACGTTGCCCAGCCCCGGTCCCAGGTTGTTGATACACGCGGCCACGGCGGAGAAGGCGGTCATCAGGTCCAACCCCGTGGCGGCAAGGGCGAGGTACATGAAGGTGAAGCAAGCGACGTAGAGCGAGAAGAATCCCCACACCGCGTCGACCACTCGATGGTTGACGCTCCTGCCCCCCATGCGGACCGGCATCTGGGCGTTGGGGTGGATGAGGCGGCTGATCTCGCGCAGCCCCTGCTTGATCAGCAGCAGGAAGCGGATCACTTTGATGCCGCCGCCGGTCGAGCCGGCGCAGCCGCCGACGAAGCTGGTGAAAAGGAGCAGGATCTCCAAGAAGGGCGGCCAATAGTAGAACTGCGCGGTAGTGAAGCCGGTGGTCGTGCCGATGGAGACCACCTGGAAGAGCCCCTGGGTGAAGGCGTCGTCCCAGAAGATGTAGGTGTCGGTGTAGTAGAGGGCGACGGTAACGATGGCGGTGGCGGTCGCAATCAGGAGCAGGTAGAAACGGAACTCGCTGTCGCGCCAGTAGACGAGCGGATTCCTGCGGCGCACGACCGTGAAGTGGAGGGCGAAGTTGACGCCCGACACCAGCATGAACACGACCGCGATCATCTCGATCAGGTTGCTGTCGAAGTAGCCGATACTGTCGTCGTGAGTGGAGAAGCCGCCGATGGCGACGGTGGAGAAGGCGTGACCGACGGCATCGAACAGCGACATCCCGGCGCCCCAGTAGGCCGCGGTGCAGGCGAGAGTCAGCCCCAGGTAGATATACCAGAGGGCCTTTGCCGTCTCGGTGATGCGCGGGGTGAGCTTCGAGTCCTTCATCGGACCGGGCGTTTCCGCCCGGTAGAGCTGCATCCCGCCGACGCCCAGCATCGGCAGTACGGCCACCGCCAACACGATGATCCCCATGCCCCCTAGCCACTGCAGCTGCTGGCGGTAGTAGAGGATGGAGCGCGGCAGCTCATCGATGCCGATGATGACCGTGGCCCCCGTGGTGGTGAGACCGGACAGGGACTCGAACACGGCGTCGGTGACGGACAGGTGCGGGTTATCGGCAAGGATGAAGGGCAGCGAGCCTGAGAGGCCCAGTACCGTCCAGAACAGCACCACGACCAGAAATCCGTCGCGCAGCCGTAGATCCTGACGGCTTCCGCGCACCGGAAGCCAGATCAGCGTACCCATTCCCAGGATGAGCGCAAAGGCGAGCAGGAAAGGGGTGGCGGCGCCGTCGTCGTACCAGAACGAGATCAGCACCGGCGGCAGCATGCTGAGGCTGAACACCATCAACAGCAGGCCCAGCACCTTTTGGACAATGAGCGGCTTCACGTCACAGGAAGGTCACGCTGACCTGGAACAGCTTCTCTACCTCCGCGACCTTGCGCTTGTCTTGCAGGAACAGGATGACATGGTCCTCCGGCTCGATGACGGTGTCGTGGTGGGCGATGAGCACCTCCTCGCCACGAACGATGGCACCGATGCTGGCCCCGGCAGGCAGGCTGATGTCTTCGACGGGGCGGCCGATGACCTTGCTGGAGCCTCGATCGCCGTGCGCGATGGCCTCGATGGCCTCCGCCGCCCCGCGCCGCAGGGAGTGGACCATGACCACGTCGCCCCGGCGCACGTGCTTGAGCAGGCTGCCGATGGTCGCCTGCTGCGGTGAGATGGCGACATCGATATGTCCGCTCTGCACCAGGTCCACGTAGGCGGGGCGGTTGATCAGCGCCATCACCTTGCGCGCCCCGAGGCGCTTGGCCAGCATCGCGGAGAGGATATTGTCCTCGTCGTCGTTGGTGACGGCGCAGAAGACGTCCGTGTTCTCCACGTTTTCCTCGAGCAAGAGCTCCTCGTCGGCCGCGTCGCCGTGGAGCACGATGGTCCGCTCCAGGGTCTCGGCGATCTGCTTGCAGCGATTGAGATTGCGCTCGATGACCTTGACCCGGAAGTTGCGCTCCGTGGCGCCGGCGAGACGCGTGCCGATGTTGCCCCCGCCGGCGAAGATGATGCGCTTGTAGGGCTTCTCGAGGCGTCTGAGCTCGCTCATGACCGAGCGAATATGCTTCGGGGCGGCAACGAAAAAGACCTCGTCGTCCGCCTGAATCACGGTGTCCCCCGCCGGTTGGATGGCGCGATCCTGGCGATAAATGGCCGCCACACGGGCATCCACGTCGGGCATGTGGTCGTACAGGGTGCGCAGCTCGTGGCCAACCAGGGGGCCGCCGTAGTAGGCCTTGACCGCCACCAGGCGCACGCGGCCTCCCGCGAAGTCCAGGACCTGCAGGGTGCCAGGATTCTCGATCAGGCGCAGGATGTACTCGGTGACCAATTGCTCTGGGCTGATGCGCACGTCGATGGGCAGGGCCTCGGCGGCGAACAGCTTGGGGTGGTCGAGGAACCCCTGGGAGCGTACCCGCGCGATCTTGGTGGGGGTGTGGAACAGGGTGTAGGCGACCTGGCAGGCCACCATGTTGGTCTCGTCGCTATTGGTCACCGCGAGGATCATGTCCGCGTCCTCCGCGCCCGCCCGCAGCAGCACGTCCGGGTGGGCGCCGTGACCCAGCACGGTGCGCAGGTCGAAGCGGTCCTGCAGCTCCCGCAGGAGCTCGGGGTTCTGGTCGACGACCGTGATGTCGTTGGCCTCGCTGACCAGGTTGGCGGCCACCGATGTGCCCACCTGACCGGCACCCAGGATGATGATCTTCATTGCGACCTACCGATCGTCAGCTGACCGCTAACGACGTTCCTTGATCTCGATCCCCAGCGAACGCAGCTTGCGGTAAAGGTGGGTGCGCTCCATGCCGGCCTCTTTCGCCATCTTGCTGACATTGCCTCCGTGCTTCTCGAGCTGGTAATCGAGGTAGGCCTTCTCGAACTGCTCCCGGGCCTGGCGCAGGGGCTGATCGAAGGAGACCATTCCCTCCAGGGATTGCGTGGGCACGGCGGGCGCCGCGCCGAGCGCGTTCTCGACCTCGTCCTGATTGACCTCGTCTCCGGCGCCCAGAATGAGGACACGCTGCACCAGGTTCTTGAGCTCGCGCACGTTGCCCGGCCAGCTGTAGTTGCGCATGTAGTTCTGGGCGCCCACGTTGAACCGCCGATAGGGCAGCTTCTCGTGGGTCGCGAAGAAGTCCACGTAGTAGTTGATCAGCTCCGGCACGTCTTCGCTGTGCTCGCGCAGGGCCGGTACATTCAGGGGTACCACGTTGAGGTGGTAGAAGAGGTCCTCGCGGAAGCGGCCGGCGCGCACCTCATCCTCCAGGTTGCGTTGGGTGGCGGCGATGATGCGCACGTCGATACGCACCGGCTCGGTGCCTCCCACCCGCAGGAACGAGCCCGTGTCCAGCGCGCCCAGAAGCTGGGCCTGGACCTCGAGGTCCATGTCCGCAACCTCGTCCAGCAGCAGGGTGCCCCCGGAGGCCTGTTCCAGACTCCCGTAGTGGACGTGGTCGCCATCCTCGCTCCCGAACAGCTCGCGCGCCGCGTTGGAGCGGGCGATGCCGGAGACACCGAGGTCGACGAACGGCCGTTCGCGACGCCCGCTCTGGGAGTGAAGGTAACGGGCGAAGGTCTCGCGGCCGCTACCGGCCTCGCCCGTGATCAGGACCCAGGTGTCGTGCTGGGCGATGCGCTTGACCTGCTCGCGCAAGCGCTGCATGGCGGCGCTGCGGCCCACCGGCTCGTGCGCGATGGCGGTCCGGCGCTTGAGCCCGACGTTCTCCCTGGCGAGCTTGTCCGCCTCCAGGGCACGCTCTGTGGTGAGCAGGAGCTTGGCCATGGAGAGTGGCTTTTCCAGGAAGTCGTAAGCGCCGAGGCGGGTGGCCTCGACCGCCGTCTCCACCGTGCCGTGTCCGGACATCATGATCACCGGACAGGGCAAGCCCTCGTCCTCGGCCCACTCCTTGAGCAGGCTGATCCCATCCAGGTCGGGCATCCAGATGTCGAGCAGAATCAGGTCGGGACGGCGATCACGCAGGGCGTGGCGCGCGGTCTCGCCGTTCTCCGCGCCGGCGACGACGTAGCCTTCGTCCTCCAGGATCTCCTGCACCAGGGTGCGGATGTCCGGTTCGTCGTCGACCACCAGGATGTGAGGTGCGCTCATTTTGGCTTTATTCCAGTCAGTCTCGCGCCCACGGCGCTCCGAGGACGCTGATTGTTGGCCATCCTGACCAAAATCAGCACGCCACGTCCCTGTGAGGCGGTAAGCGCTGAACGGATCAGAGTTTCCCTGACGCGGCGCTACCGCTGACGAACCGCGACGCGGAGCGGATGCGCTCCGGCAACCCGCAGAGGGAGTACCCCATCAACGGGCTACCGCCGTTGCCGGCTGTTCTCGCCACACGGGAAGTCTGGCGACGACGCGGGCGCCACCGTCGACATTCTCGGCCCAGATGATACCGCCGTGCTCTTCAATAATCTTCTTGACGATCGAGAGCCCAAGCCCTGTCCCTTTTGCTTTGGTGGTCACGTACGGCTCGAACAGCCGTCCGAGCAGCGCCTCGTCGAACCCGCTCCCGTTGTCTTCCACGCTCAGCTCGATCAGCGGACTCTCCGCGTCCAGAACCAGGTCCGTGGACACCAGGACGTGGCCATCTTGGCGGCCTTCCAGGGACTCCTGGGCGTTCTTGACCAGGTTGTGAATCACTTGGCGCAGCCGCAAGGGATCTCCCTTGATGCGAGTCCCCGGGGCATGCAGGCGCAACTCCAGGCCGTCTTTCGGCCCGGCGCTGCGGTAGAGCTCCATCACTTCGGAGATGAGCGCGTCCAGGTGCAGGGGCTGCGCTTCCATCTTCGGCGTGCGGGCGTAGCTGGAGAAATCGTTGACCATGGCCTTCATCGCCTCGACCTGCTGGACGATGGTGCGCGTGGCGCGGTCCACGATGTCCGCGTCCTGCTCGGGCAGCTTGGCCAGAAGCTTGTGACGCAGGCGCTCCGCCGAGAGCTGGATGGGAGTCAGCGGATTCTTGATCTCGTGGGCGAGGCGGCGAGCGACCTCGCCCCAAGCGGCATCGCGCTGGGCCATGATCAGCGTCGTGATGTCGTCGAAAACCACGACGTGTCCGCGCTCGTTCGCCCCGGGCCTGATCAGGGGGCTGCCGCGGCACATCAACACCTGCCGCCCCTCACCGCTGAACAGGGTAACCTCCGTGCGCCACTCGGTCTCGGCCTTCAGCCGAGCGCGCACCGCCTCCACCCAGCGCGTCAGCCGCGGGTGCTCGGACTCCAGCGTCGCGAGCGAGTGGTCGTCGATGCTCTCGTCCTCCAGCTTCAGGATGTGCAGCGCCGCCGGGTTCGCGGTGCGCAGACGCTCGTCGGCATCGAGGGCGATGACGCCGGACGACAAGCGTCCGAGCACGGTCTCCAAATATGCGCGCTGGGCCTCGACCGCCTCCTGGCTGCGCGCGGCGTCGTCGCGGGCCTGCGCGACGCGGCGGGTCATGGCATTGAACGAGGAGACCAGGAACGCAAGCTCGTCGTCGTGGGCGGGCAAGGGCAACTGCTGCTCGTAGTCCCCATCGGCAACCGCGCGGGTGCCGCGGGCGATATCGGCCACCGGCGCTACCAGGCGGCGCGCGGTGTGAAACGCGGCGATCAACGCCGACATGAGGCCGAACAGGAGCACCAGGGACAGCGTGAGCGAGAAGCTGAACTTGAGAGACTGGCGCAGATAGGCCAGCTCCGTGTAGCGGTTGTAGGCGTCTTCGAGCCGGGCGGACAGTTCGCCGATGCGCGCCGAAGTGGGAAACAGGGCCTGCAGCATCATGTCGCGGCCGCGCGGGTCGATGACCAGCACCCGGACCACCAGTTCGCCGCCCGCTCCCGTTTCCAGTCCCACGTAGTTGTCACCGTTGCGGACCCGGTTGAGGAGCTCCCGGTCCGGATGACTCGGGACCAGCTGGGTCGGGTCCTCGCTGGCGTTGCCGGAAACCTGACCGTTGAGGCCAAAGATCGCGATCTCCAGCGCCCCCGCTTGGCGCCTGAGCTTCCCGAGGCTCAGGGCGAGCGCGGTCGTGGAGCGGTCCTCGATACCCGACAGGAGCTGCTCCGAGTACTTGAGAAGGACACGCTGGTTAAGGTCGAGCGAGGCCTGATTGAGTGCCAGGGCGTCCTCCATCGCACGGTCGATCTGCACATCGAACCAGCTGTCGATTCCGCGCAGCAGGAATCCGAGCGAATAGTAGTAGACCACCCCGACCGGCAGCAGCGAGATCAGGGCGAAGAGGATCACGATCCGCCCGGTGAGGCGGGACCCGGCGGCCTGCCGACGGTAGCGGCCGACCAGTTTGGTCACATTGACCGCCACCATTACCGCGAGCAGCGCCAAGCCCAGCAGAACCAGGAACAACAGGGGCACGAAGGCGCGACTGAGCTCCTCGGAGTTCTGCACCGCGTCGCTCATCAAATCGAGCGCGACGAACAGGACCAACAACAGGAGCGCCACCGGAATCGCGCCCGGTTGGCGCAACCTTTTCAGCGCTGCAGGGGCCATTTGGTCCAACCAGACGAGAGCTTCCAGGACGGGAGCAGGTAGGCCATGGGCTTGAGCGGCAGGGGCAGGCTCTCGACATCGAGGGATGCCTGCAGGTGAACCTCGTATTCCCGGTCCGGCTCCAGGCGGTCTATCGATACGAGATCTAGGCCCCGAATGTCGCCGAGCGCCGCGATCGCGGCATCGCGCGTCACGTAATCCCGGCCGCCGGTATCGGGGAGTCGCGAGACGAGGTAGCGCTCCGACAGCGGCTTGTAGCGGATCATGTAGCGCAGGCGCTGGTCGACCAGGCTGTCCTCCCATACCCAGGCGTCGGCGGGCCGCAACTGAACGTGGACCTCCAGGGTCAGGGGGACCCCGTTATCGAGCGCTTCCAGGGCGACCGCGCTGAAGCGATAGTCGATGCGGGCGTCCAGCACCACGGTTTCGCCCTCGAGACGGGTCGTCACCTCGTCGACCCTGAACTCGGAGGCAACGACGGCGCGGCTCGTCAACAGCGCGCCCGCGAGCCACAGCACCGCGAAGGTTGCCGTAAGTCGTTCTCGGCTCATGCCGCCGCCTTCTCGAGCGTGGCGTAGTAGAAGCCGTCCATTCCGTCCATGCCCGGAAGGGTCTGGCGCCCGTGGTCCCGCGGCAAGCCCCAGGAGCAGGCCAACGGGACCTCGCGGGCGTCCGGGTGGCGGTCGAGGAAGGCCGCGACCTGCGCTTCGTTTTCCTGCGGCAGCAGGGAGCAGGTGGCGTAGACCATGCGGCCCCCGGGGCGCAGCAACGCCCACAGGGCGTCGAGCATGCGCGTCTGCCCCGCGCCGAGCGCGGCGATGTCAGCCGGGCGGCGCAGCTGTTTGATGTCCGGGTGGCGGCGGATCACCCCGGTCGCCGAGCATGGGGCGTCGAGCAGAATGCGATCATAGTGGTCCCGAGCCCATTCCCCGTCGGGTGCCGTTGCGTCCCCGGCCACGACCCTCGCCACTAGCCCGAGCCGGTCGAGGTTCTCTCGCACCAGGTCCAGGCGTTGGGGATTCCGATCGAGGGCGGTCAGATCGAGGGCGTTTCCCGCGCGCTCCAGCATATGGGCGGTCTTGCCGCCGGGTGCCGCGCAGGCGTCGAGAACCCGCTCGCCGGGTTGCGCGTCCAGCACCTCCGCCGCCAGTTGGGCGCCGGCGTCCTGCACCGACACCATTCCCTGACCGAAGCCCGGGAGCCGACGGGCGGGCAGCGGAAGATCGAGCACCAGTCCGTTGCGGGCGTGCGCGGCGGGGCGTGCAGTCAGCCCGGCGGCGGCCAGGGATTCGAGGTACTGCGCGCGTGTCGTCTTGATGGCGTTGACCCGCAGGGTCATCGGCGGGCGTTCGTTGCTGGCGTCCAGGATGGACGCCCAGTGCTCGGGCCAGGCGGCCTGGATGCTCCGAATCAGCCAACCCGGAAAGAGCCACTTGGCCTCCACCGAGGCGTCGACGCGCCGGAGCAGCAGCGCGCGCTCGCGCAGGAACCGCCGCAGGAGGGCGTTGACCAGGGGCGCCGCCCAGCTCTTGCCGATGCGCCGCGCGGCCTCCACGGTGGCGTCCACCGCCGCGTGATCCGGAACCCGGGTTTCGAGGATCTGGTAGAGGCCGATCTGGATGAGGGCGAGCAGGTCCGCGTCCTCGCGCTTGAGCGGCTTGCGCAGCAGGATGTCCGTCAGTGCCTCCAGCCGCGCCAGGGTGCGCACGGACCCGTAGGCGAGCTCCTGCACCAGCGCGGCATCCCGATCGCCTCCGCGCAATGGCAGGCTGTCGATCGCGTCGGGCAGCGAGCGTCCGCCGTCGCGGAC
Source organism: uncultured Chromatiaceae bacterium (assembly GCA_964395315.1). GTDB lineage: Bacteria > Pseudomonadota > Gammaproteobacteria > Chromatiales > Chromatiaceae > CAVORB01. Next base: position 40,261 of record CAYNBI010000010.1, on the reverse strand, counting down.
GGCGCAAAGTACACGCGCCGCGTCGACTCGGGCAGCTACGCCCGGGGTTGCTGCTGCGTGCGAGCGTATGCGACTCGGCTCAGCCAAACGCTTCACCTTCCAGGCTGCGCGCGTTGAGAAAATCGCCCGCCGCCATGGGTCGCTTGCCGGGGGGCTGCAGCCGGGTGATGCGCAACGCCCCGTCCGCGGTGGCCACCAGGATACCGCCGCGGTCGGCGGCGAGGATGCTGCCCGGCGCGGCCCCCGATGCGTCGAGAGCCGCGAGCTCGGCACCCCACAGCCGCAGCGTGACGTCGCCGAGGCGGGTCTGCGCCACCGGCCAGGGATCGAAGGCACGGATCATGCGCTCGATCTCGACCGCTGGTCTGCGCCAGTCGATCGGGGCCTCTTCCTTTGTGAGCTTGCCGGCGTAGGTGCTCTGAGATGCATCCTGGGACCGCGGCAAGAGGGAGCCGTCGGCAATTCCCGGCAGCGCCTCCAACAGTGCCTCGGCCCCGAGAACCGAGAGCTTGTCGTGCAGGCTGCCGCCCGTATCGTTTCCCGCGATCGGGATCGCGCGCTTCAGGTACATCGGGCCGGTATCCAGCCCCGCCTCCATCCGCATGATGGTGACGCCCGTTTCCCGATCCCCCGCCAGGATCGCCCGCTGGATGGGCGCGGCGCCCCGCCAGCGCGGCAACAGGGACGCGTGCACGTTCACGCACCCCAAGCGGGGGGCATCGAGTACCGTCTGCGGGAGCAGAAGCCCATACGCGACCACGACCATCAGGTCCGCGTCGTGCGACCCCAAGGCCTCCACCGCCGCGGCGTCACGCAGCGTCGGTGGCTGAAAAACCGTGAGGCCGTGGGCGAGGGCGGCTTGCTTGACCGGGCTGGCGGTGAGCTTGCGGCCACGACCGGCCGGCCGATCCGGCTGGGTGTAAACGGCCGCAATATCGTGGCCGCTCGAGGTGACGGCTTCGAGGGACGGAACGGCGAACTCGGGGGTGCCCGCGAAGATGATGCGCAGTGCCGACATGCACCTAGTGCCTCGGCGCTGGGGTGAGGAGATCGCTCGCCGGTCGCCGCCTCGGTTGCGCCTTGCCCGGTCTCACCGCTCAGATGACCCGGCGACGCGCATCGGCTGAAGCCGGACGCTGCTGGCGCTGATCCTTCTCCAGCTTCTTGCGAATGCGCTGGCGCTTCAGCGAGGACACGTAGTCGACGAACAGCTTGCCGTCGAGATGATCGATCTCGTGCTGGATGCAGACGGCGAGCAGACCGTCCGCGTCAAGCTCGAACGGATTGCCGTCGCGATCGAGGGCGCTGATCCGGACCTTCTCGGCCCTGGTCACCGGCTCATAGAAGCCGGGAACCGACAAGCAGCCTTCCTCCGTCTGCTCCTCGCCCTCTTGCGCCAGGATCTCAGGGTTGATCAGGCACAAGGGGGAATCCTTCTCCTCCGAGACGTCGATCACCACGATGCGCAGGGGAATATCCACCTGGATGGCGGCGAGGCCGATGCCGGGGGCGGCGTACATGGTCTCGAACATATCGTCGACGATACGGCGGATATCGTCGCCGACACGCGCAACCGGCTCTGCCTTGTTGCGCAGCCGTGGGTCAGGAAAGGTGAGGATTTCGAGCTTGCTCATCGGGTGTTTCTTTAAAAACAGGCTGGAACCTTTTGCAATTGGTCGCTAATATCCGCAACATATCACACTAAATAATAAGAGCGTATCGTCAAACGACCGGCGCGGGACTCAGGAGCTCAAGGCAATGTTCGTCTGTTCGACGCGTCGGGCGAAGTGGATTGTTGCATCATCCCCACAAATGGGGGCAGGGTAATCCTGTTTCGACCGTGCCGGAGTGTCCATGCGCCTAAACCCAGCTGCTCTCGTCCTCCCCGTAGCCCTACTCGCCGCCGCGTTCGCTTTGCCCGCTGCAGCCCAGGTAGAGCTCAACCCCAACCATCCGAAGACCTACACGGTACGCAGTGGCGATACCCTGTGGGGCATCGCCGGTCAGTTCCTGCGCGACCCCTGGCGCTGGCCGCAGATCTGGGATTCGAACCGGGACATCGGCAACCCCGACCGGATCTACCCCGGAGACGTCCTCGAGCTCTACTACCGCAACGGCGAGCCAAGAATCGGATTTCAAGGCGGCATGCGCACGGTCAAGCTCTCGCCGCGGGTACGTGCAACCGCGCTCAGGCAGCCGGTGCCGACCATCCCGCTTGGCGCGATCGGTCCCTTCCTGTCCCGAGCCTACGTGCTGGACAGGGCGGAGATCGACGCCGCGCCCTACGTCGTCGATTTTCCGAATGAGCACATCGTCGCCGGTGTCCACGACTCGGTCTATGTCCGCAGCATCTTTGGTGTCGAGGGCCAGCGCTTCGACATCGTGCGTCCGGGCGAGCCCCTCCGCGACTCGGAGAGTGGCGAGATCCTGGGGTACAAGGCGCAGTTTGTCGCTGATGCCCTGCTCGAACGCCCCGGCGATCCGGCCAAGGTGCGGATTACGAGCATGGGGCTCGAGACCGCGATCGGAGATCGGGTTATCTCCGCTTCCGGGGAGGAACCGTTCGCCAACTTCATTCCGCGGGCGGCGCCACCGGAGGTCAAGGCCCGCCTCATCTCGGTGCTCAACGGCGTATCCCAGATCGGACAATTCAATGTGGTCGTGATCGATCGGGGCTCGGAAGACGGGCTGCAGTCCGGCCACGTCTTCGAGGTGTTCAGTGGCGGTCAAGAGGTCCGTGACACGGTTCGCTCGGGATCGTCCGACTGGAACTGGAAGGACCAGAAGTTCTGGTCTCAAGAGACCTGGTTCGGCGATCACCGTGTGGACCGCTGGCTGTTCGACGAGATCGATCCCAGAGATCCGTTACCGCCTCACGTCGAGGTGACGAAACCGTCAAGCACATTCATCAGACCGTACGAGGCCGCCGGCGTGCTGATGGTCTTCCGCACCTTTCCACGGGTGAGCTTCGCCCTGGTCATGAAGGCTTTCCGTCCCATTCACGTGCTGGACGCTGTGCGCTCGCCCAACGCCTGACGCGGGCCATTGGCGTGACCGACGCTGAGCGTCTGCGTGCCTGGTTGACAGTCGCGCACACGCCAGGCATCGGCCCGCGCACGGCCAGCCGACTGCTACAGCAATTCGGTGACCCGCTGAAGGTGCTGGAGGCGGACGCCTCGGCACTGCGTGCGGCCGGGGCTCGCGCCGATGCCGCCGACTCGCTGCGTGCCCCGCCGACAGAGGCGGTCGCTGCCGCGCTCGCGTGGGCTGAGCGCGAGGGTGCGCACATCCTGACCTTGGACGACCCTCGCTATCCGACTTTGCTGAAGGAACTGGCCGACGCGCCGGCGGTGCTGTACGTACAGGGAGACCCATCGGCGCTCTCGGACCCGCAGATCGCGATCGTCGGCAGCCGTAATCCGACGCCGTCCGGACGAGACACGACACGCGAGTTCGCTCGCCATCTCGCCGCCTGTGGCTTGACGGTTACGAGCGGGCTCGCGATCGGCGTGGACGGGGCCGCCCATGAGGGCGCGATGGAGTGCGGTCGCACCATTGCGGTGCTCGGCACGGGGCCGGATCGCGTCTACCCCGCCGCTCACCGCGAGCTTGCGCGGCGTGTAGCGCACCTGGGCGCGCTGGTGACGGAGTTTCCGCCCGGGACCGGCCCCAAGGGCGAGCATTTTCCGCGCCGCAACCGCATTATCAGCGGCCTCAGTCTTGGAACACTGGTGACCGAGGCGGCGCTCAAGAGCGGATCCCTGATTACCGCCCGATACGCCACGAACCAGGGGCGGGAGGTCTTTGCCATACCAGGTTCCATCCATAATCCGCTGTCGCGCGGGTGCCACGCGCTGATCCGTGACGGGGCGAAACTGGTGGAAACCGCTCAGGACGTTCTTGAGGAACTCGCCTCCATGCTCGGCCCCTTCGCTGCGGACGCCCCAACGCTCGTCGAGGCAGCAGAGCACGCCGGAGCGAGACTGGATGGGGACTACCTGCGTCTGCTCGAGGCCATGGGTCACGATCCGGTGGCGCCGGACGAGCTGATCCGCCGCACGGAGCTCCCGGCGCAGAGTGTCGCATCCATGCTTTTGTTGCTGGAACTGGAGGGATATGTATCATCTTACCCAGGAGGTCGCTACAGCCGCCGGTCGGGCTCGATCTAGCCGACTCGGAAGCGGCGAGGCCTCCCGCGATCGTCCAGTGCGGCGGCGATCGATTTACCGGCCTTGAGGTTGGCAGATGTACGAAAACATGGTCGACGTGCTCATCTATCTCTACGAGAACTACATGGACGGCGAGAGTCAACCGCCCGACGACCAGGGAGAGCTGGAGGACGAGCTGTCCCAGGCCGGCTTCACCAACGATGAGATCCGCAAGGCGCTGCGCTGGTTGGACGAGCTGGCCGCCGGGGTCGAAACCGCGCACTCCCAGCCCTGCACCACGCGCTCCATGCGGGTATACGCCGACGTCGAATCCGCCAAGCTCGATGTCGAGGCCAAGGGTTTGCTGTTGTTTCTCGAGCAAAACGGAATCCTGGACACGGCCAGTCGCGAGCTGGTGATCGACCGCGCGTTAGCCATCGACCACGCCAGCGTGTCCGTCGACGAGCTTAAGTGGGTGGTGCTCCTGGTGCTGATGAACCGCCCCGGCAGTGAAGACGCCTTCACGCAGATGGAGGACCTGGTCTACAACGACGAGCCGTCGGCGGTTCACTAACGGTCGAGGCGCGGTACACGACGGTTCCCGGAATGCAGTCCCGAGCCGATGTCCGGGTCACCCGAGACTGAAGGGTTCGTCCCGGATAACGCCACGGATCGCCAAGCCCCCATACACCCGGTATTCCCCCGCCTGTTCGGATCTCCCTCGCCTCCCGGTCGCGCCACTCCCCGGAAAGGCCGCCCTTGACGCGGCGCGGGTGAATCGGTTTTGCTAGGCGCCCGTTGCCCCATGCACCTCGGTCACCGCATGAACCTGGTCGTTGTCGAATCGCCCGCGAAGGCGAAAACCATCAAGAAGTACCTCGGACCTTCCTTCGAGGTAACTGCCTCCTACGGTCACGTGCGCGATCTCGTTCCCAAGGAGGGGGCGGTCGACCCGGAACACGGCTTCGCCATGCAGTACCAGGTGATCGATCGCAACGAAAAGCATGTGCAGGCGATCGCCAAGAAGCTGAAAACCGCCGATGCCCTGTATCTGGCGACCGATCCCGACCGCGAGGGCGAGGCCATCTCCTGGCACCTCTACGAGTTGCTCAAGAAGCGTCGCCAGCTGGGCAAGAAGCCCGTCTACCGGGTCGTGTTCAACGAAATCACCAAACGGGCGGTGCAGGACGCGGTCGCCAGTCCGCGCGAGTTGTCGTTGGACCTGGTCAATGCCCAACAGGCACGGCGCGCCCTGGACTACCTGGTGGGATTCAACCTCTCCCCCCTGCTGTGGAAGAAGGTGCGGCGCGGCCTCTCGGCCGGGCGGGTGCAGAGCCCGGCATTGCGTCTCATTGTCGAGCGCGAGCAGGAGATCGAGGCATTCAACAGCCGCGAGTATTGGACCATCGTGGCCGAAGCGGTCAAGGAGAAGAGGCCGTTCGAGGCTAAGCTCACGCTGTTCGGCGGCGAGAAGATCGAGCAGTTCAGCATCGAAGACGGAACCCGCGCCCGCGAGGTGGAGAAGGCACTCGAACAGTCGGCAGCGGGCAAGCTCAGGGTCGAAAAGGTCGAGCGAAAACAGCGCAAGCGCCACCCCGCCCCCCCCTTCATCACCTCCACCCTGCAACAGGAGGCCTCGCGCAAGCTCGGATTCACCGCGCAGCGCACCATGCGCGTGGCACAGCAGCTGTACGAGGGCGTTGATACTGGCAGTGGCGCCATTGGCCTGATCACCTACATGCGAACCGACTCGGTGAATCTCGCCCAGGAGGCGATCGCCGAGGTCCGCGCATTCGTGGCCGAGCGTTACGGGACCGATCATCTGCCGCCACAGGCGCGCCTGTTCAAGACCAAGGCCAAGAACGCCCAGGAGGCCCACGAGGCGATCAGGCCGACCTCGATCCAACGAATTCCGAAGGAGATCAAGTCCCATCTGACCGGCGATCAGGCGCGGCTCTACGAGCTGATCTGGAAGAGAACCCTGGCCTGCCAAATGGCGCATGCCCTGATCAACACGGTCGCGGTGGATCTGTCGGCGGGGGTCGGGAACCTATTCCGCGCCACCGGTTCGACGGTGTCGGAGCCCGGCTTCATGCGCGTGTACCTCGAGGGACGGGACGACGCGACCGCCGCCGATGACGACGAGGAACGCATGTTGCCGCCATTCAAAGAGGGCGAGGAGGTCGAGCTCGTCGCCATTCGTCCGGACCAGCACTTCACGGAGCCTCCCCCGCGCTACACGGAGGCGTCTCTGGTCAAGGCCCTGGAGGAGTACGGGATCGGCCGACCTTCCACCTACGCCAGCATTATCTCGACCCTGCAGGAGAGAGAGTACGCGCAGTTGGAGAAGAAGCGCTTCTATCCCACCGATGTGGGCCGGATCGTCAACAAGTTCCTGACCGCGTACTTCACCGATTATGTCGATTATGACTTCACCGCTCGTCTCGAGGACGAGCTGGACGCCGTTTCTCGCGGCGAAGAGGACTGGATACCCCTGCTAGAGCAGTTCTGGCGGCCCTTCAAGAAGCTCGTCGACCATACGCAGGAGCACGTCAAGCGCAGCGACGTCACCCAGGAGGTGATCGAGGAGGCCTGCCCCAAGTGCAGCGCTCCGTTGGCCATACGCCTGGGCAAGCACGGGCGCTTCATCGGCTGCACCCAGTATCCCGATTGCGACTACACGCGGGACCTCCAGGCCGACAAGGCGGAGACCCAGCCGGCGGCCGAGGTGCTGGAGGGGAAGAGTTGCCCGGAGTGCGGCTCCGAGCTGCACATCAAGCGCGGTAAGTACGGCAAGTTCATCGGCTGCAGCGCTTATCCGAAGTGTCGCTTCATCGAGCCGCTAGAGCGGCCGCTGGATACGGGTGTCGCCTGTCCAAGGTGCGACAAGGGCACCCTGCTCCGGAAAAAATCCCGGCGGGGGAAGATCTTCTATTCCTGCTCTACGTACCCGAAGTGCGACTACGCTGTTTGGAACGAGCCAGTGGCCGGGCCCTGTCCGAGCTGCCACTGGCCCATCCTCACCATCAAGGTGACGCGCAGCAAGGGCGCGGAGAAGGTCTGTCCGCAGAAGGACTGCGGTTACAGCGTGCCTGTCGACGACGAAAGGGACAGCCGGACGGACGAGCCCGCACCGGACGCACCTCGTCGCCGGGTGGCTTCCTGACCGCTGAGGCGCAGCCGACAGTGAGTCCCGAGGAACCGCATACGGCTCCCTGCTTCAGGCTGCGCGAGGTCGCCCGCGCGGTCGCCGCGGGCGCCGTGATCGCCTATCCGACAGAGGCTGTCTACGGGCTCGGTTGCGACCCCTGCAATGCCCGCGCGGTGCGCCGCATCCTCGAGATCAAGCGGCGTCCGGAGCACCAGGGACTGATTCTGATCGCCGCCGACTTCTCCCAACTTGAGGCGTTCGTCGAGCCCCCGGACGCTTCGGTCATGAGGCGGATCTGGCCTACCTGGCCGGGTCCCGTGACTTGGCTGCTGCCGGCCCGATCCGTTACCCCGCGTTGGCTGACGGGCCGTCACGATACCCTTGCGGTGCGCGTCACCGCGCACCCCCTGGCGGCGGCGCTGTGCCGGGCGGCTGGCGCCCTGGTGTCCACCAGCGCAAATCGCAGCGGCCATCCACCTGCGCGCAGCGCCTTGCAAGTCAGGTTGCGGCTCGACGGCGACGTCGACGACATACTCGCTGGGGATTGCGGCGGCCGGGCGCAGCCGTCGACCATCCGGGACGGACGCACGGGCGAGGTCATTCGGGGCTGAAGGACCAAGGCCACGTCCGGCGGGACCTCAGACTGGTGTCGCGTCACGGCACCCGGTGATGCCGGATCATCTCGAGCTGAACCGGCGCGCTCAGATCACGCACGCAGAAGTGTCCGTAGGGGGCGCTCGCGTAGACCTTCTCTGCGTCCTGGTCCGGAATGCGGGAGGTGGGCTCCCCATAGACCAGGTTCCCGAAACCGATGAGCTGGTCGGCCCGTGACCAGATGCTGAAGACGTGCTCGCCCTCGTAGCCCGGCTCCGCATTCAAGTGAGCCAGGAAATCGGAGGTTCCGGAAATGCCGAAGAGGGAGAGCCTGCCGGGGTAGAACCCATCCTCCGCAGAGCAGGTCGGCTGACTCTCTACCGCCTGGTAGCAGGCGGTCAGTCCGAGGTTCGCTCCGGCAATGCCCACGAAGGTGTCGATCCGGTCACTGAGAGGCGGGCCAAGGTCCTTGCCTGCGAGCTCCCCGCCAAGGATCGCCTTGCGCGCCAGCGTAACGCCCATCGAGTGCGCGATCAGATCCAGCTTCTCAGCCCCGGTGTAGGCCAATACCGCCTCGATGAAGGCGCGCACTCGCGCGACGTTGGCGAAGGAGTGGGTTTGCTCTCCTGCCCGGCCGGGGTTCGCCGGTCCCCAAGTGGTGGCGAAGAGCTCTGCGGGACCGTAGCCGTTGACCAGGAAATAGTCGATCACCGCCGTCCAGCCGATGGGACCTCGCTCCCATCCGAGCGCGCGATCCGAGTTTCCGTGCACGAACACCACCGGTTGCCGCGCGACCGGGTCGTCTTCCGCCCGTTTGCCGCCGAAGCTGCCGCCGGCGAGGTCATCACGGGGGAAGTCGTATGAGCCGAGGCCGTTGGCATCGAGCCAGCGCCGGAAATGGGCGCTAAGCCCCCAGCCGAGGCTTTGCGAAAGCGACCCGGCCGGTCCATGGGGGACGCTACAACCCGCTGCCTGCGCGAGCGCCGGAACGCCGAGGGCGACCACGATGAACGCTGTCAGTGCGATGCGAGGATTCATTGCCGTTCGCAAATGTGCCAAAGGTTCACGGCATCATCATATCAGGGCCACACCGGGTCATTGCGACCGGGGCCGGTACGCCGAAGCAAGGGGCGGCATGGGAGCGACTGGTCGCGATCAGTCTCGATCGGTCGAGCCGATATCTGCGGCGATACGGGCCCATCCCTAGCGGTTTCGGCTAAACTCGCGGCCATGAACAACTTGCCCGCAAAACCGCCGAAATCCCTCTTGCGCCAGTTAGGACGAGCGATCGCCGACTACGACATGATCCGCGAGGGCGACCGCATTCTTCTCGGCGTGTCAGGCGGCAAGGACTCACTGTCCCTATTGCACCTTCTTCGGCACCTGAAGGCTTACGCGCCGGTGCGCTTCGAGCTTGGCGTGCTCACCGTCGACCCTCAGGTGCCGGGCTTCGATCCCCAGCCCCTGCAAGGCTACTACGATGAACTGGGCGTCAACTGGTTCTATGAGCAACAACCGATCATGGAGCAGGCCAAGGCGCACATGGACGGGGATTCCTTCTGCGCCTACTGCGCCCGGATGAAGCGGGGCATCATGTACCGGATCTGTCGACGAGAAGGGTACGGTGTCCTGGCCCTGGCCCAGCACCTCGACGACCTCGCCGAAAGCCTGCTCATGTCCATCTTCCATGGCGGACAGCTGAGAACGATGAAGGCGCATTACCTGAACCGGGAGGGCGATGTCCGCATCATCCGCCCGCTGGCTTACTGTCGGGAACGCCAAACAGCGGATTTCGCCCGTGCGGCACGGTTACCCGTCGTTGCCGATAGCTGTCCCGCCTGCTTTTCCGCTCCCACACGGCGTGAGCACGTGAAGCAGTTATTGCTCCGGGAGGAAGCCCAATCCCCTCACCTCTTTGCGAACATCCTGAACGCCATGCGCCCCCTGCTGACCGAGGGCCCGACCCGCTGAACGTTAGGACGACTTGAGCAGCGCAGACTGGTTCTCTGGCTGGAGCCCATCGAGCGCTTTCTTGGCCGAGACCTGGACGAGCGTCAACCGGCCGGTCGCTTGTTCCAATCCGACCAACAGCCGAGACAGATCCTCACGCGTTGCGTCATTCAGCTCGGACGACAAAAGAAGGTGACGCAACTCGAGTGCAACGTTGCGCACCGTACCTTCCGCCTCTTGGGCCGCGTCGAGGCTGTCGAGAAACCACAGAGAGAAGTCTCGGGAATATCTGTCGGGTCTCGACAACAGCCTTTCCTTGGGCGGCTGTACCCTGTCGATTTTGGAATGGACTGTATCCATGCGAGGTTTCAAGCAACCTTTGCGTTTCGGCGTGTGCGCCACGATCATCGGTGTTTCCTGAATCACTGCCGATGCGAGAAGATGGCTGCGTGCGAGATGTAAGTATGCGGCTCTTGCCCAGCGGATTTGCAAAAATCAGACCATCCGGTCTTTCGAGATAAAACAAACAGATGGGTTCAGATTCGCGAAAGGCCTGGGCCGCTGATGTCACCAAAGGGAGACGGTGCTTCAACGCGGGACTCCGCACGGGCAGTCGGCATCGCGGACCGGTCTCCGCTTGCATTGTAGATAGAAAAATATAATATAAGCAATAGCTAATATTATGCTCAGAGGCTAGCATGCACCCTACTCTCTTTGTCCCCCTCCTCACGGCGCTGCTGGCGGTCAACGCTGCAGCTCAGCAGCCGGATTCAGCGTCCCTGCAAACGGCTGACGCCCGGTTTCGAGTCGTGCCACGGGAGTATCGGCTCGACGGCGTGGTTGAGGCCATCAGGCGTACTACCGTATCGGCGCAGACCCAGGGCCAGATCAAGGAGATCCTCTATGATGTCGACGATTTCGTGGAGAGAAACGCGGTCGTCGCGCGGCTAAAGGACACGGAGCATCAGGCACGGGTGGCCCAGGCCTCCGCCGAACTGAAGTCGGCCACCGCTCAGCTCGAGCAGGCGCGGGACGAGCACGAGCGCGTCAAGGGGCTCCACGACAAGGAACTGGTGTCGGACTCGGCGATGGACAACGCGGCCGCGGCCCTGAAGAGCGCCCAGGCTCGCTTCGAGGGCGCTATCGCAGGGCTGGAGCAGGCTCAGGAACAGCTGGAGTACACCCAGATTCGTGCCCCTTACTCGGGGATCGTCACGCACCGCCACATCGAGATCGGCGAGATCGCGAGCCCTGGTCAACCGGTGATGAGCGGGATCTCCCTGGATGAGCTGAGGGTGATCGTCGACGTACCCCAGAGCGTAATCCCCGCGGTGCGCCAGGGACGCGAGGTTCGCGTCTATCCACCGGGCGGCGAGCCGATGCTGGTGGACAAGATCACCGTCTTCCCCTTCGCCGACCTGGGCTCGAACACCTTCAAGGTGCGTGTGGACCTACCCGAGGGCACCAAGACCCTGTTTCCCGGCATGTTCGTCAAGACCAGCTTCGTGATCGGCGAAAAAACCGAGCTTGTGATCCCGAAAACCGCGGTCGTCTACCGCTCCGAGGTTACCGGCGTCTACGTGCTCGGCGGCGAGGACAAGGTGCACTTCCGCCAAGTGCGCCTCGGCCGCGACCTGAGCGACGACTTGGTCGTGCTCTCCGGTCTGACGGAGGGCGAGCGGGTGGCGCTCGACCCGATCGCCGCTGGTGTGGTCTTGAAGGCCCAGGCGGCGGAGAGGCGAGATGGCTGAAAAGCTCGGCATATCCGGGCGCGTCGCCGCGCGTTTCCAGTCCACTGAGATCACGCCGCTGCTGGCCCTGGTCGGCCTGCTGCTGGGCCTGTTCGCGGTACTGGTGACGCCACGCGAGGAGGAGCCCCAGATCAACGTCACCTTCGCCGATGTCTTCGTGCCCTTCCCTGGGGCCTCGGCGAGCGAGATCGAGCACCTGGTTGCCGGGCCGGCCGAGCAGGTCCTGTCCGAGATCAAGGGGATCAAGCACGTCTACTCGGTCTCGCGCCCGGGTATGGCGGTGATAACGGTCCAGTACCGGGTGGGCGAGGACCGCACCGACGCCATCGTCCGCCTGTTCAGCAAAGTTTACTCCAACCAGGACTGGCTACCGGCGAACCTAGGCGTGGGCCAGCCGCTGATCAAGCCCAAGGGCATCGACGACGTGCCCATCATCACCGCCACACTGTGGTCGAAGGACGAGACCGTTGGTGCCTTCGAGCTGGGGCAGGTGGCCCACGCGATCGAGCAGGAAATCAAGCGCGTTCCCGGCACGCGTGACGTCTTTACCGTCGGTGCGCCGCAGCAGGTGGTGCGGGTACTGCTCGATCCGCAGGCGCTGGCTGGGCACGGTATCGACCTGACGGACCTGAGCCGGGCGCTGCAGGCCGGCAACGCGAGCCGCGACGATATCGGCGTGACGGCGGACAACCAGGAGATCCTGGTCCAGGCGGGGACATTTCTCACCACAGCGGAGCAGATCGGAGACCTGGTTGTCGGTCTACATGGCGGTCGACCCGTGTTCCTGCGTGATGTCGCCAGTATCGAGCGCGGGCCCGAGCAGCCGGAGTCCTATGTCTGGATGGGGTCGGGTTCGGCCGCGGCACACGCGGGTCTGGACATCGACGGCACCACGCCCGCGGTGACCATCGCGGTGGCCAAGCAGGAGGGGATCAACGCCGTTGCGGTGGCGGAGCGCGTGATCGAGCGCATTGGGCAACTGGATGGGACCTTCATCCCCGACGGAGTCGAGGTCAGCGTCACCCGCAACTACGGTGCCACCGCCGACGCCAAGGCGCAGAAGCTGATCCAGAAGCTCACCTTCGCGACCCTTTCCGTGGTCGCCCTGGTGCTGCTCGCCATCGGCTGGCGCGAGTCCATCATCGTCGGCGCCGCGGTGATCGTGACCCTCGCCCTGACCCTGTTCGCCTCGTGGGCCTGGGGCTTCACCCTCAACCGGGTGTCCCTGTTCGCGCTGATCTTCTCCATCGGCATCCTGGTGGACGACGCCATCGTGGTCGTGGAGAACATCCACCGGCACATGGCCATGAGTTCCAGGAAGCTCCTGGACCTGATGCCCGGGGCCGTGGACGAGGTGGGGGGACCGACCATTCTCGCCACCTTCACCGTCATCGCCGCGCTGCTGCCGATGGCGTTCGTCACCGGGCTCATGGGCCCCTACATGAGCCCGATCCCGATTAATGCCTCTACCGGCATGCTGATCTCCTTGGTGGTCGCCTTCGTCTTCACCCCCTGGATGACGAACCTGATGCTCGGCAAGAAGGCCCGCGCACATGCCCAGGGCGCGGACAACCGCGCGGACGAGGGCGGAGCCGGGCTTGCGCGCTTTTTCCGGGGTGTGATCTCGCCCTTTCTGGAGGGACGCGCGGGTCACCGCAACCGTTGGCTGCTGCTGGGGGGTATCCTTCTGCTCATCGCGGGGTCGCTGATGCTGGTGACCAGCAAGGCCGTCGTACTCAAGATGCTGCCTTTCGACAACAAGTCGGAGTTCCAGGTCGTGCTCGACATGCCCGAGGGGACCAGCCTGGAGCAGACCGCACGGGTGCTGGGCGAGATGGGCGAGTATCTCGCCACCGTCGCCGAGGTGACCGACTATCAGGCCTACGCGGGCACCGCCACCCCCATCAACTTCAACGGTCTGGTGCGGCAATACTACCTGCGCGCGGGCGCTCATCTTGGCGATATACAGGTCAACCTGGTGGACAAGCACCATCGCGACCGCAAGAGTCACGAGGTGGCGCTGTCGGTGCGTGAGCCCCTGCAGGCGATCGCCTCCCAATACCGGGGAAACGTCAAGATCGTCGAGATACCGCCGGGCCCGCCTGTGCTCTCGCCCCTGGTCGGAGAGGTCTACGGCCTCGACTATGATGGCCAGATCGAGATCGCCAAGCAGGCCCGCGCCGTGTTCGAGGCCACCGCCGATATCGTCGACGTGGACGACTCGGTGGAGTACCCGGCGGGTAAGCTGGTAGTCGTGGTCGACCGGGCCAAGGCCGCCCGCCTCGGGGTGCAGCAGAGCGCCGTCGCCCAGGCCCTCGCCACGGTGCTGGAAGGCGAGGATGTGAGCTTCCTGCACGGCGCCAACGTCAAGTACGCAGTGCCCATCCGCGTGGAGTACACGGAGGCGGACAAGGCCGATCTGGAACAGGTACTGGCGCTGCGGGTGCGCTCCATGGGCGGACAGCTGGTGCCGTTGTCCGAGATCGTAAGCGTGATCGAGGCCAACCGCGAGCACAGCATCTATCACAAGGATCTGCTGCCGGTCGTTTATGTGACCGGAGACATGGCGGGCGAGACTGATAGTCCGCTCTATGGCCTGTTCGAGATCTCGGCGACCTTGCGCGAGGACATGGGGCTCAGGCAGTGGTTCATGCAGCAGCCCCAGAATCCTTACGAGTACAGCCTTAAGTGGGATGGCGAATGGCAGGTCACCTACGAGACCTTCCGTGACATGGGCATCGCCTATGGCGTGGGACTGATCCTGATCTACCTCCTGGTGGTGGCCCAGTTCAGGAGCTATCTCGTGCCCCTGGTGATTATGGCGCCGATTCCGCTCACCATCATCGGCATTATGCCCGGCCATGCCCTGCTGGGGGCCCAATTCACCGCCACCTCCATGATCGGCATGATCGCCTTGGCCGGTATCATCGTACGCAACTCAATACTCCTGGTGGACTTCATCAACCAGGAGGTGCGCGCGGGGCTGCGTTTCGAGGACGCGGTGATCAAATCCGCGGTGGTGCGCGCCAAGCCCATTGCCCTGACGGCCGCGGCGGCCATGGCAGGCGCAGTGTTCATTCTCGACGATCCCATCTTCTCCGGGCTCGCCGTCGCGCTGCTGTTCGGCCTGTTCGTCTCCACGGTGCTGACCTTGGTGGTCGTGCCGGTCGTCTACTACGGTGTCATGCGCAATCGGGTGGAGTGGATAAGGACCGCAACGGGATGATCTGCAACGGGAACCCGTCTGCGAATGGGCGATCCGAAACCTTGTCCGTCGGCGGTTTCTTCGCGCCTGCATCGGCCACGCGCCGAAGCGTCACTACCAGTATCGGTGGACTCCCGGGGGCTCAGATCCTCGTCCCCGGCTCACTCCAAGAGTTAAGCTGAGGCAGGGGGTCTTTGTCTCAGGTAGGCGTTTCCGAGGGCGTCTGCGACTCGATTGCCCCTCTCCTGTAGGACGTGGATAAAGAGGGCACGCAGCGAAATCTTATCCACGTGGAGAAGGAGTTTACTGGCGGATTCAGCATCGCCGGCATCCAACAGGGGATCGATGCGCTCGAGAAGTTCCTGCGTGACTTCCAACATCGGTGGCTACCGTCTGGTTCGGCCCGTGGGCCAGGGTCCCTTGGTCGCCTGGAAGTCTAGGCTACGAGCGCCCCACAGAGCTGTGTGTCTCGTCACAGTTCCACTAACGCGGTGACCGCCGGGCCTTCGGTGTGGCACCAGTCGCGGCGGCCGTCGACCGACAACATGAGCACCTTCGCGAGAGAGAGACCGGAGGTCCGCCGCGAACCGTGGATTAAGGCCTATGACGATTCGCATGACTCGGGATCGACGGGCTCGGATTCCGTGCGCCTTCTTGCCGCCATGATGACCTGGGGAAGAATTCTCCCTAACTCATGGCCGCTGAGCTCCGTCACTTCATAATTTCTGAGCGTCCCCATGAGCCAGAAATAGTCAGGAGATTCAGCTTGAGGCTTGGCGGCGCGCGCCGAGTTCGTAGTAAGGCTCATTTTTCCCTCGCTGTACTTTCGTCGTTATGCGTCTCGGTAGACGGACCGGATCGAGCTGTGAGTCGTCCGGACGTTGACAGTCTGCACGGCGAGACCGGTCAGGTCTGAGAACTCACGCACAGTTTCTCGGTTTTTCTTGATCCGGTGAGCAGAAACTCCGTGTACCGGATAGGACGCCGGCACAACAGCACCGATTACGGGCCGTACGATCGGAGGCCGGATCGGCGCCGAAGCGGCCGGGTCCTTCGGGTGACCTTGACCTCAGCAACCTGGCTTGTAGCGCAGGTCCAGCGTGTAGGGATGGTCCCCCGCCGGCTCCTCGGGCGGCGCGTCGATGACGCCCGGCGTATGGCCCATGCGGCGAAAACGGGCTATTCGGCGGCTCTCCGCCTCGTAGGCGTTGACCGGGAAGCTGTCGTAGCTCCGCCCTCCCGGGTGAGCGACGTAGTAGGTGCAGCCGCCCAGACTGCGGCGATTCCAGGTGTCGACGATCTCAAGCAGCAGCGGCGCGTGGCTGGGAATCGTCGGGTGCAGGCCGGATGGCGGACTCCAGGCCTTGAACCGGATGCCAGCCACGAGCTCGCCCTTCCGCCCGGTCGGTCGCATGGGTACCCGCCGCCCGTTGCAGGCGAGCACGTGCCGGTCTTGGGACATGCCGTCGGCCCTTACCTGCATCCGCTCCACCGATGAATCCACGAAACGGGCCGTACCCTGGGCCGTGACCTCCTCCGCGAGCACGTTCCAAGGCTCGATCGCGGCGCGCAGCTCCACCCGGATGCCGTTTTCCGTCACCAAGTCCCCGTAATGGGGGAAGCGGAACTCGAAAAAGGGATCGTACCAGGCCGACTCGAACGGATAGCCGGCCCGCCTGAGGTCACAGATTACGTCCTCGAAGTCCTGGCGCACGAAATGTGGCAGCAGGAACCGGTCGTGGAGCTCCGTTCCCCATCGCACGGGTTTGCGGGTGTAGGGCTGCTTCCAGAAGCGGGCGACGAGGGAACGCAGTAGCAGCATCTGCGCCAAGCTCATGCGGGCGTGGGGCGGCATCTCGAAGGCGCGGAACTCCACCAGGCCCTGCCGCCCGGAGGCCGTGTCGGGTGAGTAGAGCTTGTCGATGCAGAACTCGGTGCGGTGGGTGTTGCCGGTCACATCCGCAAGCAGATTGCGCAGCACCCGGTCGACGATCCAGGGCTGGGGTACCTCCCCCGGCGGCATCTGCTGAAAGGCGATTTCCAGGTTGTAGAGGGCGTCGTCCCGCGCCTCGTCCACCCGCGGCGCCTGGCTGGTCGGACCGATGAACATGCCCGAGAACAGGTAGGACAGGCTCGGGTGATGCTGCCAGTAGGTGATTAGGCTCTGCACGAGGTCAGGTTTGCGCAACAGCGGGCTGTCCGCCGGAGTCGGGCCTCCGAGGGTGACGTGGTTGCCGCCACCAGTGCCGGTGTGGCGCCCGTCGAGCATGAACTTTTCGGTCCCCAGGCGCGAGAGCCGCGCCTCCTCGTAGAGGGCCTCGGTATCGCTCACCATCTGGTCCCAGCTCTCCGCGGGCTGTACGTTGACCTCGATCACGCCGGGGTCCGGGGTCACGGCAAACTTCTGTAGTCGCGGATCTCGCGGCGGCTCATAGCCCTCGATCACCACCGGGGTGCCCAAAGACTCGGCGGCGGCCTCGACGCACGCGACCAAATCCAACCAGTGCTCGAGGTGCGTGAGCGGCGGCATGAAGACATAGAGCCGACCCTCCCGAGGCTCCACGCACAGGGCGGTGCGTACCAGATCGGCGGCACCCTCGTCCGGCAGGGCGTGCTGGCGGCTCAACGCATGGCCCGCTTCGGATACGGGCGCGTGGCGTTCGTAGCGGTCTGCCGTGAGCGCCGGGTTCGGCCCCTGCTCACGGATCCGCTGGGGCGCCTGCTCGGTGCGGGTCACGCGCCCAAAGCGACGGGAAAGCTCGTCGAACTCGGCGGCAAGGGGCGCGCGCGGCTCGAAGGGGTTGCGCTCCGGCTCGACATCGAGCTCCGCCTCCGGCACCTGGGGCAGCGCGTCCAGGGGCAGGCGGAAGCCCATGGGGGAATCGCCCGGAATCAGGAACAGGTTGCCGTCGCGAAAGGTCCAGCGGCCGCTCATCCAGCCGCCCTCCGGGTACGCACCCCACCAGCGCAGCGGCAGCACGTAGCCGACGGTCTCGCCGAGGCCACGCTGGAACAGGCGCGCCAGCCGCTGGCGCTCCATCGGCTCCTTGAGCTTGCTGTCCAATGGGTCCACATTTGCCGGCAGGCGGGCCTCTTTCCACAGGTAGTAGAAGACGTCCTCGTGCGCGGGCAGCGCATGCTCCGGCTGCACCCCCAGGCGCTCGGCCAGGGCGCGCATGAAGGCCTCGGCCTCCTCCACGCCGAGATCGGCCTGGTCCCGCTCGTCGGCGAGCAGGGCCGGGTTCCGCCACACGGGCTCACCATCCCTGCGCCAGTAACAGGAGAGCGCCCAGCGCGGGAGCTGCTCGCCCGGATACCACTTTCCCTGCCCGATGTGCAGCAGCCCGCCGGGGGCGAAACGCACGCGCAGGCGCCGCAGCAGGTCTTCGGCCAAGCGCTTCTTGGCGGGACCCAGCGCCGCGGTGTTCCACTCCGCTCCGTCCATGTCGTCGATCGACACGAAGGTGGGCTCGCCGCCCATGGTCAGGCGCACATCGTTCTCGACCAGCTCGCGGTCAACGTCATGGCCGAGGTCCTGGATGGCGCGCCACTGGGTCTCGGTATAGGGCTTGGTGACCCGCGGGTCCTCGTGGATCCGCTCGACCCGGTTGTGGAAGTAGAACTGCACGTCGCTTTTCTCGACGGCGCCGGTGATGGGGGCGGCGCTCACCGGGTCGGGTGTGCAGGCGAGCGGAATATGGCCCTCGCCGGCGAACAGCCCCGACGTGGGATCGAGGCCGATCCACCCGGCGCCGGGGATGTAGACCTCCGCCCAGGCATGCAGGTCGGTGAAGTCGCGTTCCGGTCCGCTCGGGCCGTCCAGTGACTTGACGTCCGAGGTGAGCTGGACGAGGTAGCCGGAGACGAAGCGCGCCGCCAACCCCAGATGGCGCAGGATCTGCACCAGCAGCCAGCCCGTGTCGCGGCACGAGCCCTTGCGCGTGCGCAGGGTCTGCTCGCAGGTCTGCACACCGGGCTCCATGCGGATCACATAGCCCACGTCCTGTTGCAGACGCTGGTTGAGGGCAACCAGGAAATCCACCGTACCGGTGGGCGTGCGATCCACCCCGGCCAGCCACTCCCTGAGCAGGGGACCGTCCTCCTTGACCTCCAGGTAGGGTCCCAGCTCCTTGGCGAGCTGGGCGTCGTAACGCAAGGGGATCTTCTGCGCGCTGTCCTCCAGGAAGAAATCGAACGGGTTGATGGTGATCATTTCGGCGATCACGTCCACCTCGATCGACAAGGTATTGGCCTTCTCTGGGAACACCAGCCGCGCCAGATAGTTGCCGAAGGGATCCTGCTGCCAATTGATGAAGTGCTCCCGCGGCTCGATCTTCAGCGAGTAGGAAACGATCGGCGTCCGGCAGTGCGGGGCCGGGCGCAGGCGCACGATGTGAGGCGCTATGCCTACCGTGCGGTCGAAGCGGTACTCGGTCTTGTGGTTAATGGCGATGAGGATCGACATGGTGGCTTCGGATCTCCGGAATGCGCAACTGGCTTAGGTTAGCAGGAAAAATTCCGACGCGTTGGCACCCAAGGCACCGCCGCCGAAGCGAGAATAGCGGTCCTACTCCGCAAGCAATGCTCGGAGAGAGGGCCCGAGGCCTCTGCACCGTTTCGGGTCGCCCGTCCGCAATGCACGGGCGAGATGCACCGAGCTTGAGCAGTGCCGCTTGGTGACGGGGCACGGCACCCAGCGGCAGCCGGCGTCCCGCGCGGCCTGCAGTGATTTGTCACGCACTGGCGCGCCCTTTGCACACCTTTGCTTGCCTTAGCGGACCGAGTTTCGAGGGCGACCAATGCTGAGACAATTCCAGAGCAGCACTCAGACCAACCCACCGCCGCCACGGTCGGCTGCCTACCACGAGTTCTACCGGGACGACTTTCGGCCTCGGGACCACTACCTGCCGATGTGGGATCACATCCAGCACACGGGACAGAATCTGCTCGACGCAAAGTCCCGCGAGGCCCACCTCACCCTGCACACGGAAGGCGTCACCTTCACCGTCTATTCCAACCAGGACGAGGGCATCGAACGGGTCTGGCCCTTCGACATCCTGCCGCGCATCATCACCGCGGGGGAATGGCGGGTGCTGGAGGCGGGCCTGAAGCAACGCATAAGGGCACTGAACCTGTTCCTGAAGGACCTCTACCACGGCCAGCGCATCCTCAAGGACGGCGTGGTTCCCCCAGAGCTCATCTACCGCGGCAAGGACTTCCGCCGCGAGATCATGGACATCGACGCGCCCCACGACATCTACACCCACATCAGCGGCGTGGACCTGATCCGGGACGAGGACGGCAACTACCTGGTGCTGGAAGATAACCTGCGCACGCCCTCAGGCGTCTCCTACATGATCGAGAACCGGATCGTGGAGCGGCGCATCCTGCCTGAGTTCTTTGCCCGCTATCGCGTGCGTCGGGTGGAGCACTACCCCGCGCTGCTGCTGGCGGCGCTGCGTCACCTATCCCCGCGCGGGGAGGAGGATGCGTGCATCGTCGTCCTGACCCCGGGAATCTTCAACTCGGCCTATTTCGAGCACACGTTCCTCGCCAAGGAGATGGGAGTCGAGCTCGCCGAGGGCCGGGACCTGGTGTGCAAGAACGACAAGGTCTACCTCAAGACCACCCACGGCCTGCGCCAGGTGGACGTGATCTACCGCCGGGTGGACGACGACTTCCTCGACCCGCTGGTGTTCCGGTCCGATTCGGCGCTGGGCGTCGCGGGGGTGATCAATGCCTGGCGCGCGGGCAACGTCGCCCTGGTCAACGCGCCCGGCAGCGGGATTGCGGACGACAAGGCCGTCTACGCCTACGTGCCAGACATCATCCGCTACTATCTGGGCGAGGCGCCGATCCTGGCCAACGTCCCCACCTTCCAAATGACCGACAGCCAGGACCGCGCCTACGTGCTCGACAACCTGGAGACGATGGTGGTGAAGGCGGTCGCGGAGTCAGGCGGCTACGGCATGCTCATGGGGCCGACCTCGACCGCAGCGCAGCGCAACGAATTCGTCAGGAAGATCGAGGCGGACCCACGCAACTACATCGCCCAGCCCGTGGTTCAGCTCTCGCGCCATGTTTGCTACCTGGACGGGGAGCTCGAATCCCGCCACCTCGACCTGCGACCATTCATCATTTACGGCGAGGACATCGAGGTGGTTCCCGGCGGACTCACCCGGGTTGCCATGACCAAGGGGTCCCTGGTGGTCAACTCGTCCCAGGGCGGGGGCAGCAAGGACACCTGGGTGCTAGCCGACTGAATATGCTGAGCCGCATCGGCGAGTCCCTCTATTGGATGACGCGCAACCTGGAGCGGGCCGACGACACCGCGCGCATCCTCGACATCAACGTCGTTTACATGCTGGAGGCGGATGAGGGCACCACCGAGGAGGCCCAGTGGAAGCCTCTGCTCAAAATCGTCGACGCCCTGGACCTCTACGCGGAGCGCCATCCCGACGGTGCCATCGGCGTGCAGCGCGTGATCCATTTCCTCACCCAGGAAAAGACGTACCACAGCTCGCTCTACAACAGCCTGCGCCTGGCGCGTGAGAACGCCCGGGTGGCGCGCGACCGCATCTCCAACGAGATGTGGGAGGCCATCAACCAGCTCTGGCTCCAGGTCGACAAGCACCTCGCCGCCACCCTGCTGCCGTGGCGGGCGGCCGAGTTCTATGCCTACGTCCACCGCGAGGTGGCCATGTTCTTCGGTCTCGCCCAGGGCACCATGATGCGCGGCGAGGCCTACGGCTTCACCGTGCTGGGCAGCCTGCAGGAGCGCGCGGACATGACCGCGCGCATCCTCGACGTGCGCTACCACCTGCTGCTCCCAGACGTCTCCCTGGTGGGCTCCCCGCTCGACTACTATCAATGGGGAGCCCTGCTCAAGTCCCTCTCCGGCTTCGAGACATACCGCCGCAAGTACCACGGCGGCATCCGCCCGATCGACGTCGTCGAATTCGCTGTGCTGAACCCGGACTTCCCGCGCTCCCTCGCCTACTGCGTGGACAACATGAGCCGCGCGCTCGCGCGCATCGGAGTCGAGCCGGACAGCCCGGTGGACAAGGCCACGCGCGCTCTGCACGCGCACCTGGCAGGCGTCTCTCCGCGCGCGATCCTCGACCAGGGATTGCACGAGTATCTGGAGCAATTCCTGACTTTATTGGCGCGCCTTACGGAAGCCCTGCAGCAAGACTACTTCGAGGCCCACCTGGGAGACGCGGATTGAGGTACCGGATCGAGCGCGAGAGCCGGACGCGCTACGGATCGCCGGTGCGTGAGCATCACGTCATGCTCCGCGTCGCTCCCTGCTCGGACGCCCAGCAGCAGGTCCACGCCTGCAGCCTCCACGTGGAGCCGGCCACAGAGCAGTCCGCCAGCCATCGAGACGGATTCGGCAATCTCATCCACCGTTTCGCGATCATGACGGCCCACGAATACCTCACCACGCGACTCGATGCCGAGGTGGAAACCCGGCTCGCCAACCCGTTCGATTTTGTGCCCCTCGCGCCAGCCCGGGAACGCGATTGGCTCCGCCACAGTCTGCGCGAGGCGCCACGGCTGTGGGATTTCCTGGTCGCCCGCGGCCCCCTGACGCGAACCCTCCCGGAGATCCTGGAGTTGGCGGGGGTTCCGGTCTACGACCCGGCCGCGCCGCTCCTCGACCAGGCCCAGGGCGCAATGACCTGGGTGCGGTCGTTCTGCGAATTTGACACCGAGCAGGACGAGCCTTGTCCGGAGCTCACGACGGTACTCAAGCGCCGCCGCGGCGGTGCAGGCGACCTCTCCCATCTGCTGATCGCGGTGGTGCGTGGCTGGGGCGTGCCCGCGCGCTTCGCTGTCGGATACATCGACTCGGGCTACTTCGAGCCGGATGATGCAGAAGCTGACGCTGAACTCGGGCCACGCCCCCAGTCCCAACACGCCTGGGCCGAGATCCTGATTCCTGGCGCCGGGTGGCGCGGCCTCGACCCCGCATTCGGGCTACTGGCCAACGACACCTATGTGCGCGTGGCCGTTGGACGCGATGCCGACGACGTATTCAGCGAACGTGCGGTGTTCAAAGGCGACGCCCAAGATACCGAGACCCGGGTCACCGTGCAGGTTACGCGGTTGGACTGAAGCCCTTCAATCACGCAACGCCGGTCGCCAAACAAAAGGCCCCGACGCCCGAGGGGCGCCGGGGCCTTCACCACCGGTCAACAACCGAGTTGATGTGGACGATTACTCCTGATCCAGGATCATGGTGTTCGCGACCGCCCGCAACTCCACCACCGGCTCGCGCGTCTCTTCCGCCGCAAGACGATCTTCCTCGTCGAGGACCATGGTCGTGGAGATGCCGCCTACGATGAGCGCGATTGATGCAAGTGAACCTAACATGTAACTGCTCCTGTTTGCTGTCAGGACCCGGGTTGCTGTCCATTATATTAGAGTTCTCTAATATTACAACCCCGCATCAATCGAACGGGAACACGCACGTTCGGCTTACGACAGTTGGGTTAACCTACAGGGCAGCATCTCCTTGAACTGGTACGCCTGGGTGTTATGAGCATTCGACTCCTGATCGTGGAAGACGACTCCGCCCTGAATCAGATGCTCCTCCTGCATTTCGAGGACGAGGGTTATCTGGTCGACGGCGCGATCGGCTGCGCCGACGCCCTGGAGTGCGTTGCCCGCAAGGCTTATGACCTGGTGCTGCTCGACCAGCAGCTTCCGGACGGGACCGGGACGGGGCTGCTGGAAGGCCTGCTGGGGCGCGACCCCGACCTTCCGGTCGTGATGATGACCGGCCAGCATGATCTCGAGCTCGCGATCGAGGCGATCAAGAAGGGGGCGGCCGATTTCGTTCACAAGCCAGTGGAAACCGCCGAGCTCACCCAAACGGTGAACCGACTGCTCGCCAACCGCCGGCTCTCACGGGAAGTAGAGGCGCTGCGCCAGGCCCAGGAGCCCGCGCGCGAGGAGCGGGACCTCATCGGCCGCAGCAGCGCCATGCTGACGGTTAGCAAGGAGATCGCGCTCAGTTCCGGCAGCGACGCGACCGTACTCATTACTGGCGAGTCGGGAACCGGAAAGGAAGTGGTGGCGCGGTTGATCCACCAGCACAGCGGGCGCCAGGGCCCATTCGTGGCCGTGAACTGCGCCGCCATCGTGGACACCCTGCTGGAGAGCGAACTGTTCGGCCACGAGAAGGGTGCCTTCACCGGCGCCCAGGCGCGCAAGCTTGGCAAGTTCGAGCTCGCCCAGGAAGGTACCCTGTTCCTCGACGAGGTGGGGGAGCTTGCGCCACTCTTGCAGGCCAAGCTGCTGCGCGCGCTGCAGGAGCGGGAGTTCGAGCGAGTCGGGGGCACCCAGCAGATCGCCACCAACGCCCGGGTGGTGGCCGCCACCAACCGCGACCTCATGGCCGAGGCCCAGGCCGGGCGCTTCCGCGAGGACCTGGTCTATCGTCTCGACGTCATCCACATCCGCATGCCGCCCCTGCGCGAGCGCATGGAGGACATCCCGCTCCTGGCGGAGGCGCTGCTGAAGCGGATCGCGGAACGCATCCGCAAGCCGGTCCCAACCCTGCCCGCGGCGTCCCTGGCGAGGCTGCGGCAGCACGACTGGCCCGGAAATGTCCGCGAGCTGGAGAATCTCCTCACCCAGGCCGCGGTGCATGCACGCACGCCGGTGATTACGCCCGATCTGCTCGCCCTGACCCCGGGCGCCCCGGGCAACGCCCCATCACCGACGTCCGGCGCGGAGCGCGTGCTGCGCACGCTTGACCAAGTGGAGGCCGAGCACGTCCAGCAGGTGCTGGACCACACCGGCGGCCATAAGGGCAGGACCTGCGAGATCCTCGGCATCTCGCGCCCAGCCCTCGACCGCAAGATCGAGAAGTACGGGCTCAAGCTGCCTCCGCGCTGATACCAACCGCCCCGTGGATTCAATGATCCGGGCGGCGCGGCAAACCCACCGCGGCGTCCGGACGCGGTCCCGCGCATGGCCACATTCCACGAGCTCGTAACGTTTCGTTCGAACGAAACGTTGAAAGGAAGGCGCGAAAAGGATTATTTATCTATTTATTTCAATCGGTTGTGATCTGGCACAAAGCCTGCTCTGGCGTAGGCATCTTGAGTTGCCTGGAGTAGGAGTCGCACCATGACTGCCGCCGCCGAGAACCTTGCCAGCCCGGATTTCACCACCCTCGCCCGACGACACGGGTCTGACCTATACCGGTACGCCTATCGCCTCTCGGGCAATCGCCACACGGCGGAGGACCTGGTGCAGGAGAGCCTGACCCGTGCCTGGCGGTCCTTCGACCGTCTGAAGGACCTCGATGCCGCCAAGGGCTGGCTGTACACCATCGTCCGGCGCGAGAACGCGCGCCGGTTCGAGCGCTACCAGCCGCAGGAGGCCGATATTCCCACCGAGGATCTGGGCGCGAAGCGCAAGACCTACGACACCTCGGCCGAGGCCTTCGCGCTGCGCCGCGCCGTTCGGGCCTTGCCGACCGAGTACCGGGACCCGCTGATCCTGCAGGTCATTCACGGCTATTCGCAGCAGGAGATCGCCGACCGTCTGGGGCTGACCTCCGCCGGCGTGGGTACCCGTCTTTTCCGCGCCCGCCAGAAACTGCGCGCGACCCTCGGCGAACCGGACTAACGTAACGCCTGCCCATTGCCGGCCCGCAAGCGCTTCAATGAAGGATTTCGTCGTCCAGCCGCGAGGTCCCCAGGGCGGGACCCCCTTGCTGATCGTCGAAGACGACCAGGCATTGCGCCAGATGCTGGCATGGGAGCTCTCGGACTTGGGCTACCGGGTGTGTGCAACCGGCAGCTGCCGCGAGGCCCGCAGCGCCGCCGCTGCCATCGGCTTCCGCCCCGCCGTGCTCGACATCGACCTGCCGGACGGCGACGGACGCCATCTCGCCGCCGAGTTGGCCAGGAAGAGCGCCGGGCTGCGTGTCGTGCTCGTCAGCGGCAGACACGGAGCCGACCGTTGCGGCCCACGCTCGCCCGCCGTGATCGCCCGGCTTACCAAGCCGGTAAGCGCCTGGCGCCTGGACGCGATTCTCAGAGGTATTCTCCAGGGAGGATGCTGATGATCGGCCATACGAGCCGGAATCAGCGCGCATGACATCCCTGCGCCGCCGCAAGCGCCGAATTGGTCGGCGTTTTCCTATCCTTCCGGCCCGGTGAGCGCCTTCTCCGCACGCTTGCGGAACACACGCATCTCCTTGGCCGCCTGCACGTCGCCCTTCGCCTCCGCCGTTTCGATACCGCGCTCGAAGGCGTCCAGGGCATCCCGATGCCTTCCGCAGAGCATCAGCGCCTTCCCGTACAGCTTCCATGCGGCGGAATAGCCCGGTTCCAGATGCACGGCGCGCGACAGATGATCCACCGCCTTGTCGTTCTGCTCGGACTTCAGATACTCATTGCCCAGGCTGTAGCGCAGGAGGGCCGAATCCTGCCCTCGCGAAAGCATCGCCTCGAAGCTCTCGATCGTGCCCATGGTATTCGCCTCCGAAATTGGACAGTTCGTTCGGGTCCGGCCAGGCGCACGTACCCATCATCAGACTAGATGGGGTCCGTTCTCCGGATCGCGAATCGGCGTCGAGCCCCCGCCCCTCACCTTGCTAGGCCTGACGCCGGCGTGTTAAATGCCGAGGGGAAATCGGACACGAGGACTTGCGATGCCTGCGGACAACACCGTGGCGGTCATCGAGCCGACCACCCTGGTCGACCACTACCTCCCGGCGGCGGGCACCTACGACGAGATGCGCACCCCCGAGGGCGAAGTGCGCCCGCACTGGGTCCATCTGCTCGATTCCCTGCACGCGCTCGGCCCAGCGGGCACCGGAGAACGGCGGCGCGAGGCCACCCGTCTGATCCGCGACAACGGCGTTACCTACAATCTCTACGGCGATCCTCAGGGGATGTCCCGGCCCTGGGACCTCGACCTGATTCCGATGCTCATCCGCAGCGACGACTGGGCCGGGCTCGAGCGCGGCCTGATGCAGCGCGCGGAGCTGTTGAATCTGATCCTGGTCGATCTGTACGGCCCGCGCGATCTGGTCAGCAAGGGGCTGATGCCCGCCGAACTGATCGACGACTACCCCGGCTATCTGCTCCCCTGTCACGGCATTCAGAGTGCCGGTGACCGGCCGCTGATCCTCTACGCCGCGGACCTGACGCGCGCCCCCGACGGCGGCTGGCGTGTCATCGGCGACCGCACCCAGAGCCCCTCGGGCGCAGGCTACGCCCTGGAGAACAGGGTCGTGCTCTCGCGAATTCTGCCGAGCCTGTTCCGCGACTCCCATGCCCACCGCCTGGCGGGGTTCTTCCGCTCCATGCGGCGTACCCTGACCAGACTCGCGCCGCGCCGAGCCGAGCACGCCAGGGTTGCGGTCCTCACACCCGGCCCAAGCAACGAGGCCTACTTCGAGCACGCCTACCTGGCGAACTATCTCGGCTACGCCCTGGTGCAGGGTGCGGACCTCTCGGTGCGCGACGGCGCGCTCTGGTTGAGAACCCTCGGCCGGCTGGAGCGCATCGACGCGGTCGTGCGGCGTGTCGACGACGCCTGGTGCGACCCGCTGGAGCTCAGGGAGGAGTCGCTTCTCGGCGTACCGGGGCTAGTCCAGGCTGCGCGCGCCGGCAACGTCACCTTGGCCAATGCCCTCGGCAGCGGCGTGCTGGAACACCCGGGCCTGGCGGCCTTTCTCCCCGATCTGTGCCGGGCCCTCCTGGGCGAGGACCTGTTGCTCCCGGGCACCGCGACCTGGTGGTGCGGCGACCCCGCTAATCTGGACCGGGTGCTCGACGAGCTCTCCACCCTGGTGATCAAGCCCATCGGCGGCGCCGGGGAGCGTTTCCTGATCGGCGCCGAGATGGAGCCCGACCAGCTTGCCGATCTGTCGCGGCGGATCCGCGCCGAGCCCCGGCGCTTCGTCGCCCAGGAGCTCGTCTCCCCTTCCACCTCTCCGGCCCTGATCGGCAACCGCATCGAGCCCCGCCCGACGGTGCTGAGGACCTTCCTGGTGAGCGAGGAGGACGGCTATACCGTCCTGCCCGGTGGGCTGAGCCGTCTCGCCGTCTCCCGCGACAGGCCCATCGTTTCCAATCAGCTCGGCGGCCTGGGCAAGGACACCTGGGTGCTGGCATCCGAGCCAGAGCTCCAGGAGACGCTGCTGGTGAGCACGGATTACCTCGCCCCGGCCGTGGTCCAGGAGAGCGAGGTCTCCAGCCGGGTGGCGGACAATCTGTTCTGGATCGGGCGTTACGCCGAGCGCGCCGAGGGCCTGGTACGACTGCTGCGCATCACCATCTTCAAGCTCTCCGAGCGCGCGAGCTTCTCCTCCGGAGAAAACGCCTCCTGCTGCATGCGCTCCCTGCTCGAGGCCCTGACCCGCCAGACCCTGACCTTTCCGGGCTTTGTCGGCGAGGGAGCGGACGAGCGCCTGCGCGACCCGGTGCCCGAGGTACTCTCACTCATCTCCGACCCCTCCCGCCTCGGCGCCCTGCCCCAGACCCTGCAGGCGCTGGGCCAGGCAGCCTGGTCGGTCCGCGACCGGCTGTCGGCCGACACCTGGCGCGTGGTCAACGACATCGAGCTGCGGCTGCGCACGCTGACCAAGCAGCCGCCCTCGGAGCTGGCCGAGGCCCTCGACGAGCTGGACCCCCTCGTCACCTCCCTGGTGGCCTTCTCCGCCCTCACGAACGAGAACATGACCCACAACGAGGGCTGGCACTTCCTGGAGGCGGGGCGCCGGGTGGAGCGCGGGGCCAACCTCGCGACACTACTGGCCACGACACTGGTCCCGGTAACGGCGGAGATGGAAGAGACCCTGGTGGTCGAGGCGGCGCTCGGCGTCACCGACAGCCTATTCACCTACCGCCGCCGCTACCGTGCGGGGACCAGAGTCGGCGCCCTGCTGGATCTTGTGTACAGCGACGAGGCCAACCCGCGCGCCCTAGCCTATCAGCTGGTGACGCTCGAGCGGCTGGTCTCGGAGATGCCGCACAGCGAGCTTCAGAGCGGCCGTACGCCCGCCCAGAAACTGGTCCTAAAGGCACTGACCGACATCCGCCTGGCCGAGATCGACCGCCTGGTCTACGCCGACGACAAGCGCAAGCGGCGCCGGGGGCTGGAGGCGATGCTGCAAGCCGCTGCAAACGATCTCGCGGCCATCTCCGACGCCCTCACCGCCCTGTACTTCCGACACGAGGAGCAGCCCCACAACCTGCTGAGCCGGGGCAAGGAGAAGGCGGGTTGAAATTCCGCGTCCGCCATCTCACCCGCTACGTCTACGAGGAGCCGGTCTCGCTGTGCCACAGCATCGCGCACCTGAAACTCAGGACCCGACCCGGACAGGCGGTCGCGTCCAGCCAGGTCAGGGTCGATCCCCTGCCCGCCGTCTCCCGCGAGCACACCGACTTCTTCGGCAATCGGGTGAGCTATTTCTCGATCCAGCAGTCTCACACGTCCCTGGAGGTCGCCGCCCTCAGCGAGGTCGAAGTCACGCCGACGGCACCGCCCGACCTCTCCGCCGCGCCCCCGTGGGAGCAGATCATCGAGCACTTGCACCAGGGGCGCAGCCACGCCACGCTGGACGCACGGATTTTCACCCTGGCCTCGCCGTACGTCCCCTTTCTGGCGGAATCGGTCGCCTTTGCGCGTGTGTCCTTCGCGCCGGGGCGCCCGGTGCTGGAAGCGGTCGCTGACCTGATGGGACGGATCTTCCGCGAGTTCGAGTACGACCCGCAGTTCTCGACCGTAGCCACCCCCCTGACCGAGGTCCTGAAGCACCGCAAGGGGGTGTGCCAGGACTTCGCCCATCTCGCGATCGCCTGCCTGCGCGGACTGGGGCTGCCAGCCCGCTACGTGAGCGGCTACCTCGAGACTCTTCCCCCGCCCGGCCAACCGAAGCTACAGGGCTCGGACGCCTCGCACGCCTGGTTCTCGCTGTTCGTACCCGGTTCGGGGTGGGTGGATTTCGACCCCACCAACGACCAGGTCCCGCGTGAGCAGCACATCACTGCGGCCGTCGGCAAGGACTTCCAGGACGTTACGCCGCTGCGCGGTGTTTTCTACGGCGGCGGCGAGCACGAGCTCGAGGTCGCCGTCGACGTGGACCGGATCGAGGGCTGAGGGCAAACCCGCGGCGAGCGGGGCCGCGCGCCGATTCCCGGCCGGCGATCAACCGCCGACGCCGCGATGCCGCTCGGCGAGCCGCACGTAGTGTCCGGCCGAGTAATCCAGATACTCGCGCTCCTGGTCGGTCAGCGCGCGCACCCGTCTGGCGGGAGCCCCCACCCAGAGATGCCCCCCTTCCAGCACGCGCCCGGGCGTCACCAGGGATCCCGCGCCCAGCATCGTGTAGGGCTCCAAGATCGCGCGGTCCAGCACGCGGGAGCCGATGCCCACCAGACAGCAATCCCGGATCTCGCACCCGTGCAGCACCACTTGGTGTCCCACGGTCACCCGGTCGTGGACGACGACCGGCGCGCCGCCAGGCTGAAACCGGCTGTCGTGAGATACATGGAGGACGGCGCCGTCCTGGACATTGGTCTCGGCCCCGATCTCGATGCGGTGGACGTCGCCCCGCACCACGCACATGGGCCAAATGGACGAGCGCGGACCGATTGTTACGTCCCCCACGACCACGGCGGTCTGGTCGATCCAGGCGTCATCGGCGATGAGCGGCCATCTGCCCTCGTATGCGCGGATGTTCGACATGAGCCCTCTCCAAGAAGACAAGCCGAGTGTGAGGAGGCCTCGGTGGCGCGCGATCCGGTGTCGATCCTGACGATCGAACATCCACTGCCCTGGTCCGGTCTCCCATGTGCCCTTATATTCTGCGCACAGAACGAAATCTCGGGAAAGCTCAGGCCGGAGGCCGCTCATGAAATTGCCCATTCTCTGCGTATTGATCGCCCTTTCCGCCCCTTTTGCGGTTCAGGCCGCGAAGGAGCGGGCGTTCATAGACGAGCCGGAGCCGCCGACCTCGAGCCGCGTCGACGAGCCCGAGCTATGGAGCGAGAAGAGCAGCTCGCTGCCACCCTGGCCCGCCGACAGCGACCTGGTGGAGTTCCAGTTGGACAACGACACCTCCCCCTTCCGCTACTTCATGGACGCCGCCGGCCTCTCCATTGGCGAAGACAAGGTGGTGCGCTACACGCTGGTGGTGGAGTCCCCGAGCGGGGCACGAAACGTCTCCTTCGAAGGTCTGCGCTGCACCCCGAAGGGTGAGTACAAGATCTACGCCTACGGTGCCGGGGACCGCTTTCAGCCGATCGCCGGCGCGGACTGGCAGCCGGTCCCGAGCCACGGCGACCAGCTGCACCAGGAGCTGCACCGGCACTTCCTGTGCGTTCCACTCAAGTTCGCGCCACGCCCGAAGAACGACATGATCCGCGCCCTGCAGGGCCCCATCAATCCGCGCCAGAACACCGGCTTCATGGCGGACTGACGCCTCCCTCCCGCCAGAGACACATCGGAGCCTCACTGCCCCATGGAAAATCCGCTTCTCGATCTGAACGGGCTTCCGCCCTTCTCCCGCATCCGCCCCGAGCACGTGGAGCCGGCCATCGAGCGCCTGATCGCCGACTGCCGCGCGCACATCGAACAGCTGACCAGCCGCCCGGAGCTCCCTACCTGGGAGAGCTTCGTCGAGCCCCTGGAAGAATCCGACGACGCCCTGAGCCGCGCCTGGTCTCCCGTAGGCCACCTCAACTCGGTCATGAACAGCGACGAGCTGCGCGCCGCCTACAACGCCTGCCTGCCCAAGCTCAGCGACTACGGCACCGAGGTCGGCCAGAACACGGCGCTTTTCGAAGGCTACCGAGCGGTGGCGAGCCAGGAGCACCTCGACCCCACCCAACGCAAGCTGCTGGAGAACGCCCTGCGGGACTTCCACCTCTCCGGGGTCGACCTGCCGGCGGACAAGAAGGCGCGCTACAAGGAGATCAGCCAGGAGCTGTCGCGTCTCACCAGCAAGTACGAGGAGAACCTGCTCGACGCCACCAACGCCTGGAGCAAGGTGGTATCCGACGAGGCCCGGCTCGCCGGCCTTCCGGACTCCGCCAAGGCGCTGGCGCGCCAGACCGCCGAGCAGCGGGGTGAGGACGGCTGGGTGCTCACCCTGGACTTCCCGTCCTACCTCCCGGTCATGACTTACGCGGACGATCGCGAGCTGCGCCGCGAGGTCTACGAGGCATACAGCACTCGCGCCTCCGACCAAGGGCCGCACGCGGGCGAGTGGGACAACGGCGAGCACATGGAGCGCATCCTGGCGCTACGCCACGAGCTTGCCCGATTGCTGGGCTTCGCCAACTACGCGGAGCGTTCCCTGGCCACCAAGATGGCGCGCTCGACCGACGAGGTGACGCGCTTCCTCGATGACCTCGCGGAACGCTCCGTCGCGCGCGCCCGCGGCGAGCTCGATGAGCTGCGGGACTATGCGCGCGAGCACCACGGCGCGGAAGACCTCGCCCCCTGGGACCTCGCCTACTACTCCGAGAAGCTGCGCGAGCACCGCTACGCCATCACCCAGGAGGAGCTCAGGCCCTACTTTCCGCTGCCGCGGGTGCTGACGGGCATGTTCTCGGTGGTCGAGCGCCTGTTCGATCTGCGCATTCAGGAGACCGAGGGCGTCGACACCTGGCACCCCGACGTGCGCTTCTTCGAGATTCGCGACGGCGCGGGCGAACTGCGCGGGCAGTTCTACCTGGACCCATTCGCGCGCCAGAAGAAACGCGGCGGCGCCTGGATGGACGTCTGCACCAACCGGCTGCACACCGCCCGCTGCGACCAGATACCGGTCGCCTACCTGGTGTGCAACTTCACCCCACCGGTCGGGGACCAGCCGTCACTGCTCACCCACAACGAGGTGGAGACCCTGTTCCATGAGTTCGGCCACGGCCTGCACCACATGCTCACCAGAGTGGATTACCCGGCCGTGGCGGGCATCAACGGCGTCCCCTGGGACGCCGTGGAGCTGCCCAGCCAGTTCCTCGAAAACTGGTGCTGGGAGCGCGAGTCCCTGGACCTGATCTCCGGCCACGTCGACACCGGCGAGCCGATCCCCGCTGCCCTGTACGAGCGCATGCGTGCGGCGAAGAATTTCCAGTCCGCAATGCAGATGGTGCGTCAGCTGGAGTTCGCCATCTTCGACTTCCGCCTGCATCTGGAGTACGACCCGGCCAGGGGTGGGCGCGTCTACGAGATCCTCGATCAGGTGCGCGATCAGGTGGCGGTGCTCAAGCCGCCCGCCTTCAACCGTTTCGCCCACGGCTTCTCCCACATCTTCTCGGGCGGCTACGCGGCGGGCTACTACAGCTACAAGTGGGCGGAGGTCCTGTCGGCAGACGCCTTCTCCCTATTCGAGGAAAAAGGTGTGCTCGACACCGATACCGGCCGCGCGTTCCGCCAGAGCATCCTCGAACGGGGCGGATCGGCCGAGGCCATGGATCTCTACGTCGAGTTCCGGGGGCGCGAGCCCACCATCGACGCCCTGCTGCGCCACGCCGGCATCGCCGCTTAGCGGCGTTGCGCACCCCGGGTATACTGGCGCCCGTCACCGATCGCCGACAATCGCATTGGACCAGGTGGCGGAAAACGATTGCCGGCTACGTTGACGAGGCAAGCTGCTCGTGGCCGGCATTGTAGGGTGAAATAGAAAGACCCGAGAATTGCTTAACCAATTTCTCTCTCTTCGTTGGCGAGCAATTCGAGCAATCGAACCGGGCCTCTTCTCGCCAGTCGAGCGAACCAGCCAGCCGCGACCTGTCGAGGAGATATTCGTTTGTTGACCGTTATCTTCGGGATTTATGTATTCTCCTTGGCGGTCATACTCGCCTACAACTTCTTGCAACTGAACCTGCTGGCCCATTACGTCGCCACGGGTCGGCGCAGTCCGCCACCGCCCATCGACCCGGACAACCTGCCCCTGGTCACGGTCCAGCTTCCCCTTTTCAACGAACCCTATGTGGCCGAGCGCCTGATCGACAACATCCTGGCCCTCGATTACCCGCGCGACCGCCTCGAGGTACAGGTCCTGGACGATTCCACCGATGCCACCACGGCGATCTGCGAAAAGCGGGTCGCCTTCTACCGCGACCAGGGTTTCGACATCAAGGTCATCCACCGCAGCAACCGTTCGGGTTACAAGGCCGGCGCCCTGGCCTCGGGCCTGCCCCTGGCCAAGGGGGAATTCGTTGCCATATTCGACGCGGACTTCCTGCCCAATCCCCAGTTCCTCCAGAAGACCCTCGGCTACTTCCGGAACCCCCGGGTGGGCGTGGTGCAGACCCGCTGGACCCACCTCAACGAGGATTACTCCCTCTTCGCCAAGCTGCAGGCCCTGCAACTGAACGTCCATTTCACCGTCGAGCAGATGGGGCGCAAGGCGGGCCATCACTTTCTGCAATTCAACGGTACTGCGGG
This sequence comes from uncultured Chromatiaceae bacterium, assembly GCA_964395315.1. GTDB lineage: Bacteria > Pseudomonadota > Gammaproteobacteria > Chromatiales > Chromatiaceae > CAVORB01. The sequence goes on along the minus strand of CAYNBI010000010.1, from coordinate 6,031 downwards.
CATCTGGCGGCGACAGGCGATCCTGGACGCCGGCGGCTGGCGGGCGGACACCCTCACCGAGGACCTGGACCTCAGTTACCGGGCGCAGATGAAGGGCTGGGAGATCGTCTTCCTGGATGATGTCGAGGCCCCCGCCGAGCTGCCGGTGGAGATGAATGGCATCAAATCCCAGCAGTTCCGCTGGATGAAGGGCGGGGCTGAGAACGCCCGCTTACTGAGCCCCATGGTCCTCAATGGCGACTTCCCCCTGTCCACCAAACTCCATGCCCTGGCCCACCTGTTCAACAGCTCCATCTTCGTCGCCGTTCTCATGCTTGCCCTGACCAGCGTCGCCCTGCTGCCCTTCTTCGACCAGCTGTCGGTAGATACACGCTTTTTGTCCTTCTCCCTGCTCGGCCTGGTAGGCGTCGCGGCAGTCTATTTCTATGCCAATTTCCGGCTTCTGCCGCGGCCCCTCGCTCTCCGGCAGGTTCTGGCGCTGATCTTCTACTTCCCGGTCCTGCTCACCATGTCCCTAGGGCTCAGCTTTCACAACACGGTCGCGGTCATCGAAGGCTTTCTCGGCATCAAGTCCTCCTTCGTCCGCACGCCCAAGTACAACATCGTCGGCCGGATGCGGACCACCGTCGACAAGGCGCAGAAGATCCCCATCAGCAACTCTCTCCTGATCGAGGGGCTCCTCGCCCTCATCTTCGCCTCTGCCCTGGTGATGGGCGTCGTCTTTCAAACCTGGGGGTTTTTCGTTTTCCATCTGATGCTGGCGGTGGGGTTCGGCACCGTCTTCGTGGTCTCCTGGCGCGAACGCTGAGGCGCAGCGCCGGCGCCCGGAGCGAACAGGGGCAGACGCCTTCTCCCTATTCGAGGAAAAAGGTGTGCTCGACACCGATACCGGCCGCGCCTTCCGCCAGAGCATCCTCGAACGGGGCGGATCGGCCGAGGCCATGGACCTCTACGTCAAGTTCCGGGGGTGCGAGCCCGGCATCGACGCCCTGCTGCGCCACGCCGGGATCGCGGCTTGACGGCTTTGTGCACCCCCGAGATGTGGCCGTGCATCAACAATTCCGGGGGCTGGTGCGAGCCCGAGAGCAAGACGACCATTGCCGCCAATCCTGACGCATGACCGGCACACGGCGCCCATCGTGGGGCGGAACGGCGAAGCCTATTCCGTTCGAGGGACGCATGTGGCGCACTTTGCCCGTGGCTATTGCGCCGTTCAAGGGCTTCTGGGTCTCCGGGGGCATGGTTTTGGCCGCGGATCCCGGCGGCTGGAGGCTGTATACGCCCCAGCGCGGGACCAATCGCCGCAAGACGGACAGCGCCAACCGGCGCATCCGGGCAAAGCGCGGATCAGGGACGGTAGGTCCGCAGCAACCCCGCGAGCTTCTCCGGACTTAAGGGCTTGCCGAAGATAGCGGAGACGCCGGCGCGGCGGGCCTCCGCCGCGGTCTCCTCGGTGACGTCAGCGGTCAGGGCCACGATCGGGACGGTGGCGATCGCCGCGTCGGGCAGCGCGCGGATGCGCCGAGCGGCCTCGAAGCCATCCATCTCAGGCATCCACAGGTCGAGCAAGACCAGGTCGAAAGGTTCCGAGTCGATTGCCCGCAGCGCCTCCACGCCGTTTGCGGCCAAATGCACCTGATGGCCCGCTTTCTCCAGCAGGGACTGGAGGAGCATCCGGTTGAGGACATCGTCGTCGACCACCAGCACGCTCAGCGCAGGGATCGCGTTCTTGCCGCAGGCAGATGCCGCGCCGTCCTGCGAGTCGGCGGGCAGAAAGTCCAGAGGCAGTCGGACCCAGAAGGTGCTGCCCCTGCCCAGCTCGCCGTAGGCTCCGATCTCGCCGCCCATGAGCTCCGTCAGGCGTCGGCAGATGACCAGCCCCAGCCCCGCACCCGCGAATCGCCGGGAAACACCCGTATCCAGCTGACCGGCACCGTCGAAAAGGCTGGCTAGGTGATTCGGCGACAAGCCGATGCCGCTGTCGCTGATGCGGAACTCTACGGTCCCGGTGCCTCCCGCGGACCCCAGCAGCCGCGCCTCCAGCCGCACCCAACCGCTGCTGGTGAACTTGACCGCGTTGCCCAGCAGGTTGATCAGTACCTGGCGGATCCGGTTGGGATCGCCGATGCAGCGTGCGCGCAGCACCTCGTCGATGTGGTGCTCGAGTCGCAGCCCCTTCTGCTCTGCGCGCAGGGAGAAGATGGTCAGGATGCGCTCGATCAGGCCGGCAAGGTCGAACTCGGACTGCTCGATGACGAGGCGGCCGGATTCGATGTGGGAAAAGTCGAGGACATCCGAGACGACGGCGAACAGGGCATCGCCAGATTGGCGGATCGCCTCCACCTGGCGCCTCTGCTCCGCCGGCAGATCGGCCCGGTCCAAAAGGTGCGCCATGCCCAGGATCACGTTCAGTGGGGTGCGGATCTCGTGGCTCATGGTGGCGAGGAAGGTGCTCTTCGCCCGGTTTGCCTTGTCCGCTTCGTCCTTCGCCACGCGCAGCTGGTGCATGAGCCGTTTGGCGCTGGCCCAGGCCAAGCCTATGAGCAGGAAGGTGGCGACTCCGCCCCAGATGAGCTTGCCATGGACCTCCGCCACGAGATCCTGGAGAAACCGGGGACTTGAGTGGAATCGCGCGAGCCCGATGAGGGCCGCCGTCGCCTGATGGTACATGGGAACGCTGGTGACGAAGCACGCGGGGCACTCGGCGACCCCGCGCACCAGGTCCAAGCTTCCCTGCGGCGCCCGTACGAGATCATAGTCCACCGACAGGGCAATGCGCAGGACGAAGGGCGACCCGGTCGACGGGTCCTTGAGCAGGAGAATCGAGTCGATCTCGGATTCCAGGTCCGAGCGCATCCTTTCGCCGGGTTGTCCGCTGAGGATCTTCGCCAGCGCGTTGGTTTCGGCCTGGGCGAGGGCATTGGACCTCGATTCGGCGTCGGCGGCAAGCCGCGGCTCGAGCACCCAGAACCACTCGGCGGCGATGAGGAGGGTCAGGGTGACGCCGAGCAGGGCGAACACCAGCGCGAGGCTGCGTCCAAGCCGCGGAACCCAACGCCGCTTCGGACCTCCGCCGGTCATAGGGTCTTCGCCACCCGGAGGAAGAATGGCTTGAAACGCACCCCTGCGTTGCGTGCCTGGTTCAGGTTGACGAGCGGCAGGATGCGGTCGCTCACGAAGATACCAGCGACCGCGCCGCGCTCCACGTCTCCAGCGAAAGGCGAGAATACAAGGGCGCCCAGGCGCTCGCCCCAGTCGGCAAGCAGGCCATCGCCCGCGCCGGGCGTTGCCACGAACAGCCCTGCGACGGGGGGGCCCCGGTAACCCGCGACCTGGGTCGCTTCGATGATCTGCACCCGCAGACGACGGCCCGCGACGCGCTCAACCGCCAGCAGCTCACCGGCGACCTGCCCGGCGAGGTCTGGCATGCCCGCGTGCACCACCAGCACGAGGATCTCGCCCTCGGCCGTCACCTTCCTCCCGAGATCCTCGTCCGCCGTCAAGCACGCGGCGAAGAGCTTCTGGCCGACGTGCAGCCTTTGCTCCTCCTCGGGCCAAAGCACCTGGGAGTGGGCCGCCAGAAGGTGGATGAGGGCGCACAGCCCGAGCAGACGTTGAAGCCACCGCCTGCCCCCATAGGGGTGCTTCGGGGTGCGAATCCCGTCCCTGTCAAAATTCGTAGCCAACCGACAGCCACCAATGCCGTCCCGGACGCGGGTAGTCGTCCGGATAGGCCAGGTAGGCCTCACCCTGAAATCCAGTGGTCAACTGCTCTGGATAGCGCACGTCCGCGTCGCCGAGATTCTTGACCCCCAGGGTCAGGTAGGGGCCAGGCGCCGACGTACGGTAGCTCAGTGTCAGGTCCGCCGTCGTCTGCGCGTCGAGCGGCTCGCGGTGCTCGAGCACGGAGCGGTCGCGCTCTCCGACGTATTGCAGCTGCAGGGCCAGGGTCCAACGCGGTAACGGCTGCCACAGCAGACCCAAGTTGGCGAGCCAGTCGGCGCCGCCGGGGAGCCTGTCGCCGGTTGCCGTGAACTCGGCGTCCACGTAGGACAGGTTCGCGTCCAGCTTGAACCCTGTTCCAAAGCTCTGCCGGTACTCAGCCTCGAATCCGCGCAGCCGCGCGTCCGGTGCATTGAGGAAGCCGCCAGCGGTCAGCTCGTCGAAGGTGATGGGGTCGGAGAGGTTGGAGTGGAACAGGCCGAGCCGCGCCTCCAGGGTCGGGCGCTTGAAGATGTAGCCGACCTCGAAGGTCTCGATCGAGCTGGGATCAATCGCTCCCGTGCCCGGATACTCGAGCTCGTAGAAGGTCGGCGGACGGAAAGCCTGTGCGTACTGTGCCTTGAGGATGTGGGACTGGCTGATGCGCCATACCGCAGCGATGCGAGGGCTAAAATGGTCGCCCACGTCGCTGTAGTCGTCGTAGCGAAGCGTGCCGGTCACGGTCACACTGTCGTTGACGCGGAACTCATCCTGCACGAAGGCGCTGAGGATCCTGCGATTCATGTCCGTATCGATCCAGGTCGGCGGCACCTCGATCGGAAAGCCGAAGAAGTCCCAGGTCGCGTCGTCGATGTCCACCTGGCTCGCCTCGAGGCCGACCATCAGGTCGTGGCCTGGGTCGAGCCGCCAGCGGATGTCGGCCGCGCCGAGGTACTTGATCTCGCGGTAGTCGAGATCCAGGAACAAGGGTGATCCCCCCGGCGACAGGGCGGGATAGACGTACATTCGGTCCCGCTGCCGGTTGTGCTGCATCGCCTCGAAGCGAACACGGGCGCGCAGGGTTTCGGAGAGGGCCAGGTTGCGGCCGAGGGCGAGCGTGCGGTAGCGGTGCCAGGAGGCGATCCTTTGATCCGGCGGCGGCAGAAAGTGATTGACGCCGAAATGGTCCCCGTAGCCGTCGTCGAGCCACTTGAACGAGGCGAACCAGTCTGCCCAGTCGAGATCGACGAAGAACCCGCGGTAACGGTTGGCCTCGTTGGATGGCCCCGGCGCGTTCGACAGCTCCGGCACGCCGAGCTGGTAGAGCCCGTCCTCGTCCACGTCGACGTCCGGACCCTCGCCCCTGGTCGCCATCAGGTTAAGCGATAGCGAAAGGTCCTTCTCCTCGTCGCGCCAGGACCAGAGCGCCCCGCCTCCGAGCTGCTCCCCTTGCCCCGCCTGGCCGACCAGCGCCCGCTCGCCGCGGCGGGTGATGACGTTGACGACCCCTGCATAGGCGAACTCGCCGTAAACCGAGGAACCGGGTCCGCGGATGACCTCGATGCGCTCCACCTGCTCGATCGGAATGTTCAACACCGGGTTGGCGGTGGCGAGGAGGGTCGAGTTCATGGACACGTTGTCGAGCAGGAACTTGATGTTGCCCGAGGCGTAGCCGTGGCCGACGCCCCGTGCGAGCACCTGCCGCTCGCCGGTGAACTCCATGCCGAGACTGATGCCCGGCACCAGCGACAATGCCTCCCACACCGTGCGCGCCCCGCGGATCAGGAGCTCGTCGCCGCCGAGCACCGTGACCATGCCCGGCACGTAGTCGGCGTTCAGTCCCGTCTTGGTCGCCAGCTCGGTCTGCTCGTCGAGCAGGTTGAGGAGCTCGGACATCTCCGGATCCCCGCCCCGGTCGGCCTGACGGTCCATGCCCATCGACGGTGCCGATGCGCCGACGACAAGTCCGAGAAGGCAACCTGTCGCCCAGTTGCGGCGACGAGAATTCGCACGGCACCTGGGCGGTGGCTTCGGCAACCGAGACCCGTATCGTCGGACCAGCGGGGTGGCTGTCATGCACGGGTTCTCCCGGCATCGGGATCCAATGCCAGGCACGCCCTCCACGATTGCCGCAATTGCGTCCCTCCCAAAATACGCGCTACCGTCCCCCGCTAGCGGATGCGTTTCTTGCCTCGGTGCCATTCGGGACCGGAATCGATATTTCGCAACGCGAAATGTACCACGCCACACGCTTGCAGAAGCGGGAAGCTGATCAATTCAGCGTTCTCCACGGCAACGGGATGTACCGCCCTGTTCAAGCACGTACCGA
>CAYNBI010000009.1:0-56626 GCA_964395315.1 uncultured Chromatiaceae bacterium | reverse complement strand
CGTAGTCGCCCACCGCGACGCCCATGCCGTAGGTCGTGAGCCCAAGGCCCGCTTCCTCGGTGACGTCCGCGAAGCTCCCCTTGCCGTCGTTGCGATACAGCGCCTGCGTCGGCTGTCCCGCCCTCTGCTCGTGCCCTTCCCAGAGACGGGAATTGGCGAGGAACAGGTCCTGGTCCCCGTCCCGGTCGTAGTCGAAGAAGGCCGCGCCGCTCCCGATGGTCTCCGGCATCAGGCGTTCGCCGTAGGCGCCGTTGATGTGGACGAAGCCGATGCCCGTGGTCTGGGTCACGTCGGTGAAGCGCACAGCGGGTGGCTTGGCGCTGGCCACCGGCTCGGCGCGCTTGGGTGTGGCAAGCTCGGCCTCTTGCACCGGCGCCGGCGCTTGGGGCGAGCGGGTTGCGAAATAGATGCCGGCTGCAACCAGGGCGGCCAGGGCTATGGTGAGTGCGGAGAGGATGAAGGCGCGGCGGATCTTCGCCTCGCCACGGGTAAGCTCGCGTGTCTTGGGCGTGTTCATCTGATTGCGACCCTTCCGTGTTCTCCCTGATGGCCGACGCCCGTCACCGCTTGCTGCCGCTGCAGATCGTAGATGGCAACCGCCTCCGCCGCGTGGTCTGCTGCCTGATTGCGGCTGCGGTGAAGCGTAACCGCCCGCTCGACGGCGTTGTCGTCGCTCCGGTAACGCTCATGTGCGTCCCGATGCCGCGCCGCTTGCTCCGGCTCGCCGAGCTCGCTCAATACCAGACTCAGGTTGTGGTGCACCGCATCGTTCTCGGGGTCGATCGTCAACGCCTGCTCGAGCCGCTGCCGCGCCCGGTCGAGGAAGGCGAGGCGGGTATCCCTGCGCTGGTCGCCGCGCTCCTGGCGTGCCCGTTCGTAGAGGGTGCGGCCCAGCTCGTTGAGCATCCGATAGTCCCGCCCGAAGTCGAAGCCGCGCTCCCGGGCGGAAGTGAATCGGGTCTCGGCCAGCGCCTCCAGGTTGGCGATCGAGGCGTCCAGGTTGCCCAGGTCCCGGTCTACCAGGGCGGAGTACCACGCAAGGACCCAGGGCGGTGCTGGTGGATCGGCCTCGGCGGCGCGCTGCAGGGCGGCTGCGGCCGCGTCCAACTGCCCTTCGCGGTAGAGTACGCGTGCGAGATTGAGGGGCCCATCCGCCCGGCCTAGGGCCTCCACGCGGGCGAAGGCCTCCAGGGCCTGACGGGACTCCCCCTTCTTGCCCTCGCGCAGGAGCCCGATGCCGTAGTCGTTCCAGCGCTCCCATGCGGGGGTCGGGGACTTCTGTGCACTGTACGCCTTGGCCCCGATGAGTGGCAGGCTCAAGCGGTCCGAGGCGAGGACGGTAACGGGCAGGTCATTGCGCTCGAATCTCGCACCCATGACATGCCGGTAGAAACGCGTGTCGAACTTGCGGTAATTGAGCTGCGCCTCTATCGCGATCGGTCCGTCGGCGTCTGCTGGGACGCGGAAGGCGTAGTGGACGACGGACGCGGCTCCGGGCGGGATCTGGTGGTTGTACAGCGCCACGAAGATGTCCTGCGCGTTGCGCCGGTCGATCCGGTTGCCGTCACGGTCGAGCAGATAAGCGTTGACGAAATAGGCCCAGGGGTCCACGCCTCCCTCGTCGTCGAGCGCGCCCGACCGGCCGATGACCCGGTCGCCCGCCGTCAGCCTGAGATCCAGCCACAGCTCGTTGGAGTCGGCGGTGCCTTGGGTCAGCTCGTGTCCCACGCCGGTGGTGCGCACCACCACCTCCAGCAGATAGCGGCCGCCCGGCTGCAGCATCGGCAGCCGCGGCCGCAGCGGGGCGTGCAGGCGCCCTTCGATGTCGCCTTCCTCCTTGAGCCCGAAGATGTCGATCCGGGTCGCGGTGCGCAGGGTGGCGATCCGGGCAGCGTTGTCCGCTTCTGGCAGTACCAGCATGTGGGGTACGGCGGTGTTGGCGGCGGCGAACAGGTGATCGTGAATCTCCCGCCCGCCGTCGTTGTCGAAATCCCGGGCAGCCGGATCTTCCGACGGCAGCCCCGGCATGTGGCATTCGGCGCAGGCCGCCCTGGCCCGCGGCGGGTAGTAGAAGCTGTCCACGCGGTGCCCCGAGACCCCGCTCATGAGAAAGCTGTCGTAGTGATTCTGGCCGCGCAGCCAGCGGTAGTGATTGAGCTCGGTCGGCAAGTGCACCTTGTGGCAGGCGGAGCAGAACTCGGCGCTCTTGTGCACCGGCTGCAACAGTGTCCTCTTGTGAAAGGCGGGCTTCGCCTTGATCAGCTGGCGGTTGAGCGCCTTCAGGAAGGGGTTGTCGCTGAAGGCGAAGGGATAGCGTTGCGGGTCCACCAGGGTGTAGTCCCCGTTGCCGCGGGGGGTGTTGACGGCGGTGATGGCGTGGCAACCCAGACAGGTGATGCCGGCCTGCGACCCGGGGTCCGCGTCCGGGTTGTAGTCCGGGTTGTCGAAGCGGCCCGAGAACAGGGGCACCGGGTCGTGGCAGGCGGCGCAGAGGCGGGCGGCGCGCACGTCCCCGTCCCGCGCTTGGAGGACCTTGCGGGTATCCTCGATGCTGAAGCGGTAGGCCGGGTTGTTGAACGAGCTGAACCTGTGCATGCTGCCCGCGTGCCGGGCGGCGATCTCGGCGTGACACTCGGCGCAGCCGGGGTCGCCCATCAGGTGCTCGGCGGGTATGTGCGAGCCTGCCGGTACGCGTGCGAGTGCCGGCGGGAAGGCGCGATCCGGCGCCGGCTCTTTACCCCCGCCCGCCAGGTGTAGCGTCAGCGCCGCCGTGGTCAGGCCGGCCGCAGCCGCGGCCCACTGTAATCCGCGGCGCCAGTTAAGGCGTGAGCCGGCCAAGCGATGCAGCACGAACAGCCAGGCGACGGCCAGTGGCGTCAACACGTGCACCCAATAGGCGCCTGCGCGCGCCTGCGGGTCGTTGATCTCGAAGAAGCCGAAGCGGGTCAGGAGCACGCCCGAGGCGAGCAGGGCGATGGCGCTGAGATAGAGCCCGACGCCGGCCCGAACCGCGTAGCGGTTGGGGCGGCGCCAGGCCCGCCGGAGATGTAGAACGCCGAAGGCGAGGGCGGGGATCAGCAGCACCAGACCCAGGGCCAGGTGGCCGAGGAACATGATCAGGTAGAAGTAGTTCTGGAGGCTCTCGCCGCTGGCCGCCTCGGCGACCGTGACGCCAAGCAGATAGAGCGAGTTCACGGCAAGGAGGCCGAACAGGATCAGCACGAAGTCCAGGAGCCGCCGCAAGGCGGGGGAGAGAACGGTTGGCAGTGGGCGGCGCGTGGAATCGGAGGGCATGGGCTTTCTCGATTCGAGCGAAAGGCGACCTGTCACATTAGAATTTTACTGGCTTTTAAAGCTTCTGTGGAATGACCCGCGCATGCCAGACGACATTTCCCTCGCCCGTCTCGGCCTCCTGGCTCTGGCCTGGCTCGCTTACTTTGCGCTGCATTCGCTGCTCGCATCCCTGAGACTCAAGAGATGGGTTTCCCGCGAGCGGCCCCGTTGGATGCGCGCCTACCGCCTCGGCTTCAACACCCTGGCCCTGGTGCTGCTCGTGCCGCCGCTGACACTGACCTACAGGGACCGCGGCCCTTGGCTATGGGAGTGGACCGGGGTCGGCTGGTGGCTGACCAGCGGGCTTGCCGCGCTGGCGATGCTGGGTTTTCTGTGGTCCCTGCGCTGGTATGACGGTTCCGAGTTCCTCGGCTTACGGCAGTGGCGTGAGGGTACGACCGCGGCCGAGGACCAGGAACGGTTCCGCCTCTCTCCCCTGCATCGTTATGTTCGTCATCCCTGGTACAGCCTTGGACTTGTGATCGTCTGGACCCGGGACATGGATCCAGGGATGCTGGTCACGGCGCTGATGATCACCCTGTACTTTGTGGTGGGCTCCAGGCTGGAAGAGAACAAGTTGCTCGTCTACCATGGGGAGCCCTACCGCCGCTACCGGCGGCTGGTGCCGAGCCTGATCCCTTCGCCCCGGCGATTCCTCACCCGCGAGCAGGCGCGTTGCCTAGGCGCCGAGGCTGAGCCGCGAACCGGATGAGCGCCTGAACGAAAAACCCCGCCAAAAGGCGGGGTTCGTGGGCGGTGCGGTGAACTGGTCGGCGCGCGATCAGTACTTGCCCATGGGGCGGAAGGCCGGGGCGGCGCCCCAATCGCTGGACGATCCCCGTTTGTCCCAGTCACCCGAAGGTCCGGGAGGGGTGCCCCAATCGCTCGGAGGAGGAGGCGGGGGAGGCGCGGTTCCCTTGGTCTCCAGCTCCTCGATGCGCCGTTTCAGCGCCTCGATCTCGGCGTCCTTCACGTTGGAAGACGAGGATGGCGATGCGCTCGGGGCCGCGGCAGCGGGTGCGGCTGGAGGACCGGCCTGGCCAGGGACACCGTAATAGCCCGGGCCGCCGTAGCCACCCCAGGGACCTCCTCCGTAGGGTCCGCCGCCCCAAGGCCCGCCGCCGTATGGACCACCCCAGGGACCTCCGTAGGGTCCGCCGCCCCAAGGTCCGCCGCCGTAGGGGCCATCGTAGTAGTCGTCGTAGTCGTCACCGCCCCCCATCCATTTGCCCGGATTCATCATGTCGCCAAAGTTGAAGGCCTCGCTGACGGGGGCGTAGGAGAGGGTGGCGCCGATGACGCCGGCAGCGACGAGCGTGCTAAGAAGCTTGGATCTAGGGTGAAACACGGCTAAGGGTCCTCCAGGGGTGAAGCTTGTCCGGATCAGATGTGTGGGTCGAAGCTGGCAGTTCGAAGGCGTTCGGCGTCCGGACTGCGCCTTTTCTTACCGCTTCCGTTGCTCTCGGTCAACCGGCGCGGCCGCCTTTAGGTTCCATGTCGATGGGTGTGATGTCCGTGTCCGCCGGCGTGCATGGCGCCTGCCTCGTGAAGGTGCGCGCCGTCGGGCTGTATCGTCGGGTGCCCGGTCTCACCCCGCGCCCGGCGCTCGGTTTGGGTCTTAGCTTCCGCGCGCAGCCAGGCGAGCCAGGGCTCGATCCCCGTTCTGTCGCGGGTGGTCGTGCGCGCGAACGGGGCATCGGTGGCCAGATGGCGCAGGTGATGCTCGGCTCGCTCCGGGTCGAACTCGGTGAGGTAGGGAAGAAGATCCGACTTGGTGAGCAGGACCAGATCGGCCGCACGGAACATGACCGGGTACTTGGCCGGCTTGTCGTCCCCCTCGGGCACCGAGAGGAGGGTGACGTTGCGGTGCTGGCCGAGGTCGAAGCTCGCGGGGCAGACCAGGTTGCCCACGTTCTCGATGAACAGGATGTCGACGTTGTCGAGCGAGAGCCGGTGCAAGGCGTCGTGCACCATGTGGGCGTCCAGATGACAGGCGCTGCCGGTGGCGATCTGGATCGCGGGAACCCCCTGGGCGCGGATGCGCTCCGCGTCGTTCTCGGTTTCAAGGTCGCCCTCGATGACGGCGATCGAGAACTCCCCCCTCAGTGCGGCGATGGTCGCCTCCAGCAGGCTGGTCTTGCCGGCCCCCGGGGAGGACATGAGATTGATCGCGAGCACGCCGTGGGCGTCGAAGTGCTCCCGGTTGTGGGCCGCCTGGTGATCATTCTCGGTCAGGAGGCCCTTGAGCACGGTGACGGCGGCCCGGCCGTCCTCGGTGCGGGCGTGCTTGCCGTCGACCCGGACCAGGTGCTCGTTGCCGGGCGTGATGTTGCAGCCGCAGGTGTCGCACATGTGCGTTTCCTCAGTGGCGAAAGGAGCTTGCGCGAACTATACATCAGCGCCCGCCCCGATGCCCGCGAGCCTGAACGGGTATGAATCCGGCGATGACTGGGTGCGGCGGTCTAGCTTGTCCGGCGCGGGGGCGGTGTGATCGCTAGTGCAGCGGACCTCAAGGCGGATCGCCGATCCCCGGGACCGAGAGCTCCAGGTGGGCGAGCAGCATCTCGTCGCCGCCGATGAGGTCGGTACGAAACCCCCCGCATTGGCCGCACACCAGACGGTTCGGCGTCGCGGCCGACTCGGCGTGGCACTCGCGGCAGCGCACGCGCACGGGTGCGGTCTCGATGGCGAGCACCGCCGACTCCGCCAGGGTGCCGGCCGCGGCCAGGGGGTAAGCGTTCTGCAGCAGGGGGGCCTCGACGCCGGACAGCGGGCCGATGCGCAGCACGATGCGCTCGACCCGCGTCGCGTGATGCTGCCGTGCGATGGACTCTACTTGATCCAGCAGGGCGAGGCAGACCGAGAGTTCATGCATGGGTACGGGTCTCCCGGAACGCAGACCGCGCGTCGGGCGTCACCTGGCGTCTCGCGGCGCCGTTCCCGTCCAACGCCTGAAGGCGCGGGAGAAGGAGCTGGGATCCGAAAACCCAAGCAGGTACGAGATTTCCAGCAGGCTCATCCTGCGGTCCTGTAGGTAGGCAAGTGCGAGCTCGCGTCGCGCGTCCTCCAGTAAGTCGCGGAAGTTGGTGCCCAGCTCCTTGAGTCTCCGTTGCAGGGTGCGCTCGCCCATGGCGAGGGCTGCCGCCACGCTAGCCTGAGATACCTCGCCGGTTGGCAGCTCCTCCACGATCTTGGCGCGGACCCGCGCCTCGATGCTGCTCTGCTCCAGGTGCGCCAGGTAGTCCGTCAACACCTGGTCGTGCATTCGCGCGAGCCCGGCGTTCGCTCCCGGCAGGGGCTCGTCCATCGCCTCCGACGGCAGCACGAGGTTGTTGTCGCCGGCGCGGAAGTTGACAGGCGACCTGAAGTACGCGAAGTAGCGCCCCGCGCATGGAGGCGGGTCCCGCCGCAGGTTGACCTCGACCGGATCCAGGACGTTGCCGTAGTTGACGCGGCACATATCCACCAGCACGCAGAGCGTGGCGTCGACCAGCGCCGGGATCTCTTTCTCCTGCTGTCGCTCCGCATCCAGCCGCACGCGCAGTCCCCGCTCGCATGCCGAAACCGTCACGCTCGCTCGGTCGGCGACGGTGCGCGCATAGCGTGAGAGCCGTCCGAGCGCGTTGCGCAGGGTCGAGCTTGCGAGCCAGGCATAGCCCAGGGCGCCCAGTTGGGAGGGGTGCCAGCATCGATGGGCGTGTAACCCGAAACAGGGATCAGCGATCAGGGTCTGTGCGTGCAGCCAGGCCGCATCCACGGCCTCGTCGGATAGGCGTCCGTTCGGGTCGTTCAGCTTCTCGACTGTGACGCCGACCTCGCGCAGGCATTTCGACGCATCGAGCCCGTGGAACTCGACGAGTCCCTTGAGGAGCCCCACCGCGGATACGAGTACGGTTTGACTCAACCTGTTGCTCCCTCTGAACGCGGCGGAAAGATCCAACTGTCAGGCAAGGTAAAGCGATTGTCGCCGAGAGACAAGATCGGAATCTCGTCGCAGCGTAGCTTGACACCATCGAGGGCGGTTTGGACGCGAGGGCGGCTTGAAACGAACAGCGGTCAAGATCCGAGAAGAGATCGAGTTCTGGCGTCGCTTCATCGGCTGGTGGGAAGCCCGCTACGGGACAGCGCCTCCAAAACGCGTGTACGAAGCCCTGGCCTATGCGGAGCAGCGCGCGCGGGACCCGGCCGGTTGGCCGGAAAACCGATCCCGCCTGCACTGACCCGCTCGGCCAGGAGCGACGATGGATAGGTTGATACGGCAACTCTCGAGGATGAGCGTCATGTCTACCCCGAAGGATGGTGAGGCCAATAGCGGCCCGGGCCCCGATCGGCTCGACGAGGCCCGCAAGCGCGTCGCTTCGCTGCTGCCCCGCGACGAGAAGGGCGTGCTGCCCCTTTGCTTCACCATCGAGGAGCAGGTTCAGAACCGGCTGCGCGACCTGAACCCCGGATTGGTCCGCATCGTCCTGCGCGAGATCACGGTGCAGACCGACTACCTCGAACGCATCCGAACCGAGCAGTGGCGCTATGCCCTGAACGGCGAGCCGGTAGAGCAGATCCAGCGTTACCAGCGCGAGTTCGCCACCGGGGTGTTGGCCCTGCGCGAGATGTGGGAGCGCGAGAAGCTGGACGAGTGAGTACCCGCCGTGCCGAGGCAGGCGCGGCAGCGCCGGCGTGGTGCGCTTGCGCCGCGGATACGAGGAAGGGTCACACGAACACGGCTGGTGGCAAGGACGGTCCAGAAAGAGGGAGCAGAATTACAACCAAGGCAAGGCGAAGGGAATCGAATCAAGGCGAGGGCGTTTCGGTATCGGATCATGCTTTCGCGCCAGCGCGTGATCGCATGATCTGTTTCTTTTTCTCGCCGTTATGGTCGACATTAGAGCGGACGCGCGGTGGCGACTAGGGCCATATGCCCCGCTGCGCGGTGACGCGCGCCAGTCTCTCCACGGCCTCTACCATGGCCGCGGTGCGGATATCCGCGCATAAGCCGTGCGCGGCGCAGTCCGAGGGGAAGCCGCGCCAACGCGCTACCACGCGGTCCACGGCGTTGAACATGCGCTCGCGCAGGCGGCGGGTGATCTCTTCCAGCGGCCAGGATTGGTGCTCGATGTTCTGCACCCACTCGTAGTAGCTGACGGTCACGCCCCCTGAATTGGCGAGGATGTCGGGCAGCACCGGGACGCCCCTGTCGGCAAGGGCGTTGTCCGCCTCGGGCGTTACGGGTCGGTTGGCTCCCTCGACCACGAGGCGCGCGTTGACCCTGGCAACGTTGCCGCTGTGGATCTGCCCGCCCAGGGCGGCAGGCATCAGGATGTCGCACTGCATCCCCAGGAGGTCGGCGTTGGTAATGCTCCGGCTGCCCGGCAGCCCCACGACCGTGCCCGCCTGCTCCTTGTGCGCCTTGACCCGATCGAGATCGAGACCGGCGTCGTCTTCCGCTTGTATGCCCCCGCGCGAGTCGCTCACCGCCACGATGCGCGCCCCGTTCTCGCGAAACAGGCGTGCGGCGACGCTCCCCACTTCGCCGTAGCCCTGAATGGCCACCCGTGCGCCGTCGAGACTCGGGAGGCCCGGCACCCCCCCGAGCGCGAGGAAACGTTCGGCGGCGTAGACGCAGCCGCGCCCGGTGGCCTCTTCGCGACCCTCGGAGCCACCGAGCTCAAGGGGCTTGCCGGTGACGACCGGCCAGTTGTTGCGGCCCGGGTGCATGTTGTCGTAGGTGTCGAAGATCCAGGCCATGGTCTGCGCGTCCGTGTACAGGTCTGGGGCCGGGATGTCGGTGTGCGGGCCGATGTTGTCGCCCAACTCGGAGATGTAACGCCGGGTGAGGCGGCGAAGCTCCGCGCCGCTGAGTTCCTTGGAGTCGCAGGTCACGCCTCCCTTCGCGCCGCCGAAGGGGACGCGCACCAGAGCGCATTTCCAGGTCATCAGGGCGGCCAGTGCCGCAACCTCATCTGGGTTGACGCCGGGATGGTAGCGGATGCCGCCCTTCCCCGGCCCGAGGACCCGGTTGTGCAGCACCCGGTAACCGACGAAATTACGCACCGTGCCGTCGTCCATCTCGATCGGCAGGTTCACGGTGATGGTGCGCCGGGCCAGGCGCAGGAAATCGACCAAGCCGGGCTCGAAATGGCCGAGATGGGCGCGTGCGCGGGCGAACTGCTCGCGGATGATATGCCCCGGCTCGAGCTCGCTGCGATCGATGGCGGCCGTTACGGCTGCTACGGGCGGGTCGGCTTCAGTCGCGGGAGAGATCGCGTCGGTCATGGCGGCAAGCTAGCGTTTGCCTCCTACCGGGTGTGGCGCGACGGGCTCCAGCTTCCAGATGTCGCGGTTGTACTCCGCGATGGTGCGGTCGGAGGAAAAGCGCCCGCTGTAGGCGCTGTTGAGGATGCTCATGCGTAGCCAGCGCCCCGTGTCGGCGTACGCGGCGGCGGCCTGCTGTTGGGCTTGGCGGTAGCTGTCGAAATCGGCGGCGGTCATCCAGGGGTCGTGAGGGCTACGGATGGCGTCGATGATCGGGGCAAATACCCCGCGCTCGAACTGGCTGAAGTGCCCTGATTCCAGCAGGCCCATGACCTCTAGGAAGGACGGGTCCCCGGCGATGATTCCGTTGGGGTCGTAGTGGCCGCGGGTGGCCTCTACCTCCTGCGCGGTCAGGCCGAAGAGGAAAAAGTTCTCGTCCCCGACCTGTTCACGGATCTCGATGTTGGCCCCGTCCAGGGTGCCGATGGTCACGGCCCCGTTCATCATGAACTTCATGTTGCCGGTCCCCGAGGCCTCCTTGCCGGCGGTCGAGATCTGCTCGGAGAGGTCGGTGCCGGGCGCAATGACTTCCATCACCGAGACCCGGTAATCGGGGATGAACGCGACCCGCAGCAGGCCCTTGGTCTCCCGGTCCGCGTTCACCACGTGGGCCACGTTGTTGATCAGCTTGATGATCAGCTTGGCCATGGCGTACCCCGGGGCCGCCTTGCCGCCGATCAGGACGCAGCGCGGGGTCCAATCCTGGGTGTCTCCGCGCTTGATGCGGTTGTAAAGATGAATCACGTGCAGGATGTTCAGGAGCTGGCGCTTGTACTCGTGGATGCGCTTGACCTGCACATCGAACATGGCTTCCGGCTCGAAAGCGACGCGGCAGTCGCGAGCCACCAGCTGCGCCAGCTGCTCCTTGTTGGCCTGCTTGATGCCGCGCCAGCGTTCTTGGAAGGCCGGGTCATCCGCGAAGGCCGCGATGCCCTCGATCTGGCCGAGCTCGCGCACCCAGCCGTCGCCGATGGTCTCATTGAGCAGCTCTCGCAGTCCGGCGTTGCACATGGTCAGCCAGCGGCGCGGGGTGACCCCGTTGGTCTTGTTGTTGAACTTGCGCGGCCACAGCTCGTGAAAGTCGCGAAACAGCCCCTCGACCAGGAGCTTTGAGTGCAGCGCCGCCACGCCGTTGACCGAGAAGCTGCCGACGATGGCGAGGTAGGCCATGCGAACCTGTGGGTCGTGTCCCTCCTCGATCAGCGACATGCGTGCTTGGCGGGCCATGTCGCCCGGCCAGCGGGAGGCCACCTCGGTGAGAAAGCGGGCATTGATCTCGTAGATGATCTCCAGCAGGCGAGGCAGGAGCTGCTGGTACAGGCGCACCGGCCAGCGCTCGAGGGCCTCGGGCAGCAGGGTATGGTTGGTGTAGGCCATGGTGCCGGTGGTGATTTCCCACGCCTCGTCCCACTCGAGGTGGTGCTCGTCGATGAGCTGGCGCATGAGCTCGGCGACCGAGATTGCCGGGTGGGTGTCGTTCAGCTGGAAGCAGTTCTTCTCCGCGAACTGGCTGAAGTCGCGGCCATGCAGCCGGATCCACTCCCGCATCACGTCCTTGATGCTGGCGCTGGCCAGGAAGTACTGCTGGCGCAGCCGGAGCTCCTTGCCGCACTCGTTGGCGTCGTTAGGATAGAGCACCATGGTGATGTGCTCGGCATCGTTCTTGGCGGCGACGGCCTCTGGGTAATCGCCCGCGTTGAACTCCCCGAGGTCGAACTCGTCGGTGGCCGCCGCCTTCCACAGCCGCAAGGTATTGATGGTGTCGTTGCGGTAGCCGGGGACCGGGGTGTCGTAGGGCACGGCAAGCACATCGTGGGTGTTGACCCAGCGCACCGCGGCGCGCCCGCTGGCGTCCTGGTAGAACTCGGTATGGCCGCCGAACTGGATGCGCTGGGTGTACTCGGGGCGCTCGAGCTCCCAGGGATTGCCGTCGCGCAGCCAGTGATCGGGCTCCTCGACCTGGTAGCCGTTCTCGATCATCTGGCGGAACATGCCGTACTCGTAGCGCAGCCCGTAGCCCTTCACCGGCAACTGCAGGGTCGCGCAGGAGTCGAGAAAACAGGCTGCGAGGCGTCCGAGACCGCCGTTTCCGAGGCCGGCGTCGGGCTCGGTCGCGGAGATCTCCTCCAGCAGCAGGCCGAGATCGTAGAGCCCCTGCTCCACCGCGTTGCCGATCCCCAGGTTCAGCATGGCGTTGCACAGAGCGCGACCCATGAGGAACTCGAGGGACAGGTAGTAGGTGCGCTTGCAGTCTACCTGGTCGTGGGCGTGGCGGGTGTTCTTCCAGCGCTCCATGAGGCGGTCTCTCATCACGACGGCCAGCGCCCGGTACGGGTAGTAGGCGGAGCGGCAGTCGCGGTCCCGGCCGAAGGTGTTGGAGTAATAGTGCTTGAAGTCCGCTGCCAGGCCTGCTGCATCCATGGGCAGGGGGGGCTGGTCGAAGAGTCGCTCGTTGGGATGACTTCTGCGCAGGTCGGTGAAGGGAGACATGGTGAACCGCCGATTTGGTTGGAGATACTACGTGTGCAAGCAATCTTCGCGCCAGATTGTGTCGAGCGTGTTGCCCGCCGGGCCGATTAGCGCTAAGGATTTAACCAAAGATCCGGTCGAGAGTGGAAGCCTGTCGGTGCCGCGCGGTGGAAACTCGGCCGCACCGGGTCGTCAAGGCATCTTCGAGTCTCCACGGTCTCTGTCAATAGTAGAGTGCCGAGACGCGCCAGGCGGCTTTGCCGAGCGTCAGGCGGGCATGCACGGGGTTGCCGCCGGAGCCGTCGATGGTCAGGCGGAATCCATTCGGGGCGTCGAAGAAGGCAAAGGACAGACGTGCAAGAAGGCCCTTCCCGGCAACGTCAGTCAGCAGCTGATCGCGGACCCAGTCCAAGGTCACGAGCTGATCGACGGCGCCGCTGCCCGCGGTCTGAATGCCTGCCTCCAGCCAGCGAATGAAGGGATCGGACAAATCCCCTATGGCGCTGGTGGAATCCTTGTTGAGCTTCCTCTTGATCTCGTCCCGCACGGCTGCCAGGTCGACCAATCGATCCAGCGCCGCGGCGTCGCCGCTTACCAGCGCCTGGTCGAGCTGCCACAGGGTGAAGTAGGGCCAGGCCAGGTAAAGCAGCAGCACCGCGACGGTCGGGAGCAGGATCAGCCGAACACTTCGCCAGGTGCCGGCACGCCTGCGGCGCAGCGCCCGCTGGCCGTCCAGGGTCAGCCTCATCAGCTGACCGACTCCAGGCGTTCGAGATCCTCGCCCGTCTCCAGCCATGCGCTCTCGGTTTCTTCCAGATCGGCGTCGATACGGCGCTTCTGCGCCAAGAGCTCGAGCAACTCGGCCTTCCCCGCCGCTTCGTACAGGGAGGGTGCGGCAAGTGCCCGCTCGAGCTCTTTACGCCGATTGGTCAACTCGGCGAGCCGCGACTCCAATGCCTTGAGCCGGTTCGTCAACGGTTGCAGTTGCCGGCGCTGCTCCGCGTCCAGGCGTCTTTTCTCCTTTCGGGAAACCGCGTCCTCGCCGGGACTGACGTCCGCCGCCGGCGTTTTCGCCACCTGCCGCGCGGCGATCCACGCCGGATACTCGTCCAGCTCCCCGTCGAAGGTTGTCACCTCGCCGCCGTCGACCAGCAGCAGCGTGTCGGTGGTGAGCCGCAGCAGGTGGCGGTCGTGGGAGACCACCACCAGCGCGCCTTCGAATTCCTGCAGCGCCTCGCTCAGGGCGTGTCGCATCTCCAGGTCCAGATGGTTCGTCGGTTCGTCGAGCAACAGCAGATTCGGGCGCTGCCAGATCAACAGGGCGAGCGCGAGCCGCGCCCGCTCCCCACCGGAAAAGACTGCCACGGATTCGAGCGCTTTGTCCCCGGAGAACCCGAATCCGCCGAGGTAATCTCGCAATGCCTGCTCGGGTTGCTCCGGCGCGAGGCGTTGCAGATGCCTGAGCGGGCTGTCGTCGCCCCGTAGCTGGTCCATCTGGTGCTGGGCGAAGTACCCAGCCTGGAGGGTCTGGGCGGGGAGCCTTCGCCCCGCGGTGGTGGTGAGTGTCCCGGCGAGAACCTTGATCAGGGTGGACTTGCCCGCGCCGTTCGGCCCAAGCAGACCGATGCGGTCCCCTGGGCTCAGGCTCAGATTCACCGCCGAGATCACGGTTCGTCCTTCGTAACCGGCCGAGACCTCCTCGAGCCGCAGCAACGGATGGGGCATTCCGCGCGGCGCGCCGAAGGTGAAGGCGAAGGGCGAGTCGACGTGAGCGGGGGCGATCAGCTCCAGGCGCTCCAGGGCCTTGAGTCGGCTTTGGGCCTGGCGGGCCTTAGTGGCCTTCGCGCGGAAGCGGGTGACGAAGCGCTGGATGCGGTCGATCTCCTGCTGCTGGCGGGCGAATGCCGCCTGCTGCTGGGAGAGGCGCTCGGCGCGCTGGCGCTCGAAGGCGCTGTAGTTCCCGGTGTAGGCTGTGAGCTGCCCGTGCGCGATGTGGACGATATGTCCGGCGATCGCGTCCAGGAAGTCCCGGTCGTGGGAGATCAGGAGCAGGGTGCCGGGATAGGCCTTGAGCCAGGACTCGAGCCAGATGACCGCGTCCAGGTCCAGGTGGTTGGTCGGCTCGTCGAGCAGCAAGAGGTCGGAGCGGCACATCAGGGTGCGCGCGAGGCCGAGGCGCATACGCCAGCCGCCCGAGTAGCTGTCAACCGTCCGGTGCTCCTCTCCGGGGGAGAAGCCGAGGCCGTGCAACAGCCGGGCCGCCCGGCTCTCGGCCTCGTAGCCGCCGATCGCCTCAAGCCTTCCGTGCAGCTCGCCCTGTCGCAAGCCGTCGCCGGCCTGCTCGGCCGTCGCGAGCGCCCGCTGCACCGCCCGCAGCTCCGCGTCGCCGTCCATGACCAGCTCGATCGCGGGCTGCGCGCCGGACGGGGTCTGCTGGGCGACGTGGGCGATCTCCCAGGAGGCGGGCACCGCGCACTCCCCGGCGTCCGGGTGAAGGCGGCCGCGAATGAGGGCGAACAGGCTCGATTTGCCGCAGCCGTTGGCTCCGACCACGCCCACCTTCTGGCCGGGGAAGACCGTGAGGTTGGCCCCGGCGATCAGCGAGCGGGTGCCGCGGCGGAGATCGAGATCGCGCAGTTGCAGCATGTCCTTGGGTGTCGTCCGACTCGATGGTGGTCGCCGGTGTTCTCGCGAATCTGTTTGCTCGGGACGGGCGGTCAGGCGCCAGGCTATCAGTGCGCGGCCACGGCGCGGTCCAGGCGGCGGTAACCAATGGCCTCGCTCAGGTGCCCGGGCCCGACGGCCTCGTCGCCCGCCAAGTCGGCGACGGTGCGCGCCGTCTTGAGCACCCGATGGTAGGCGCGGGCCGAGAGCCCCAACCGCTGCAGGGCCTGCGTCATCATGCGTCGGCCCGCCTCGTCGAGACGACAGAAGCGCTCGATCTCGCGCGGGGCCAGGGCCTGATTGGGCTTGCCCGCGCGGGCGATCTGGATCGCGCGCGCCGTCTCCACCCGTGCCCGCACCTGGGCGCTGGTCTCCCCGCCGCCGTGGCCCGGGGCATTGAGCGCATCCGCGGGCAGGCGCGGGACCTCGACATGGAGGTCGATGCGGTCGAGCAAGGGGCCGGAGATGCGCGCCCGGTAGCGGCTCACCTGCTCGGCGGTGCAGCGGCAACGCGCGCTGGGGTCGCCGAGGTAGCCGCAGGGACAGGGGTTCATGGCGGCGACGAGCTGGAAGCGTGCCGGAAACTCCGCCTGGCGTGCGGCGCGGGAGATGTGGATATGACCCGACTCCAAGGGCTCGCGCAGCACCTCCAGAACCCGCCGATCGAACTCGGGCAGCTCGTCCAGGAAAAGGACGCCGAGATGGGCCAGCGAGATCTCCCCCGGGCGGGGATTGCTTCCACCTCCGACCAAGGCTACACCCGATGCGGTGTGGTGGGGCGAGCGGAAGGGGCGTTCGCGCCAGCGCTTGGGATCGAAGGGCTCGCGCCCGCTCACGGAGCGCACCGCCGCCGTCTCGAGGGCCTCGCGCTCGGTCATCGAGGGCAGGATGCCGGGCAGACGGCTGGCCAGCATGGACTTGCCGGTTCCAGGGGGGCCGATGAACAGCAGGCTGTGCCCCCCGGCGGCGGCGATCTCGAGGGCGCGCTTGGCATGGGCCTGGCCACGGACCTCGCACAGATCCGAGTACTCGGTACGCGCTCGGCCGTCCTCAGGCCGCTTGAATCGGGGGAGCGGCTCTGGACCATTGAGGTGCTCGCACACCTCGAGCAGGTGATCGGCGGGGAAGATGGTCAGATCGCTGACCAGGGCGGCCTCGTCGGCGTTTTCCCGCGGCAGGACCAGCGCCCGCCCGGCGTCCCGCGCGGCGAGGGCCGCGGGCAGGACGCCATTGACCGGTCGCAGGCTGCCCGAAAGCGCAAGCTCGCCCAGAAACTCTAGGGAGGCGAGGCCGTCGCCCCGGACTTGGCCGGAGGCGCCGAGAATGCCCAAGGCAATCGGGAGGTCGAAGCGGCCCCCTTCCTTCGGCAGGTCGGCGGGGGCCAGGTTGATGGTCACCCGCCCCGCCGGGAACTGGAAGCGTCCGTTGAGCAGAGCGCCGCGCACCCTGTCCTTGCTCTCCTTCACCGCCATTTCCGGCAGTCCGACGATAGAGAGGGCGGGCAATCCGCCGGAGAGGTGCACCTCTACGGTTACCTCCGGCGCCTCGATTCCCTCGCGGGCGCGGCTGTTGAGCACACAGAGGCTCAAGTGGGCTTGGCGGGAGTCTTGCGTGCGGTCGACTTCTTCTTTGGGGTAGCCCCGAGATTCAGCGCGCGTTCCAGCCTGGCCACCTCGGCTTCGAGCCGGGTGAGCTTCTCTCGCGTGCGCGCCAGGACCGCGGTCTGAACGTCGAACTCCTCGCGGGTGACCAGATCGAGCTTGGTGAGTCCGGACTCGAGGGTGGCGCGCAAATTGCGCCCGATGTCTTCCTGCAACGCCTGCAAACCTCGCGGCAGGCTGCCCGCGAGGCGCCGGGTGAGGTCGTCGAGATGCTTCGGATCGAGCATGGGGGCGGTCCCAGGGGGCTGTTGTCTCCTCCGCGACATTATAGGCCCGTATCGGCCACGAGTCTTTCCGTGAATCGCGCACTGATTTGGTGCGCAAGGGGCCTCCAGCGGCCGTCCTGTTGGACCATCGTGGTGCGCGTCGTATGTTGTTCTGATGTCACATGCGCCTGAAACCGTTGTGTTTTCGGTACAACCTAACTTTGGCACGCGTCCTGCTAGGGCTTTGTCACTCGTGATCCGGTACCGCGGCTGCGGTGCCCAACGTGACGACCGATTACAACTCACTCCCCATCCCCGAGAGGTTCGAAGACCATGAAAGCAAAACCGATTGTAATTGCCTGCGGCGCGGGCGCCCTGATGGCCGCATCCCTGGGCAGCATGCGCCTTGCCCTGGCGGATTCCCCGCATTCCGTCAGCGCCAATATCGGCGTCGCGTCCAACTACATCTGGCGCGGCGTCACCCAGACGCAGGATGACCCCGCGGTCTCCGGTGGCCTCGACTATGCCCACGAGAGCGGGTTCTACGCCGGAACCTGGGTCTCCAACATCGACTGGGGGGCTGACAGCCCCAACTACGAGCTCGACCTGTACGCGGGCTTTGGCGGCTCGATCAACGATGACTTCAGCTACGACCTCAACACCATCTACTACGCCTACCCGGATGGTACCGACTCGGACTTTTGGGAGATTGCCGCCAGTGGTACCTATAAGTGGTTCACCCTGGGGCTGGCCTACACCGTCTACGGACAGAACGATGGCGGATTGTTCGACCAAGGGGATCTCTACTACTACGGCACCTTCGAGAGCGATCCCTTGCAATGGGGTCTGACCTTCGGCGCTCGCGTCGGTTATTACGACTTCAAGAACAACGAGGTTGTCGTCGGTCTCGTGGTCGATCCGGCGACGGGTACGATCTATGAGAAGTCCGACAGCGCCAACTATTGGCACTACGGCGCTTCGATCAGCAAGGACGCGGGCGACTTCGGCACGTTCAGCCTGAACTGGGACCAGAACAGCGGCAACACGGACGTCGGATACGACACCGATCCCAAGTTCTGGGTGGCCTGGAACAAGGAATTCTAGGGCTTCGGGTATCCACTCTAGCGATGAATCAACGGGCCGGGGCGCGGAGCCCCGGCCGCTTCAGGAGTTTCCGAACATGAAATTGATCGCAGCCATCATCAAGCCCTTCAAGCTCGACGACGTGCGAGAGGCCTTGGGCGACATCGGCGTCTCGGGCATCACCGTCATCGAGGTCAAGGGCTTTGGCCGTCAGAAGGGTCATACCGAGCTCTACCGCGGCGCCGAATACGTCGTCGATTTCCTGCCCAAGATCAAGATCGAAATCGCCGTCGACGACGGCATGGCCGACAAGGTCATCGAGGCCATCTCCGGTGCCGCCCGCACCGGCAAGATCGGCGACGGCAAGATCTTCGTATTCGACCTCGGTCAGGTCATCCGTATCCGCACCGGCGAGACCGGCCCGGACGCGCTGTGACGAAAGCACGGGAGATTGCAGTGATGAGAAAATTTGCTATCGGGCGGCGGATGCCGTCGTTCATGGCGGGCCTGCTGACGCTGGCGCCCGCGCTTGCCTTCGCGGAAGAGGAGGCGGTCCTCAACAGCGGCGACACCGCCTGGATGATCACGGCGACGGCGCTGGTCCTGTTCATGACCATCCCCGGTCTGTCGCTGTTCTATGCCGGCCTGGTACGTGCGAAGAACGTCCTGTCGGTGTTGATGCAGTGCTTCGCCCTCACCGGCTTGATGAGTCTCCTGTGGGCGATCTACGGCTACAGCCTGGCCTCCACCGATGGCGGCGCGCTCAACCAGTGGATCGGCGGTCTGGAGAAGCTGTTCCTCGCCGGCGTGACGGTGGACGCCCTCGACGGGAGGACCATCCCGGAGTCGGTGTTCATGACCTTCCAGATGACCTTCGCCATCATCACCCCCGCGCTCATCGTGGGCGCCTTCGCCGAGCGCATGAAGTTCTCTGCGATGATCTGGTTCATGGCCCTGTGGGTTACGCTGGTCTACGTGCCCATCTGGCACTGGGTGTGGGGCGGCGGCTGGATCGCCGATCTGGGCGCCCTGGACTTCGCCGGCGGCACCGTCGTGCATATCAACGCCGGCGTGGCGGCCCTGATGGCGGCCCTGGTGCTCGGCAAGCGCAAAGGCTACCCGACCACCGCCATGCCCCCCCACAACCTGGGGCTCACGGTGATCGGGGCCTCCATGCTCTGGGTGGGCTGGTTCGGGTTCAACGCGGGCTCCCAGCTCGCCGCCGACGGAACCGCCGGAATGGCCATGACGGTAACCCAGCTCGCGACCGCGACGGCGGCCCTGACCTGGATGTTCGCGGAGTGGATGAGCCACGGCAAGCCCTCGGTGCTCGGCATCGCCACCGGCGCAGTTGCCGGTCTGGTGGCCATCACGCCGGCATCCGGCACCGCGGGACCCATGGGTGCGATCGCCATCGGCTTTGCCGGCGCCTTGTTCGCCTTCATCGCATCGACCAAGGTCAAGCGTGCGCTCGGCTACGACGACTCCCTCGACGTCTGGGGCGTGCACGGCGTCGCCGGCATCGTCGGCGCCATTCTGACCGGAGTGTTCGCCGATGCGAGCCTGGGCGGCGCCGGGCTCGCAGAGGGTGTCACCATCGGCGCCCAGGTCTGGGTGCAGTTCATCTCGGTGGTCGGCACCCTGGTCTATGGCGGTATCGTGAGCTTCATCCTGCTGAAGCTGATCGATCTCGTCATCGGTCTGCGCGTCACCGAGGAGCAGGAGACCGAGGGTCTCGACCTCGCCCTGCACGACGAGCGCGGATACATCATCTAGTCCGCGCCGCGGCGGCCGGCGCCTGCCGGTCGCCGCTTTCCCGCCCCCTCTCTCCCAAACAGCAGTATCGTATCGGAGGTTCCCACCCGTGGAAGCCATCACCCAACTCAGCTATGCGCTGGATACCTTCTACTTTCTGGTGTCGGGCGCCCTGGTCATGTGGATGGCCGCCGGCTTCGCCATGCTTGAGGCGGGCCTGGTTCGCGCCAAGAACACGGCGGAGATCCTGACCAAGAACGTGGCCCTTTTCGCCATCGCCAGCATCATGTTCATGGTGATGGGCTACAACATCATGTACCCCGGTGACGCCTTCTCCGGTGGCGTCATTCCGGGTTTCGACCTGAGCTTCATGTTCGGTGGCGATAACAAGGTCGAGGACGTCCTCGCCAGTAACGGCGGGACATACTACTCGAACATGGCCGATTTCTTCTTCCAGGTGGTGTTCGTGGCCACCGCCATGTCCATCGTCTCCGGCGCCGTGGCCGAGCGCATGAAGCTGTGGTCCTTTCTGCTTTTCGCGGTGGTCATGACCGGGTTCATATATCCCGTCCAAGGCTACTGGAAGTGGGGCGGCGGCTTCCTCGACGCCCTCGGTTTCAACGACTTCGCCGGCTCCGGTATCGTTCACCTCTGCGGCGCGTCCGCGGCCTTGGCGGGCGTGCTGCTGCTCGGCCCGCGCAAGGGCAAGTACGCGAAGGACGGCACCATTAACGCCATCCCCGGCGCCAACCTGCCGCTGGCTACCCTCGGGACCTTCATCCTGTGGCTCGGCTGGTTCGGCTTCAACGGCGGCTCCGAGCTCAAGATCTCGGATGTCGGCGAGGCAAACGCGGTCGCGGCCGTCTTCGTCAACACCAATATGGCCGCTGCCGGCGGTCTGGTCGCGGCGATGATCTTCGCGCGCCTGCTATTCGGCAAGACCGATCTCACCATGGTCCTGAACGGCGCCCTTGCCGGGCTGGTCGCCATCACGGCGGAGCCCCTGACCCCGACGCCCCTCTCGGCTACCCTCATCGGCGCCGTCGGGGGCGTGATCGTCGTCTTCGCCATCGTGACCCTCGACAAGTTGCGGATCGACGATCCGGTAGGCGCCATCTCCGTCCATGGCGTGGTCGGTATGTGGGGCCTGATCGCGGTGCCGATCACCAATCCCGAGGCCAGCTTCGGCGCCCAGCTCATCGGATTGGGCGTCATCCTGGGCTGGGTGTTCGCGACCTCTTTCGTCACCTGGCTCGTCATCAAGCTGGTGATGGGTATTCGCGTCAGCGAGGAGGAGGAGTACGAGGGTGTGGACGTCGGCGAATGCGGGCTCGAGGCCTATCCCGAGTTCGTTGGCAGCAAGGGTTCGGCCAGGTAAGGAGGCTCGAATCCCAGCAGAGAAACGGGGCCTTCGGGCCCCGCTTCGTTTCTCGACGTCGACGCTCCCGCCGTAGGGCTCAGATCAGCTGCTTGTGGGTGCCGTCGCACATCGGCTTCCTGCCGCTGCGCTTACAGCCGCAAAGCCAGACCTTTTCGGGTTGCTCGAGCTTGAGCTCCAGGGGCTGGAATTCGGTCCCCTGGTGCGAGCCGTCGCAGAAGGGTTGGTTCTTGGAACGCCCGCAGCTGCACCACCAGTGGGTGCCGGCCTCGAGCTCCAGGGTGTAGGGGCCCTTCTTGGGACATTCGGGTTCTTGCATCGACGCTCTCCTCTTTCGGAACGGTATGATCCGGCCCAGGATTATCCTCATCCCCTGCTACCGGCTGCAAGCCGACGGGCGCATGGAACCGCACCATGCCGCCACCGACGCCATTCGCGGAGTGCGCTAACATTCCCACCCTTGACCGAATGGGGGTGACGGGGTGCGCGACACCGACATGGCGAACGATCCTTATCTCGAACAGCTGTGCGCCGAGCTGGTGAGGGTTCGGCACGATCTGCACGCTCACCCCGAGATCGGCTTCGCGGAGGAACGCACCTCATCGCTGGTCGCCGATCGGCTTGGGGCCATGGGGCTCGCGGTGCATCGGGGGCTGGCGAAAACCGGCGTCGTGGGCACCCTGACCCGAGGCGAGGGGCCGGCGATCGGGTTGCGGGCAGACATGGACGCATTGGAGCTGCAGGAGCGCACGGGGCTGGCGTACCGCTCACGCAACGCCGGCCGCATGCACGCCTGCGGCCACGATGGCCACACCACCATGCTGCTGGGCGCGGCACGATACCTGTCTGACCGGGGAGGCTTTCGCGGCACCGTCCACTTCATCTTCCAGCCGGCGGAGGAGAACCTCGCGGGCGGAAAGCTGATGGTCGACGAGGGTCTGTTCGAGCGCTTTCCGATGCGCGCGGTTTTCGGACTGCACAACTGGCCCGGACTGCCCGCGGGCTCCATGGGAACGCGCGCCGGGCCCGTAATGGCGGCGGCGGATTTCTTCAAGCTCCGACTGACCGGCGTCGGCGGTCATGCCGCCTATCCCCATCTGGCACGCGATCCCATCGTGGCCGCGGCGCAGATCATTTCGGCCTGGCAGACGCTGGTGAGCCGCGACACGGATCCGCTGGCGGCGGCGGTAGTCAGCGTGACCCGGATCAACGCCGGTCAGACGCTCAACGTGATCCCGCAGACGGCGGAGCTGGCTGGCACGGTGCGCAGCTTCCGCGAGGAGGTTCGGGTCGGACTTGAACAAGGGCTGAAGCGGATCGCGGAGGGCATCGCCGCGGCCCACGGGGTGAAGGTCGCGCTCGACTACCAGCGCCGTTACCGCGCCACCGTGAACACCGAGCGGGAGACCGCGGACGCCCTGGCGGCCATGGAGCGGACGGTCGGGACGGCCCGGGTCCTGCGGGACCTGCCGCCGACCATGGGCGCGGAGGACTTCGGCTGGATGCTCGCCGGCTGCCCGGGGGCTTACGTGATGCTTGGCAACGGCACCGAGGGCGCCCATGCCTGCGCGCTGCACAACCCGGCCTATGACTTCAACGATGCGGTGATTCCGGTGGGTGTGCGCTACTGGGTCAATCTGGCGCGCGCGCTCCTGCCGGAGGCCTGAACCGCGGCGGATCAGCGCGGGTAGCGGTCATCCAGATTGGCCGGGCAAAGCACGTCGCGCATGATCCCGATCAGGTCCAGCAGCTGGTGATTGCGAATCCGGTAATAGATTCGGTTCGCCTCCTTGCGGGCAACCACGATGTTCTTGTTGCGCAGCTGTTCGAGATGTTGGGAGATGTTGCTCTGGGAGGTACCGGTGCGCTCCACGATCTCGCCCACGGAGAGCTCGCGATCCCCCAGCGAGCACAGGATCTTCCAGCGCAGCGGGTGGGCCATGGCCTTGAGGGCGTTGGCGGTGAGCGCGGTCGCCTCTTCTTCTGGCAGGTCGGCGGTCGGGTCGGGATCGTTCATGGACAGCTCCTACGATATCTCTCGGGCGCGATGACGCACGTCCGGTTCCGCATCGCCGTCGACGCGGGCGTAGCCCGTCATGTCCTTGGCGATGCAGATGATGTCTTTGATTTTTCCGCCCTGGTCTTTCACGGCGGTGCGCGAGAACAGGATGGGCACCCGCCGCCCGTCCTTGGCGATGAAGCGAGCGTCGATTTTGCTCAGAGCCCCGGTCCGAATCAGGGCCTCCAGCCAGATGCCCATGAAGGCGCCGGCCTGCTCGTCCCCTTCTTCCTCGAAGACGTCGCCGATGGACATGCCGAGCAGATCCTTCTCACTGTAGTCGAGCATGCGGCAGGCGGTCGGATTGGCCATCTTGATCTCGCCTGTCGGCGTCAGGACCAGCAGGGCCTCCCCCATGTAGGTGATGATGTTCTCCAGGTACTGGTTGGCCTGGGCCAGCTGTGCGGTGCGTTCTGCGACCTTCTCTTCCAGTACCTTGTTGAGCGCCCGCTCCTTCTCGATCAGCCGGAAGTAGGTGCTGATCTTGTTGATCAGCTGATTGTCCTCGATCGGCTTGAGCAGGTAATCCACCGCGCCGACGGCGTAGCCCCGTTGCTGGAACTCTTCCGACTTGAATGCGGCGGTGAGGAAGATGATGGGGATGTCGCGGGTGCGCTTGCGGCGTTTGAGCAGGGACGCGGTCTGGAAGCCGTCCATCTCCGGCATCTGCACGTCGAGGATGATGAGGTCGATGTCGGGATGCTGCAGCGTGAGGTCGATCGCGCGCTGACCAGAGGTCGCCTCGAGCACGGCGACGTCCATGTGCTTCTCGATCAGCGTCCGCAGGGTAAAGAGGTTGTGGGCGTGGTCGTCGACGATGAGGAGTGTGAATCCGGAGTAGCGATTCATGCCGTTTGCCGCTGTCTGTTCTCGACCGGCGCCCCCAGGATTTTCGCCAGCAAGGGCTCGAGTTTTGCGCGATCCACGGGTTTGGCGACGAATCCGTCGGCGCCGGCCCGCACGAAGCGTTCGCTTTGCGCCGCGTCTTCCGCGCTTCCGGCGACAATTACAGGAAGCCCCTGGAAGCGCTCATCGTTACGAATTAACCGGATCGTATCACAGGTATTCTCCGCCGACACCTGCGTTGCCAGCAGGACCAGGGAGCAGGCCCCCTCGTCCTGCAGCGTTTCGAGCGCCTCGTCGGCATCGGCCGCGGTCAGCACGCGCGGACCGAATGACTCGAGCAACGCCGTCTCGCTCACCAGGCTTTCGACGTCCCGCTCGACCAGCAAGATCCAGTGCCCGGTGAAGCTTTCCCGCGCCGCCTGATCAGGGGCCGCCTCCTCTGCCTCGGAGTCCCGCTCTAGCTCGTGCACGATCTGGACGGCATCCAGATGGCTGCCGTCAAACTCGACCGGCAGCATCAGGGTGAAGCGGGAGCCTTTTCCCTCGCTGCTCTCCACCGTGATCTTGCCGCCGAGCAGGCGGGCGAGCTCGCGGCTGATGGAAAGGCCCAGCCCGGTGCCGCCGTAGCGGCGACGGGTGGAGCCGTCGGCCTGCTGAAAGGCCTCGAAGATCACCTCCTGCTTGTCCCCCGGGATGCCGATGCCGGTGTCGGTGACGGTGATGGCGACAGGGCAGCGTCCGTCGGGCGCGCGCCCCATGCCCAACGTAACGCCCCCCCGGGAAGTGAACTTCGCCGCGTTGGACAGGAAGTTCTTGAGGATCTGGCGCAGCTTGTCGCGGTCGCTGTAGATGGCCTCCTCCCTGTCTCCGGCCGCTTCGAGCTGCAGGGTCAGGCCCTTGTCCGCGAACTGGGGGGATAACAGCTCGATGAGCTCCACGGCGAGGGGGCGGAGCTCGATCCACTCCAGGTTCAGGGTGACCTGGCCCGCTTCGATGCGGGAGATGTCCAGGATGTTGTCGATCATGGTGCGCAGGTCACGGCCGGCCTCATGAATCACTTGCGCCTGGCGCTGCTGGTCCGCCGAAAGCCCGGACTGCCGGTCGGCCAGCATCTTCGACAGCAGCAGGATGGAGTTCAGGGGCGTGCGCAGCTCATGGCTGACATTGGCCAGAAACTCCGATTTGTAGCGGTTGGACTGCTCCAGCTCACGCGTGTGGTCGCGCGCCGCGCACAGGTGCTCGGCGTGGGTTTCGGACAGCTCGGTCAGCTGCTCGCCGAGCTCCCGCACCTCGCGTGGACCGTTCCAGGAGAACCGAATCCCTCGGCCATCGCGCAGGACACGGCGCAGTCCCTTGGTCAGTTCCTGACCGAAATGCTCGGCGCGGGCGGCGAAGAAGCGTGCCATGATCATGACCGCGATGATCAGGAGCAGCACGATGCTTCCCACGCGCAGGATCAGGGCATTGCGGAAGCTCTTGAGGGGAGACGGGTCGACCGGGCGGGCCACCCACAGGGGCAAGGAGTCCTCGGTGAGGAACATCGGCACCCACAGCAGCTGCTGGCCCTGTTCGCTCTCCCACAGCGCCAACTTACCCTCGGCGAAGATGTCCGCGAGGCCCGGGAAGTCGGCGAAGGCCTCCGGCTCGTCGCTGATCGGCTCGCCGGGGCGCAGGTAACTGCCGTTGTTGTTCACCCAGAGGGTGTCGCGGTAGGACTGGGCGAGGCCGCCGACGTCGATGGTCATCACCACCAGACCCATCAGCTTGCCCTTGGGATCACCAATGGTGCTGACGAGGTTGAGCGTCATCAGCTTTCGCGGGTCCTCGATCCCAGCCAGGGTGTCGACGCGGATGCGGCTGACCAGCACGCCTCCCGGCTGCATCCGCAATCCCGCCTCGAGCAGCTGCGGGTTCGGGTGCTCGGGCATCTCGGCGGTCGGGTGCCAGCGCAGGGTGCTGCTGTCGCGCTCGAGCCAGAAGCCCTCGTGGCCGTCGAGATCGATGAACAGGATCTGGATGATGTCGCTCTGGTCGGCCAGGATCTGGTTGATCCAGCCGGTATAGCGAGCGCGCGCGAGATCAACCTGGTCTTCGTCCTCGTGCTCGCCCAGAATCAGGCTGGGTTCCGGGAGCTTGCCGAGCAGTCGGATCATCTCGTGGCGGCTTGCCAGATGCTGGTCGAGGTCGCGGAAGTCTGCGCGCAGGTTCTGCAGGTAGGCCCGCTGGTAAAAGAGCGCGGTGCGCTCGAGCACCAGGGGCAGGTTGATCAAAACCGCCAGGACCAGCGGCGCCAGCCCGAAGGCGAGCAGGAACAACAGAATCTGATTGCGGAGTTTCACGCCTGCGGCGATGGTCGACGGCTCACGGTAGGTCAACACCATAACCGCGGGATGAGGAAAGAAAAAGTGCCGCCGGTCATGCGCCCTGGATCCTGGTCTTCTCCGGTTCCCTGTCCCCGGGATTCGGGATCGCTTTTCCGCATCGGCCGCCGGCCTGAACGCTGAGCGCGGTTCGCTGTGTCGACCCTCAGGTTCCTCTATCGTGATCGGTGGCTGGTAGCCGTGGACAAGCCGCCGGGCCTTCTTGTTCACCGAACGGCGATTGCCGACGCCGAGGACTTCGCGTTGCAGCGGGTGCGCGAGCAAGTAGGCGCCCGCGTCTACGCCGTCCATCGCCTGGACCGCCCGACCTCCGGCGTGTTGGTCTTCGGCCGCAGCCGCGAAGCGGCCGTTGCTGTTTCGCGCCAGTTCGAGGAGCGAAGGGTGGTTAAGCGCTACGTGGCGCTGGTGCGCGGCTGGCCTGACGACCAGGGGTCGATCGACTATCCGCTGAGCGAGTCCGCCGGTCGGCCGCCGCGACCCGCCGTCACGCGCTACCGCGTCCTCGCCCGCGCCGAGCTGCCGGTCGCGGTGGGGCGTTACGCCACGAGCCGCTACGCCTTGGCGGATGTCTCGCCCCTGACCGGGCGCTATCATCAGATCCGCCGCCATTTCCATCACATCTGCCATCCCATCGTCGGCGACACCACGCACGGGGAGGGTCGGCACAATCGCTTCTTCCGCGACCGGTTCGGGGTTAGGCGTCTGCTGCTGCACGCCGCGTCCTTGACGCTCTCCCATCCGGTGACGAAGGCGGACCTTTGTCTGCGTGCCCCGCTGGACGAGCAGTGGCGACGGCTGCTGCAGGAGCTGGGCTGGGGGCGGGCGCTCCAGGATCTCGAGGATTCTGTTTCGCCGGGCATGGGCGGCGTTCAAGGTCCGAGCGAGCCGCCCGGACCTTGAGCTGGCCGCAGGCGGCAATGTCATCGCCCGGAAGGGACGCTATCCTTGCGAGCGTGTCCCGGCAAACCTGAACCATCTTCTATTACGCGAGAGGTGTCCATCAATGGCGAGCTCCGGAGGTCCCAGGCACGGCAAGTCCGGCAAACCGATCGACACGGGAAAGCTCGACCGGGTCGTCGCGGAGGCGCGGCGCGCGCGGGAGGAGCGCGATGCGGGTTACCGCGAGCGGGCCCTGAAGCTCTATCCGTGGGTGTGTGGACGCTGCGGGCGCGCCTTCACCCGCGAGAACCTGCGCGAGCTCACGGTTCATCACAAGGATATGAATCACGACAACAACCCGGCCGACGGCAGCAACTGGGAGCTGCTCTGTCTCTATTGCCATGACAACGAGCACCAGAAGTACGAGGAGCACGCGGCCGCGGTCGCCGCCGGGCGGAGCGGCGGGGGCGATGTCCCGAAACCTGCAACACATCGCCCCTTTGGCGATCTGGAGGCGTTGCTAAAGAAGAAGGACTGACCGCGGGTCGCGGGCGGGCCCGTGGCTGGCGGGTCTGGGGAAACGCGGATTAATTCCGCGCTTCTTGGGTGGCGTGCTGGCTTTGGACAGGATGGCCAATAACCAGCGTTCTCCTAGAGATCGCGGACCAGATCCAGGACGTAGCGGGCGTGGCCTTTGGGCTTGATGTCATAGAGGGCGTGCCGGACCGTGCCCTCCTTGTCGACGACGAAGGTGGAGCGGAGGATGCCGAAACGCTTCTCCCCGTGGGCCTCCTTCTCACGCCACACGCCGTAGGGTTCGCAGGCCTCTCCCTCGGGATCGGCGAGCAGGCGGACGTTGATCCCGTATTTGTCTCGAAACACCCCATGGCTCGAGCAGTTGTCGCGGCTGATGCCCAGGATCTCCGTGTCCAGGGACTCGAACTCGGGCTGCAGGTCGGTGAACTCCAAAGCCTCCATCGTGCACCCAGGCGTGTCGTCCTTCGGGTAGAAGTACAGCACCAGGTTCTTGCTGCCCTTGAATTGCTCCAGGTGGACGCGCTCCATGTCGGCGTCCGGGAGGGAGAACAGCGGGGCCTTGTCTCCGGGCTGCAGCATCTAAGTTCGCTCCCATGGTGGGTGTCGTGAGGTCGAGCCCAGCGGCTCGCGCGGTGATCGATTGATCCCGATCGGCGGGACTCGATCGCCTGCTCGTTCTTGTTCGTATCGTCCTCATGTCGGCAACAACACCGGTGGACGTGCTGGTGCGTCGCCATGTGCGGGAATTTAGGGACCGCAAGGCGGCGCGTCAACCGGATCCCGGCTCGGGTTTGACCTCGCCCTCGCCGCCGGGCGGCGGCAGGGTCACGCTGGCGACGGTTCCGCCCCCTTGGCGCCGGGTCAGTCGGATCTCCATGCCGTTGGCGATGGCAAGCTGTCGCGCCACGGCGAGCCCCAGCCCGCTGCCGCCGGTGCGCCGGTTGCGCGAGTGCTCCAGGCGGTAGAAGGGCCGGAACACGGCCTCGCGCTCCTCTTCCGGGATGCCCGGGCCACGATCGAGCACGAAGACGATCGGCGGTCGGTGCTGGCAGTCCAGGTGCAACTGTACCTGGTCGTGGCTGTACCTCAGCCCGTTTTCCAGCAGGTTGCCGACGATGCGTCTCAGGGCCAACGCGTTCACCCGGTGGTGGCAGGGGCCGGGCGCGTTCCAGGAAACGCGGCGCCGGTTTGCGGCGAGATCCCCGATCAGCGCGCTGACGTCCACCGCCTGCCGCTCACCGGCGCCCATGGTCTTGCCAAGCTCTACGGTCTGCGAGATCAGGGCGTTCATCTCGTCGAGGTCCCGTTCCATGCGCGCCAGGAGGGCGCTGTCCGCGTCCGGGCGGAGCATCTCCACGGCCAGGCGCAGGCGCGTCAGGGGTGTGCGCAGATCGTGGGAGATGCCGGCGAGGAGAAGGGTGCGGTCTGCGAGCAACTCGCGGACCTGTCGGCTCATCTCGTTGAACTGACGGGCCAGACTCGCCAGCTCCCTGGGGCCGGTTTCTGGCAGCGGGTTGGGCGATCGGCCCTTGGCGACCTGTTCCGCGGCCTTCGACAGACCCTCCAGAGGGGCGGTCACGCGCCTGGCCAAGACCGCCGCGGTGAGCACAACCAGGATCAGCGCCGCGGCGATGATCACGGCCACACCTTCCAGGGGGCGCGTTTGGACGCGGTCACGGGGAAAGCCGGCCCAGACGCGGTCTTTGCCGGCGTCGATCTGGATCCAGAACCAGCGTTTACCCTCGGTCAGGTTGCTCATGATCGTCACCGGCTGCCCGACCCGCTGCTCAAGGGAGAGCTGCAGGCGCCGCACGTAGGGGAAAAAGTAGGGCTCGAGCCCGGCGGGCGTCCGCGGCTCGTCGAGGAGCCGCAGCCCGTATTCCTGCGTGATCTTCTCTTTGTACTCCCGGCGCACCTGCGGGGGCAGCTGAACCAGCGTGCGTGCGGACAGCACCATGAAGGCCGCCATGTCCTGGCTGGACCGGTCCGCCACCGGGACGAGGGCGTAGTAGACCACCGCGGCGAAGGTGAGGAGCGCGAACAGGCCGAAAGTGAATACCAGGGTGAGCAGCGCGCGCCCGAACAGGGTCGCCGGGAGTCGGACGAGGCGAGTCACGGCTCGCCCTTCGGGGTGAACAGGTAACCCTTGCCCCAGACGGTGCGGATGTAGCGGGGGTGCTTGGTGTCGGGCTCGATCTTGGCCCGTAGCCGGGCGACCTGGACGTCGATGCTGCGGTCGAAGGGAGAGCGTTCGTAACCCTTGAGCAGGTCGAGCAGCCGATCACGGTCGAGCACGCGGTTGGGGTGCTCGGCGAGTACCTGCAGCAGGTCGAACTCGCGGCTGGTAAGGGGGACGGTCTCGCCGTCCTTGCTGAGCTCGCGGGCCTCGACATCCATGCGGAAATCGCCGAACTCAACGAGGCCGGCCGTCGCTCCCTGGGGTTGCGCCTGTCGTCTCAGCACCGCCCTGATGCGCGCCAGCAGCTCGCGGGGGTTGAAAGGCTTCGCCAGATAGTCGTCCGCGCCGACCTCGAGGCCCACGATGCGGTCCACGTCATCACCCCTCGCGGAGAGCATGATGATCGGGACCTGGGAATCCTTGCGCAGCTGCCGTGCCAGCGTGAGCCCGTCCTCGCCCGGCAGCATCAGGTCCAGGATCAGCAGATCGGCCGTCTCCCGGGCCAACCAGGCGTGCATGGCGGCGCCGTCCTCTACGGCTGAGACTTCATAACCCTCGCGACGCAGGTAATCGCTCAGCAGGAGCCGCAAATCCGCGTCGTCGTCCACCACCAGGATGCGTGAAGGCCGGGTTGTCATGTGTGTGCCTGAGCGGGTCGCTGGTCACGCGCGGCCAAGGTATCTGGTTTCAGAGGCTCACGCGCTTGAAAACGGCGTCAAATCCCTGTGGCGCGGGACGCGCTGAATTGATCCGCGTTGCCCTGGGTCTTGGGGGCCGATACAAAATGAAACAATTTAAGTATATACCGAAATACTTACGCAATCATTCAAACAGACAATAGAATCGTCCGCAGATTGTGGCGGACGGGTCGTGACCAGCATTGTCCACGGCTTTCCTGAATTCGGAGGCACGAAACCATGAGCTTCGACGCATTGACCATCGCAGGCATTCTGTCCGCTGCCCTCTCGGGCGGATTCTTCATCGCGCTCGTGACTTGCAACGACAGCTGACGGCGCCGCCGTCGGGGGCATATGGGATGAAAAGCCGGGAATAAACCGGCAAGACGAGTTTCTGGGCAGCAAGCCTATTGGGCCGTTGGGGCAGCTACACACCCTGCACGAACGGCCTTTTTTTATGGCACATCATCGATCGCCGGATGCTTGATCTCGGGATCTCGCGCAGCGCCGCATCCGTGCTCTCCGGGCCGCTCGGAGCCGGAGGGCGATGGCTGTGCCGGGGCGAGGGCCTCGTCCAGCAACTTGAGGGTTCCTTCGAGGTCGCGGCGCACGTCTCCTACGACCCGGAAAAGAACCGGGTCGACCTCCGCCAGGAGGCCCTTGCGCTCCGCCCGTGGTAGCGGATTTCCCTCGGGCGAGCGCTCTTCCAAGCCGAGCAGCTCGAGGTCCGTATCGGTGATTTGCTTGAGATGGATTCCGCGCGTCATCGCGGTCTGCGGGATACCGGTAGGTTCTCGGTGGTCGTTAAGATACCTCAAAACCGGGCAGGGCGGGACAGCGAGCCGCCGGCGGGTGCGACCACCCCGCCGGCTGGAGCTGCAGATCAGGCGCCGACGTGTGTGCGGATGGATGCCACCACGGAGTCGCTGGAGGTGGCGTTGACGTCGAGCAGGAGGCCCTCGCTGCGGTAGAAGTCCGCCAGCGGGGCGGTCTTCTGGTTATAGACGTCGAGCCGGTTTGATATTGCCTCCTCGGTCTCGTCGTCGCGCTGCACCACCTTGCCGCCGCACTTGTCGCAGACGCCCTCCACCTTGGTCGGCATGCTCTTGACGTTGTAGATGGCGCCGCAATCCACGCAGGTGCGCCGGGTCGTCAGGCGATCGAGGATCACGTCTCGCGGCACGTCCAGGTTGACCGCCGCCTGCAGGGTGATGCCGAGGTCGGCGAGCAGATCCTTGAGCTGCTCGGCCTGCGGAATGGTGCGTGGAAAGCCGTCGAGCAGGAAGCCGGCCTGGCAGTCGTCCTCCTTCAGGCGCTCCTTCATGATGCCCATGATCAGCTCGTCCGGAACCAGGTCGCCGGCATCCATGTAGGCCTTGGCCTGCTTGCCCAGCTCGGTCCCGTCCTTGACCGCGGCGCGCAGGATGTCGCCGGTGGATATCTGCACGGAACCGTCTATGGCCGTCAGCATCTTGGCCACGGTGCCCTTTCCAGCGCCGGGGGCGCCCAACAGGATCAGTCTCATCTGTTACTCCCAAGTCGTGAAGGATGGATCGTCTTTACGGGCGGCGCCGGCGCGGTGGCTGGCGGCACGCGGACCGAACATTCTCGCCTGTTACGCGGGCTTGGATCAAGGTGAGCGCTGTCTGAAGGGCCGGTTCCGCACCGGTGCGCTGCCGCTGGGGTGCTGGCCCGACGGCTGTCACGGTGCTCTCCGCCGCGTAGGCAGACGCAAGTCTGCGCCCACCGCGGCGCAACCGTGTGGCGTGTCGATCTTGGCCAGGACGGCCGATAATCAGTGTCCTAACTGGTGCGGCTGCGGCGCACCCAACTGGTCAGATTGCGGTGCAGCTCCTTGAGTCCGACCGGCTTGCTCATGTAGTCGTCCATTCCCACCTGCAGGCAGCGTTCGCGGTCACCCGGCATCGCCAAGGCAGTCAGCGCGATGATCGGCGTGGTGCGCAGGGCGGGGGTCGCCCGCAGCCTGCGCGCGGCCTCCAGGCCATCCATGACGGGCATCTGGACGTCCATCAGAATCACCTGCGGAAGCTCGTTCTTGGCCAGGGCGATCGCGTCCTCGCCGTTACGCGCCGTCAACACCTCCCAACCCCTGATGCGCAGGTAGGTCGAGAGCATCTCGAGGTTGCCCTCGTTGTCCTCGGCGAGCAGCACCTTCGGATGATCCATAGCCGGTGTCTGCGCCCCGGCCTGTTCGGCGGTCGGTTCCTCCTCGGGGTCATGCGACGCGCTTTGACCGCCGGGGTCCCAGGGCAGGATCACGGTGAAGCGGCTGCCCCTGCCGATCTCGCTCTCCACGCGAATAACGCCGCCGTGCAGCTGCGCCATGCCGTAGGAGAGTGCGAGACCAAGCCCGGTGCCGTCGTACTGTCGAGACAGTCTGCTGTCGAGCTGTACGAAGGGCTTGAACAGGTGCTCGTGTTGTTCCGGCGAGATCCCGACGCCGGTGTCCCAGACGCTGATCCGCACCTCTCGCGTGCCGGCGTCCCCCTCGACGTCCAGGCCGACGCGTCCACCTTCGGGGGTGAACTTCACCGCGTTGCCGAGCAGATTGACCAGCATCTGCTTCAGGCGGCGACTGTCTCCCCGCACCAGCCGCACCGCGGGATCGATGTTCGCCTCTATGCTGATTCTCTTGGCCTTGGCGGGCTGGCGGATCAGCCGCAGGCTGGCGTCCCAGAGCTGGTTCACCGGTACCTGGTCCCAGCGCAGGTTCATTCTGCCGGAGGCGACCCGGGACATGTCCAGGATGTCGTTAATCAGCTCCAGCAGATGTGTACCGTTGTCGTGGATGGTGTGGGCGGCCTTGGCCTGTTGTTCGTTCAGCCCGCCGAGTAGGCCGTCCTCCATGGTCTCCGAGAGGCCGAGGATGGAGGTAAGTGGCGTGCGCAGCTCATGGCTCATGGCGGCGAGAAACTCATCCTTCGCCTCGGCCGTTCGGGCGAGCTCCGCGTTCGCCCGATCCAGCTCCGCGGTGCGTTCGAGTACCCGTTCGGCGAGGCGCGCCCGCTCCTCAGCGAGCGCGTCATGCGCCTCCCGTAGCTCCGCCTCCGCGTGCTTGCGCTCCGAGATATCCGAGAAATTCACCACCGAGCCGACCAGACGTCCGCTGCGATAGATGGGGTTGGCGTGATACTCGACCGGAAAGCTGGTGCCGTCCGCGCGCCAGAACACCTCGTCGTCGACGTGCGCAGGCACGCCGTCGCGGTAGGTCTGGCACGCCTTGCAGCGATCAGCGGCGTAGGGGGCGCCGTCGCCGAACGAGTGATGCATGAGGGCGTGCATGTCCTTTCCCGTCAGCTCGCCCGCATCCTCGTATCCCAGCATCCGGGCGCTCGAGGGGTTGCAGAAGATACAGCGTCCCTGGGTGTCCACCCCGTAGATGCCCTCGCTGGTGGACTCGAGCAGGAGCCGGATCCGGGCCTCACTCTGGCGCAGGTTCTCCTGGTAGCTTTCCAGGTTTCCCTGCATGGTCTTCAATGCCGCGAGCATCTGCCCGTTCTCGTCCCGGCCCGTCACCTTAATCGGCGTCGAGAAGTCGCCGGCGCTGACGCGGCGGGCGATCGCTGTGGCCGTAGCGATTGGGCGGCCGATGGTGCGGTCGACCAGCCAGATCAAGAAGAGGACCGCGCCTGTCATGACCCCGACCATCAGC
Source organism: uncultured Chromatiaceae bacterium (assembly GCA_964395315.1). Classification (GTDB taxonomy): domain Bacteria; phylum Pseudomonadota; class Gammaproteobacteria; order Chromatiales; family Chromatiaceae; genus CAVORB01. The sequence continues at coordinate 22,537 of CAYNBI010000009.1, read as the reverse complement.
ACGAAGATGCGTTGCTCCACGTATCGGGTAGATGCGTCGATCTGCCGCAACGCCAGGTCTTTGTGGGCTAGCGTAGCCTGCACCACGCCGTCGATCAGGTCGGTGGGCTCACGGTCGATCCCGCGGACCCTGCGGTCGACGACCAACTGCGGGCTTTCGTCTCCGGGGCGGTAATCATCGAGAGCGGCCCGGTACTGCGCGCCGAGCCTGATGTGTGCGTCCAGGAACTGCTCGGCCGTGATGCGGGCGTCCTGGTTGTCGCCCAGGATTTCGACCAGGCGCCCGATCACCTCGCGCGTAAGGGCCTCCTCCTGCGCGAACTGTGTGAGGTACTGGTCGTAGAGCGCCTTGTCCTGACCGCGCAGGAGCACGTTCTTCCATTCCTGCACCTGCTTCTTGAAATGCACCTGAGCAGAGAGGGCGGTCGCCACGGCACGCGAGCTTGCCTCCCGGACCTCGGATTCCCGGATGGCCGCCTGCTTGTAAAGGTAGAGCCCGTAGAGTCCTGCCCCGAGGTTGATGACCAGCACGGCGATCAACCCAGTCGCAAACCTGGTTCGGATATTCATCGGGACAGCTGGTCGACTGTCGGGCGGGCGATGCTGGTATCCTGCATTCTCGACTCCGGCGCGGCAGCCCTGGTCCTGCCGGTGAGCCTACAGGGTACCCGGAGTCATGGATCCGGGCCAAAAACGGGAGGTTATCATGCTGGTCACCTTCAAGACCGAGGCCTATGCGAACATCACCATGTTCGGCGATGTCGCGGTGGCGCTACTCAAGCTCATGGGGCACAGTGGAAAGGTTCCCGGGGCCTTGATGCCCGAGGACATTCCCGGCGCTCTTCAGCGGCTCAAGGCGGCGGTCGCCGCCAGCCCGGACGCGACGCTCGACCCGGACGGCGATCGGGAGGGGGAAGACGAGGCGGAGAACGAGCACGTCAGCCTCGCTAACCGCGCTCTACCCCTGATCGAGCTCCTCACCGCTGCCGCAGACCAGCAGAAGTACGTCATGTGGGAAAGTTGAGCGCCCCGTCTCAGGGTTGCTCCCCGCAGGGGAAGGCCGCGACCAGCGCATGTAGCACCACCTCCGCGGCAGGGTCTCTCAACTCCCCCTTGTGGTTGGCGCCGTAGCGGATGTAGGCGTCGGCCAGTGCCGATGCGGTGACCGTCTCCGGAGTGCAGAAGCTGGGTGCCTGCCCTGTGCCGAGGTGCAGCAGGCGGATCGACTCCTCGACCCCGCTCACGAATCCCGCGCAGTAACGCCTGCGCTCGCGCCCGATACTCGTCAGGCGGCTGGATGCGCACGCCCTGAGCAGGTCGCCGGCGCTTTGCTGCTGGGGGAACTGGGGTTCCATCTCCTCCTCCGGCGCTTGCGGGAACGCCGGTGCGGAGAGGGCGATTGTCAGGACAAGGGCCAAGATCGTTCGCGTCACCATCACGATGCTCCTCGCTGCGTCGGGAAAACGCCAAGCCACGGTTACCAGTGGACTTCCATCCTGCGCGTACCACCTTGCCCGCCACCTTATACCCGCCCTAGGCGCGGCGGGAAGCCCCATCCGAACGCATCGCTGTGCCAACCAGCATCAGCGCGGCGACTGCGGCAATCCCGAAGCGCAGGCTTTCGGCCAGAAAATAGGCCTTGTGATAGCGCAGAAAGGTCTCCAGCATGGGAGGTGGTGGGCTCCGGGGCAGGAAGTCGAGCTGCCGACCCAGCTCGACGATGCGGGGCTCGAGCCCCCAGTGCGTGAAGGCGACCAGCCCGACCGCGGTTGTCAGGAGCAGGACGGGCAGGCGCGGATTGCGGCCCCATACGGCGACGGCCACCGCCAGGATGCCAAGGGCGAGCTGGGTCCGGTTCCAGACCTCGAAGAACACGCGGTTGAGCTCCGATGAGTGGACCCACAGCAGGCTGGTCTTCTTCGCCTCGGTGTCCTCGGGGATGAAGCCCGCTTGCTGCGCGAGCTTGGGGTTGCGTGCGAACAGGTCGTCGATCCCGGCAAAATTGTAGGCGACGATGGCGCCAAGGATCACGGAGCCCCCGAGCCAGATGCCGAGGACGAGGTGAAGCAGCGGATTGGGTTTCATGTGGGAGCCTGCGTCATCGTTGCCTGCGGGGATACTAATGGAAACGACTTCCCGTGCCACAGCGGAAGACCCCGCATCGGGCGTTCTTCCTCGTGGTGTCTGCCGGTCCGGTGTAGCATGTGGGCGCGAGCCAAACGACTCGTCCCGAACAGGAGCCGCCGCCTGATTCCGCTAAGGCATCCGCCCGCGATCCGATGAAAGTGACAGCCCAAGGCCGCCGCATCGCACGCGAACAGCGGACCATCGAGGCCATGATCCGCATTTACTGCCGGGGCCATCACGGACACGGTGAGGCGCCCTGCGCCGAATGCGCCAGCCTGCGTGACTACGCCCGCCAGCGCCTGAGCGTTTGCCCCTTCCAGGAGGAAAAGCCCGCCTGTAACAACTGTGCGGTGCACTGCTACAGCTCCGTGATGCGGGAGCGGGTCAAGTCCGTCATGCGCTACGCCGGACCGCGCATGCTCTGGCGCCATCCCCTGCTCAGCATCTATCACCTGCTCGACGAGCGGCGCCGGGTTCCGGCGCTGCCGCGTCCAGTTCGGAAAGAGAAATCCGAGGAAGGGCGCTCGCGCGGATAGCCCCGTCGCCCGCGCCAGGACTGAATGTCTCCGGCGCTACCCATCACACTCAGCGCCGCGGCGCACTTGGCTTCGCTTTCCCGGTGTTGGATCATGGAGAAGACACCGTCACACAGAACACCAAGAGCCGCGACCCATGGAATACGACGCCGAGCCCGCAGATCAGACCGCCTCCGACCCTGGATCTCGCTCCACGGCGGAGCAGTTGAAGTCACTGGCGCGGCAGGTGGCGGAGCAACAGGACCAGCTGCGCGACTACGAGAAATCCCTGGTTGAGCGCATCGCCGACGTCGACGACGATCGGCGCACCACCGCCGCCAAGCTCCAGCGGGCGTGGCAGACCCAGCGCGAGGAGATCGAGTTGCGGCTGCGGCGGCAGACGGCGGTCACCATGGTCGTACTCGTCCTGTTCGCGCTGCTTGTCGGCGGGGTGCTCTTCCTCGCATACCGCGACCTGGGGCAGGCGCGGCTGCCATTGCTTGATGAGATCGCCACCATCAAGGGCGAGTTGGACCGCAGGGCCGAGCCGCCGCCGGCGGACGAGGCGGTCGGGGACGCGCTGAAGGGCCTGTCGTTGAGCGTGGCCGAGATCTCCTCCTCGCTGGAGCGGATGAGCGCGGAGCAGGCGAGCAAACTGGATCGGGGCATCGCGGCGGAACGCAGCGCGCGCGACGCGGCGGATGCCGGTATCGCGGACGAGGTTCGGCGTCTCGAGGCCGAGCAACGAAGCCTGGCCCAGGAGCTCGCGTCCTTGCGCCAGATGCTCGACGAAGCGCGGGCGCAAGCGGCCGCGGATGCGCCGAGCGCCGAGCCGGAAGCCGAGAGTTCCGAGGCGACCCCGGGAACCCCGGAGACTGGAGGCCCTGCCCCCGAGCAGGTTGTTGGCGGAACAGGCGCGTCCTCGGAACCCATCGTCGATGCGGCACAGCCTGATGCCGAAGCCGCCGAGGGCGACCCCGTTGCGGAGGATGTCGCGGAGGATAGCGCTGGCAGTGCCTCCGTGGCCGGCGGCCCCGCCTATTGCCTGCAGCTCATTGGCTTCTTCAGCCGCGACGCTATGCTGAAATTCGCTGCTCGCGACGACCTGCCGGAGCGGATGTACTACCGCGAGGACCGGTACCGCGGCCGCCCCTGGTACGCCCTCATCCACAGCCTGCACGCAGACTACGCCTCGGCCGAGGCGGCGTTGTCGCGGTTGGCGCCCGATCTGGTCGCGATGGGCCCCTGGATTCGTCCCATCCGCGATGAGGAAGATCTGCGGGTGCTCGCGCCCTCGGAGTAATGCTGACCGGAGAACCGGGAAGGCGAACGGACTACCAGGGAATGGGTTCCCTGTTGCGGAAGAAGCCGCCGCTCGGTCCGTCGTCGGGCAGGGTCGCGGCCCACAGGATGCCCGCGGCCCCTTCCTCGACGGAGAGGGTTGCCTCCGGGCCGCCCATGTCGGTCCGCACCCAGCCCGGGCACACCGAGTTGACCTTGACCCCGGTCGCGCCGAGCTCGTCGGCGAGAATGCGCGTCAGCGCGTTGAGCGCGGTCTTCGACAGCCGGTAGCCGGGACAGCCCCCGTTCATCTCGCTGAGCTGGCCCATCCCCGACGAGACGTTCACCACCCGCCCCCTTCCCCGCATCAGGGGAATCAGGGCCTGACACAGGCGAAGCGGGGCGAGGGCGTTGGTCTCCAGCCCCCGGCGCACCGTCTCCAGCCTGGCGTCGAAGACGCTTTCCCTGCCGCTTCCCGGCGTCGGGTCGGGAAAGATGCCGGCGTTGTTGACCAGCACGTCGAGTCGGCCAAAGGTGTCGCGGACGAAGGCCGCCAGCTGCGCGATCGACTGCTCGTCGGTGACGTCGAGCAGGTGAAACGCCACGTCCAGTCCCTCGGCCCGCAGGCGTTCGGCGGCCGCGCGCCCCTCCCGCTCGCGGCGGGCGGTGAGGATCACGGTGTGGCGTCTTGCCGCAAGCTGACGGCAGGTCTCGAGCCCCAGGCCGCGATAGGCCCCGGTGACGACGGCGACGGGTTGGTTCGGCATGTTTTTCTCTCCGCGGGTTCCAGCCCCGAAGTATGGCGTGGTCGATGGCTCCTGTCAGTCGCGCGTGGCTGGTGACGAGCATCCCGCCTCGATCCCCTATCCGCGGGTGATGCGCGGCCGCGCCGCCGGGCTCAGCGCCGCAGCCCGAGGCGCGACAGGAGCTTGGGGACGTCGAGCTCGGGCAAGAGCAGCGCCAGCGGTCGCGGCAGCGCGTCGCGAAAGCCGGGGGAGGTCACGATCTTGGGGTCGTAGATCAGCAGGCAGCCTCCGGTGGCGGGATCGATCTCGATGTGCTCGATTCCGCGCACCGCCGAGAGCTGTTGCCTGATCCGTCTGGCGAGCTCCGGGTGGCCCTTCAGACGCTTGCTGGTGAAACGTACCCGCCCGGGCGCGAAATGGGCAGGGAACATGCTGCCCAGGACGGTGGACAGCTCGTTGAGGAACTCCGCGGACTGGAGCGCCCCCGGGTCGAACAGCATCAGCACGCTGCCGGTGCGGGCGTCCACCGTGACCCGGCGGATACCGGACACGGCCTCGAGGTGCCGGTGCATCCTGGAGGCCAGGTCCGGCCGCCCCTTCACCGCATCGAAGCCCAGGCGCAGGCGCCCGGGAAGGACGTGGAGGATCCGCATCATGCGCGGAATGCTACACGCCGCGGACTGATCATGCAGGCGGTGTAAGGCTGCGGGAGCCTAGAAGACGCTGAAGATTGGCCATTCTGGCCAGAATCAGCGCATCACGTCCCTGTGCCGCGGGACGCGCTGAATTGTTCCGCGCTCTTTACGAGCCCGAGAAGATTCGTGCGGTTTCGTAACTCTGGCCGGCAAGTATCAGGAACAGCGTGGCCGCCTTCAGCAGGCGCGTCCTTTGCCGCGCGGGCAGCCAGCGGGTTCGGTCGATGCAAAAGGCCATGCCGCGGCCTCAGCAACCGGGGTAGGCTTCGAGCCGCCGCAGAACGGCCGCCTCGATCTCGCGCTCGTAGGGGCCGAAACGGGAGTAGGCGTCAACCCGCTGCTGCGCCCCGCCGACGTTGGCGAGAGCAGGCGAGGCATAGCCGTATGGCTCGAACTCGTCATCGGAGTAGAGGACGTTCTCTTCGTAGCCGGGACGATGTAAGGCGTTGCTCATGGCGGTTACTCCCTCTGTTTTCGCAAAGTGCAGTCGTCGCAAGCTTTCTAGCAACGGAGATGCCAACCTTGTCCAATCCCCCTGTTTTCGCGGTCCTCGGCGGAGCATGCAGACCGGGTTTGCAGGGGATCGCCACGCGATCCGCACGGAGTTGGTGCGATCCGGGCTTGTCGTGCACCAAAACTTGGGCAGAATACTCGGGCATATCCGTTTTCCGCCGGTGCAAATCTGGAGCAGCCATGAAACTCTTCTACAGCAAGACTTCGCCATACGCCCGCAAGGTGCTCGTGACCGCAATGGAGAAAGGGATCTGCGGCCAGCTTGACCTCGTCGTCTGCGATCCCCACGGGCTGGACGAGGATCTACTGGCCGCCAATCCCCTGCACCGCGTGCCAACGCTGGTGCGCGAAGACGCGCCGGCGCTTTACGACAGCCCGGTGATCTGCGAGTGGCTGGATGCCCAGGCCGAGGCGCCGCAACTGATTCCGCAGGCGGGTCCGGAACGTTGGGCGGTGCTCAAGGGCCAGGCGCTCGCCGACGGGATCATGGACGACGCGGTCGCCAACGTCATGGAATCGCGCCGACCCGAGGGCCGGCAGAGCCTGGAGCAGATGGCCGTCAGAACCGAGGCCCTGCTGCGCAGCGCGCGCACACTGGAGGCGGACCTGTCCGGGTGGCCGGACAGCCTGAGCCTCGCCCACATCGCGGCAGGGTGCGCCCTGGCCTATCTCGACTTCCGGCTGCCGGGCCTCGGCTGGCGTGACGGCAACCCGGCGCTGAGCGCATGGTTCGAGGACTTCGCCCGGCTGCCCGCCATGAAGGCGACGCGACCCGATGCGGAATGAACGGATACGCGCCCGTCTCCCGCGCATTCCATGACCGGCTCGAGATCGCGATCATGCGGCGGCAGCGAAGGTGCCAGGCTCGAATGATCCCCTCACGACTGGTAGATGGCGGCTAACGGCTGAACAAACGGCGATCCCGAACCGCGCACCGACCTCTTCGCCATTTTTGTGGCTTCAGTGGTAGCGCGGTTTGGGTCGCGTTGTCCTTGCCGTTGGCCCACCCGGACGGCAACATGGCGCCACGACATCGGGTTAGATCTCCCGGTAGATGCGCCCCCCCTTGTTCCGAAACTCTTCGCTCTTCTCCTTCATCCCCTCCTCGATGGCGATCTCCACGTTCTCGATCTGGTGCGACCGGGCGTAGTCGCGCACGTCCTGGGTGATCTTCATGGAGCAGAAGTGGGGGCCGCACATGGAGCAGAAGTGGGCGACCTTGTGGGACTCGTGTGGCATGGTCTGGTCGTGGAATGCGCGCGCCCGCTCGGGGTCCAGCGAGAGATTGAACTGGTCCTCCCAGCGGAACTCGAAGCGCGCCTTGGAGAGCGCGTTGTCCCGCACCTGGGCGCCGGGCAGGCCCTTGGCGAGGTCGGCGCCGTGGGCGGCGATCTTGTAGGTGACGATGCCGTCGCGCACGTCCTGCTTGTCCGGCAGGCCGAGGTGCTCCTTGGGCGTGACGTAGCAGAGCATGGCCGTGCCGTACCAGCCGATATTTGCCGCGCCGATGCCGGAGGTGATGTGGTCGTAGGCGGGCGCGATGTCCGTGATCAGGGGGCCGAGGGTGTAGAAGGGGGCCTCGTAGCAGTCCCTGAGCTCCTTGTCCACGTTCTCCTGGACCATGTGGAGGGGCACGTGGCCGGGCCCCTCGATCATCACCTGCACGTCGTGCCGCCAGGCGATCTTGGTCAGCTCGCCCAGGGTCTCCAGCTCCGCGAACTGGGCGGCATCGTTGGCGTCGGCGATGGACCCGGGGCGCAGGCCGTCGCCCAGGCTGAAGGAGACGTCGTACGCCTTCATGATCTCGCAGATTTCCTCGAAGCGCGTGTAGAGGAAGTTCTCCTGGTGGTGGGCCAGGCACCACTTGGCCATGATGGAGCCGCCGCGGGAGACGATGCCGGTCACCCGGTCGGCCGTCAGGGGCACGTAGCGCAGCAGCACCCCGGCGTGGATGGTGAAGTAGTCGACCCCCTGCTCCGCCTGCTCGATCAGGGTGTCGCGGAACATTTCCCAGGTCAGCTCCTCGGGCTTGCCGTTGACCTTCTCCAGGGCCTGGTAGATGGGCACGGTGCCGATGGGCATGGGGGCGTTGCGCAGGATCCACTCGCGGGTCTCGTGGATGTTCTTGCCGGTGGAGAGGTCCATCAGGGTGTCGCCGCCCCAGCGGGCGGACCAGACCATCTTCTCGACCTCTTCTTCGATCGAGGATGTCACCGCCGAGTTGCCGATGTTGGTGTTGATCTTCACCCGGAAGTTGCGCCCGATGATCATGGGCTCCAGCTCCGGGTGATTGATGTTGGCCGGTATGATGGCGCGCCCGGAGGCGACCTCGGCACGCACGAACTCCGGCGTGACCTTCTCCGGCAGGGTGGCGCCGAAGTGCCGTCCCTGGTGCTGACGCAGCAGCTTCTCGTAGCGCGTGTCGGCGCGCAGCTCGTCGAGCCGCATGTTCTCGCGGATCGCGACGTACTCCATCTCGGGCGTCACGATCCCCTTGCGGGCGTAGTGCATCTGGCTGACGTTGCGCCCCGCCTTCGCCCGGCGCGGGGTGCGGATGTGCTCGAAGCGCAGGTGGGAGAGGGCTGGGTCGGCCTGCCGCTTGCGCCCGAATTCGGAGGTCGGGCCGGTGAGCAGCTCAGTGTCGCCCCGCTCGCTGATCCATGCGGTGCGCACCTCGGCCAGCCCGGCAAGCAGGTCGATGCGCGCCCGCGGGTCGGTGTAGGGGCCGGAGGTGTCGTAGATGTAGACCGGCGGATTCTCCTCGACCCCGTCGCTGGCGCGGGTCGGGGTCTGGGTCACCTCCCGCATGGGCACCCGGATGTCCGGCCGGGACCCTGCGACGTAGATCTTGCGCGACGCGGGAAAGGGCTTGGTGACTTCGTCGGAGAGCTTGGCGGTCTTGCGGACGAATTCTTCGGGAATGGCGCTCATGTCTGATACCTCGCAGCAAATAGGGGCGTCGCGAGCGGACCAGTGGAACCGGCTCGCCGGCCCGACCCTCCGGCGTAAGGCGTCGGGGCGCGTGTGCGGGGGTGGGAGGAGGCCGGGACTCCGGCGGTGAACCTCCGCCCGATCGGGGAGCGGAGCTTACGCCGGGGAGCAAGGCGTCACGCGGATGGGATCGGCTTCGCCCGCCTTTCCTGCGCCGGCATTACCCGGATCAGGTTCCAAGGGTCTCTCTCAGCTCCGCTCGGGGGCGCAAGCACCCAAGCGAGGCACCCCCAGCAGGGACTCGGCGCCAAGCTATAGCAATCCAGTAGGTTTTTCAAGGAGCGCCAGGGTCGGCGCAGTCGGGGCCAACCGGCCGGAATCAGACCCGCGCGAGCGGGGTCAGCTCGATTCGGGGCCTTCGCCCGCGCCCAGTCTGCGCATGATGCGCTTCACGTAGGTCTGGGTCTCCTGATAGGGCGGCACGCCGCCGTGGCGGTCCACCGCCTTTTCGCCGGCGTTGTAGCCCGCCAGCGCGAGCTTGACGTCGCCCTCAAAGTAATCGAGCAGCCAGCGCAGATAGGCCATGCCGCCGCGCAGATTCTGCTCCGGGTCCCATACGTCCGCGACTCCGAAGCGTTGCGCCGTCGCCGGGATCAGCTGCATCAGACCTTGCGCGTTCTTGGGCGAGAGGGCCTTGGGGTTGAAGCCGGACTCCGCTTCCACCACGGCGAGCACCAGGTTGGGATCGAGCTGGTAGCGCGGCGCCATGTCCCGAACCATGCGGGCGATCTCGCCGGAGGCGGGGTGGGGGCGGCTCGCGAGGCGGGTTCCGGTATCCAGGGGGCAGGACGCCTTGCCCTTCGGCTTGCCCTCGACCTTCAAGACCTTGAGCATGGTGGCCGCCTTGCGGTTCTCGCCCTGCGCGGCCTGATAGTACCAGGCGGCGGCGATGTCCCGGTCGCGCGTGACCCCCTGCCCGAAGGCGTAGACCTGGCCGAGCTGGAACTTGGCCTCCACCTCGCCCTTGCGGGCCGCTTTGCAGTATAGCTGGACAGCCTTCTTGGTGTCCTGCGGTACCCCGACGCCGCGGGCATAACGGCTGCCCCAGGCCGTCAGCTCGTGCATGTCGCCGGAAGCGAGGGCCTCCTCGAACGAGGGGAGCTTTTCGGCTGCTGCGGAGAGCGAGGCCAGGACGGTTACGAGTCCCGCGATCGCGGGGCGGATCAATTTTCGCTGTGCTTGCATGATTCCGTCTTCGCCGGGATGGGCCGCCAGGAGGCCCATCGTTGTGCAGACCTGTCAGAAACAAGTGCCGGTTGTCGGATGTCCGCCCGCACAACGTGGTGGGAGGACCTTGGTTAAGGCGGTCATTTTCCAACAAAAATGGTCCGGTTACCAGAGCCGTGAAACGGGTTCCTGGCCGTGCCGCGTGGACTCCGTCATCATACCGTCATAATCTGCCTGCAACGCCACCACACTGGGCGCTCGGCGCGGCGGTCGGGGAGACGCGACCGCACGCACCACCTTCCCCCCCCTCGGGCCTCGGTATCTCACAGGAACCTGAAGCACATGCCGCAAGACGACCTGATTCGACTCTTTTCTCAATTCGGCCTTGCCGCTCTGTTGGGCTTCTTGATCGGCCTGGAGCGCGAGTTGCGCGACCAGGGAAGCGTCACCGTGGGCATCCGGGACTTCGTCCTCTTTGCCGTGATTGGCGCCGTGTCCAGCTTCGCGGCCCTGGAGTACGGCAACTCCTGGCTGATCCTCGCCGGATTTTTTGGTTTTCTGGCGATGCTGCTGTCCAGCTACTGGGCGCAGCGGGATCATGGTCCCGGCATCACCACCGAATTGGCGGCGGTCCTGACCTTCTTTCTCGGCGTCATGGTCATGCGCGGGGCGACCGTGCTCGCGATCGCGCTGGCCATCCTGGCGCTGGGGGTGCTGTTTCCCAAGGCGTCGATCAAGCGCTTCCGCTCCCAGGTGCAGACGCACGAGATGCGCGCCGTGCTCCTTTTCCTGACCATCACCTTCATCGTCCTGCCGGTGCTGCCGCGCCAATCCCTCGATACCTATCTGACCTATCCGGTGGGCACGGTGACGGCGGTCGACCAGGCCACGGGCCGGGTCGACATCGCCCTCGCGGCGGGAAAGCGCCTCAGCCCGGGTGACGAGGTGTTTCTGTACGCGGACGATTGGGAGCGCCTCGGCAGCGTGCAGATCACCTCGGCTCGCCGTGCCGGCGCCGCTGGCACCTTCGAGGGAGGCCAGCTCTCCGACGTCGCGCCCGAAACCGGCGTGCGCAGCGGCCTCGGCATCGAGTTCCTGGAGGTCATGGCCTCCGCCGTGCGTCCTTACAAGCTCTGGCTGATTGTCGTGCTGGTGTCCCTGGTCAGCTTCGCCGGCTACGTGCTGATCAAGGTCGTGGGCAACACGGCGGGCATCGGGCTGACGGGACTGATCGGGGGGCTGGTCTCCAGCACCGTGACCACCCTGAGCTTCGCCCGCCGCAGCATGGAGTCCCCCGGCGCCAACCGCCTGTACGCCATGGCGATTGTCCTCGCGAGCTCGGTCATGTTTCCGCGCCTGATTCTCGAGATCGCGGTGGTCAATCCGACCCTGATGAAGAACATTGCGCTGCCGCTGGGGGTAATGGGAGTTACCGGGGCCGCCATGGCTGCGTTACTTTACTTCAGGTCCCGGCAGGCGACGGTAGCCACGCCCCAGGTGGAGTTCAGCAACCCCTTCAGCCTCAAGGCCGCAGTGAGCTTCGGCCTGGTGTTCGCAGCGATCCTGATGCTGACGCGCGTCGCGACCCATTACCTGGGGGATGCCTGGCTTCCCCTGGTCGCGGTCGTGAGCGGCCTCACCGACGCGGACGCCATCGCCTTCTCCCTGAGCAGCCTCCAGGTGTCCGGGCTGATCCACATCGATTGGGCAAGCTTCAATCTGGTCTTGGGCGCGATCTCCAACACCTTCATGAAGCTCTTCCTGGTGCTGGGTCTCGGCGACCGGGACCTGTTCCGCAAGCTGTTCGGGCCGTTCGTGGTCATCGGCGCCGTGGGACTGATCACCACGCTTGTCTACTACGATCTCGGCGCGGCGGTCTCCGCGGTCGGCGGGTAGCGGGACGCGCGTATAATGGTCCGGTTTCGAGCGACCGCTACCACGGGGAGTGCCATGGCAGACGCGGATATCGGACTCATCGGCTTGGCCGTGATGGGCCAGAACCTGGTGCTGAACATGAACGATCACGGCTACCGGGTAGCGGTCTACAACCGCACGACCGAGAAGGTCGACGAGTTCCTGGCGGGTCCGGCCAGGGACTCGCGGGTGGTCGGCACACACTCCATCGAGGCGCTCGTCGGCGCGCTGGAGCGTCCGCGCAAGGTCATGCTCATGGTGCGCGCCGGGGAGGTCGTGGACCGCATCATCGACCAGGTGGTCCCCTACCTGGAGCCGGGCGACTGCATCATCGACGGCGGCAACTCCCACTTTCCGGACAGCGTGCGCCGCACCCGCTCGCTGGCGGAGAAGGGCATCCTGTTCGTCGGTACCGGCGTATCGGGCGGAGAGGAGGGGGCGCGCCGCGGCCCCTCCATCATGCCGGGTGGCAACCCCGCCGCCTGGCCCCTGGTGAAGGACATCTTCCAGTCCATCGCCGCGAGAGTCGACGGGGTCCCCTGCTGCCAGTGGGTGGGGGACGAGGGTGCCGGCCACTACGTCAAGATGGTCCACAACGGCATCGAGTACGGGGACATGCAGCTCATCAGCGAGGCCTACTTCCTGATGCGCGCAGGGCTCGGCATGACCGTGGGCGAGATCCAGCCGGTGTTCGCCGAGTGGAACCGGGGCGTGCTCGACTCCTACCTGATCGAGATCACCGCCGAGATCCTGAAGGTCAAGGATGCCGATGGAGAGCCCCTGATAGACAAGATCCTCGACACGGCGGGGCAGAAGGGTACCGGCAAGTGGACCGGGATCAACGCCATGGAGCTCGGCATCCCGCTGACCCTGATCGGGGAGGCGGTGTTCGCCCGCTGCCTGTCGGCCATGAAGGATGAGCGCGTGCGCGCCGCCGCGATGCTGCCGGGTGAGAACGCGCCCTTTTCCGGGGAGCGCGCCGACTACCTGGCACACATCCACGACGCCCTCTACGCGGCCAAGATCTGCTCCTATGCCCAGGGCTACATGCTGATGCGGGAGGCGGCCAAGGAGTACGGCTGGTGGCTCAACTTCGGAGACATCGCGCTCATGTGGCGGGGCGGCTGCATCATCCGCAGCCGGTTCCTGAACGACATCAAGACCGCCTTCGATCGCGACCCCAAGCTGGAGAACCTGCTTCAGGACGGCTTCTTCCGCGACGAGATCGCCCGCACCCTGCCGGGCTGGCGCAAGGCCGCTGCGCTCTCGATCGAGCTCGGCATCCCGGCGCCTGCGATCACCTCCGCGCTGGCCTTCTACGACGGCTACCGCTCGGCGCGCCTGCCGGCCAGCATCCTGCAGGCCCAGCGGGACTACTTCGGCGCTCACTCGTACGAACGGGTCGACCGACCCCGTGGCGAGTTCTTCCACACCGACTGGACGGGCAGCGGGGGCGGCGTCGCCTCGACGACCTATACGGTCTGACGCGGGCGAGCGCTTATCCTCGGCGCCTCACTCAAGAAGCGCGGGGATGCAGAGCGTAGACTCGTTCCAGCAGCCGGCTCAGACCACGCTGCTGAAAGCGGGGATTCTCCGCCCAGACGTCCAGCTCGGCGAGGCGGCGCATGTCGAAGCGTCCGCCCAGGAGTTCTCGCACCTCGTCCTCGCCCACCGAGAAGGGCGGTCCCGCCATCTCGGCCTGGTCGTAGTCCAGGGTGACGAGGAGGATGCGGGTCTCCGGTCGCAAAAGGCCCTGCAGGTGCTCGGCGTAGCGCGGGCGCAGCTCCGGCGGCAGGGCGATCAGGGAGGCGCGGTCGAATACCGCCGTCACGCCCTGGAGGTGATCGGGCGTGAGCGCGAAGAAGTCCCCGCACAGCACCGTGAGCTCGTCGACCCGGTAGCGGCGGAAGGGAGACGCGTCCGTGACTTGGGGCTCGAGGCCGTTCTCTGCGAAGAAGGCCTCCACCCCGACGGGGCTGATCTCCACGCCCAGCACCGGGTGGCCCTGTCCCGCCAGCCATAGCAGGTCCAGGGACTTGCCGCAGAGTGGAACGAACACCTGCTCGTTCGGCGCTACACCCAGGCGGGGCCAATGCTCCTGCAGGTGCAGATTGATCTCGTCCTGATGCCAGCCGGTCTCGCCGCGCTGCCAGCGTTGGTGCCAAAAGTCCGGGTCCATGGGCCGCGTCCCCGCCTCAGGGCGTCGTCAGCTTGATTTCGATGCGCCGGTTCCTGCGGTTGGCCTCGGGTGTCGCGCCGGGGTCGACCGGGCGGAACTCGCCGAAGCCGGCGGCAGCCATCCGGCGCTGGGGGATGCCCTGGCTGGCGAGGTACTCGACCACGGACAGGGCGCGCGCGGTGGAGAGCTCCCAGTTGGAAGCGAACTCGCGGCCGCCGGTGAGCGGCACCCGGTCGGTGTGGCCGTCGATGCGCAGGATCCAGTCCACGTTGGCGGGGATCTGGCCGTCGAGCCCCTTTAGGGTGCCCGCCAGGCGCGACAGCTGGGCCTTGCCCGCATCCCCCAGCTCGGCGGAACCCGAGGCGAACAGGAGCTCGGACTGGAAGACGAAGCGGTCGCCCTCGACCTTGATGTCCGGGTTGTCACCCAGCGCCTCCTTGACCTTGCCGAAGAACTCGGACCGGTAGCGCGAGAGCTCGTTGACGCGGTGTGCCAGCTCGATGTTGAGGCGGTTGCCCAGGTCCTCGATCTGCTCCGCCTGCGCCTTCTTCTCCGTCTCCGCGATCTCCAGGGCCTGGCCGATCACCTGGAGCTGCTCCTGCAACTGGGAGATCTGCAGGCTGAGCAGCGCGACCTGGGCCTGGGCCTCGGCGGAGAGCTTCTTCTCGTTCTCCAGCGCCGCCTGCTGTTCCCCCACCAGGGCGTTGAGGGCGAGAATCTGGACATCCCGCTCCGCCTTCTCCTGCTCCGCTGTCAGGGCGCGCTGGCTCTCGGCGGCCAGGCGCGTCTGCAGATCCTGCTTCTCAGCCGTGAGTCCGGCGACCAGGTTCGAGAGCCGATCGATCTCACTGCTCAGGGCGCTCGTCTGCTCCCGCTCGAGGCCGAGCTGCTCGATCAGGGTCGCCATCTGTTCGTGGAGGTCGTCGAGCTCGGTCTCCTGCTCCGAGACCAGTTGGCGCAGCAGGAACTGGGCCAGGGTAAAGATCAGCAGGACGAAGATGACGACCATCAGCAGGGCCGCCAGGGCGTCTACGTAGCCCGGCCAGACGTTGACCGTGCGTCCGCTGCGGCGGATGCCCGAGAACACGGGGATCAGGCCTCCCGGTCGGGATCTGGCGCGGGTGCGCGCGAGGCCGCTCCGGGCTTGGTGAGCAGGGCCTCCAGCAGCTGTCGCTGGGCCCGCAGCTCCTCAAGCAAGGGTGTCATGGCGCCTGCCTCCTCGATCTCCACCGGCGGCTCGTCCGTCAGCGGACGCCGTCCCGGCTCGTCGATGAGCTGGGTGACGCCGGTAAGCCATTCCTCCAGGCCGTTGAAGAAGCGGTTCTGGGCGTGGCCGGCCTGCAGGTCCAGAAACCCGAGGACCAGCGAGCCGCCGAGGCCGAATAGGGATGAGCTGAAGGCCGTGCCCATGCCGGCCAGCGGCGCCTCGAGTCCGGCCTTGAGCTCGCCGAACACCAGGTTGACGTCGGCACCCCCGACGTCGAGCCCCGAGATCACGCGGCCCACCGCGCCGATGGTGCCGAGCAGCCCCCAGAAGGTGCCGAGCAGGCCGAGGAAGATCAGGAGCCCGATCATGTAGCGCGAGATCTCGCGGGATTCGTCGAGGCGGGCGCGTATTCCGTCCAGCACGGTGCGGAGCGCCAGCGCCGAGAGGCGGAACCGGTCCTTGCGCCGGCCCTGCAGATGGCGCGCCAGCGGCTTCAGGAGGCGCGGCTCCACGGCCACCGAGATGCCCGTCTCGCCGGTGCGGAAGAGCTTGATCCAGGCGATCTCGGGGCCGAGCACCAGCACCTGGCGGAAATTGATCAGGATGCCCACCGCGAGCACGGCCAGGATCAGGCTGTTGAAGGCCCAGTTGGCCATGAAGGCCTCGCGCAGGGGCAGAAAGAGCAGCGCGCATACCGCCCCTACCGCGGCGAGGTAGACCACCATCCAGAACAGGGATCCCTTGGGGTTGTTCACGACGTGTGCCTCAGGTCTCGCGCCGCATCGCCGCCGCCCGGGCCAGCTCCCGCAGCATCGGGACGGTGTCGCTCCAGCCGACGCACGCGTCGGTGACGCTCTGGCCGTAGATCAGATCCTCGTCCGGCGTCAGGTCCTGGCGGCCGGCCACCAGGTGGCTCTCGATCATGACGCCGATGATGCGGCGGTCACCGCGGGCGATCTGGCCGGCCACGTCCCGCGCCACCTGGATCTGTTTCTCTGGCTTCTTGCGGCTGTTGGCGTGGCTGAAGTCGATCATGATCTTGGGCGACAGCCCCGCCGCGGTGATCTCCTCCGCGGCGATGTTCACGCTCTCGGTATCGTAATTCGGCCGCTTTCCACCGCGCAGGATGATGTGGGTGTCCTCATTGCCGGCGGTGCTGAAGATGGCCGAATGGCCGTCCTTGGTGAGCGACAGGAACACGTGAGGCCCGGCCGCCGCGTGAATAGCGTCGATGGCGACCTTGACCGAGCCGTCGGTGGCGTTCTTGAAGCCGACCGGGCAGGACAGGCCCGAGGCCAGCTCCCGGTGGCCCTGGCTCTCGGTGGTGCGGGCGCCGATCGCGCCCCAGCTGATAAGATCGGCGATGTACTGGGGGCTGATCAGGTCGAGGAACTCGGTTCCGGCGGGCATGCCCATCTCCGCCAGGTCGAGCAGAAGCTTGCGGGCGACGCGCAGGCCCTGGTTGATCTCGAAGCTGCCGTCGAGGTTGGGGTCGTTGATGAGGCCCTTCCAGCCGACCGTGGTGCGCGGCTTCTCGAAGTAGACCCGCATCACGATCATCAGGTCTTCCTTGAGCTCCTCGCGCAGCTTGCATAGGCCCCGCGCATACTCGCACGCGGCGCGGGGGTCGTGGACCGAGCAGGGGCCGACGACCACCAGCAAGCGGTCGTCGCCGCCGTGGAGAATGCGCTGGATGTCGCGGCGGGCGTTGAAGACGGTCTCCGCCGCCCGGTCGCTGATCGGGAACTCCTCGTGCAGGGCCTTGGGCGGGGCCACCTGCTTGATGTCGCGGATGCGTAGGTCGTCGGTCTGGTGATGCATGGGCTCGGGCGCGGCAAAGGGCGTAAACCCAAAAGTATAAACGAAACTCGGGCCTCCCCGGTCTCAGGGCAAGACGAAGGCCAGAGTCAGGGGTATGGTCAGCAGGCTCGCCAGGTTACCCCAGATGACGATCGAGGCCACGGTCTCCGGCTCCTGGGCGTATTGCTCAGCCAGCACGTAGTTGAGCACCGCGGGCGGCAGCACTGCGAACAGGACCAGCTGGCGCGCCAGTGATTCTTCCAGCGGCAGCACCAGCAGCAGCGGCAGGGCGACCGCAATCCCTGCTACGGGCCGCAGCCCGGCCCCCAAGATGCCGATCCGCCAGTGGGACCAGTCCGCGTCCTTGAGGCGCACACCCAGGGCGAAGAGCATCAGCGGAATGGACACCTGACCGAGCATCTCGACCCCCAGGGCCAGCGGCCGCGGCAGGTGCAGCTGCAGGAGCGAGAAGCCAAGGCCAAGCAGGCAGGCCATCACCATGGGCATCCGCAGCAGGCGGGCCAGGCTGGCGCCGGGGTCCAGCATGCGGACCCCGATTGTGAAGTGCATCAGGTTCTCCACCAGAAACACCACCACCGCCGCCGGCAGGGCCTGCTCGCCGAAGGCCAGCACCGCCAGCGGCAGCCCCATGTTGCCGGAGTTGTTGAACATCGACGGCGGCACCAGAGTGCGCCAGGCCGCACCAGTGACCCGGCTCACCGCGAGCGCGAACAGCCCCGAGCCCAGCACCACCAGCAGCGCGCCCAGGGCCAGGTCGAGGTAAAGGCCGATCTGGAAATCCTTCCCGGACAGAACGTCGAAGATCAGGGCGGGAATGAAGACGTCCAGGTTGATGCGGTTGGCCGCCGACATGTCCGGCCCGTGCCGGCGGGCGTAGAGCCAGCCGACCAGCACCAGCCCGAACACGGGCGCGACGATGGAGAGGATCTGGTAGATCACCGGGGGTCAGGGCAGGCGCCGGGTGTCGCCGCTCTGCCGGCCGTCGGTTCCGTGGCGGCGGTAGCGGCGCCCATGCACGGGCTCACCGTGACGGATCAGATCCACGACCGTCTCGCGCATGGTTCGGCGTTGCCTCTTGTGGTGGATGTCCGGCAGCGGCCCTTGGCGAGCCCGGTCTCGATCGGCCACAATTCTACGCAATCTAGATCAGGAAGCGGTTAGCGATGAGACAGAACAAGGTTTTCCCGGGTATCGACAAGACCCCGAAGGGTGGGATGACGCCAACCGGAAACATCATTCGCGATGCCTGGGTCTTCGGCATCATCCCCGAGACGGAGACCTGCGCCGGCTGGACCGTGCAGAGGATCGAGGCCCTGTACGACCAGGTGGCGACCGCGTGGCAGCCGTACGGCCATCTCGCCTCGCGCCTCCCGCCCGAGCTGCGGGAACGCCACGCTCGCATCTACGCGGCGGCCGTCGAACGCGCTCGCGCCGAGGGCTGGGACCCCGAGCTGGACGACGACGACTGAATCCGCGCTTCGGCAGATCCTTGAGCGCCGGGCAGCCGGCTTTCGCCGCCGCGGCTGGAGCTTAGGTCTCGCCGCGGAGTCCCGCCAAGGCCATCTTCCTGCGCACGAACGCGATCTGGGTCTGGAGAGACAGGCCCTTCGGGCAGATGTCGTGACAGCCGAGCAGGCTCATGCAGCCGAACACCCCGTCGTCGTCGCCGATGACCTGGTAGAAGTCGGGGTCGGCGCGCTGGTCCCTGGGATCTGCGCGGAAGCGGGCGATCTTGTTGATGCCGACCGCGCCCACAAAGTCCTCGCGCATGCGTGCGGTGCCGCAGGCGCTCACGCAGCAGCCGCACTCGATGCAGCGGTCGAGCTCGTAGATGTGCTCTGCGAGGTCCGGGTCCATGGGGTCCTCGAGGCGGTCGACGTCAGGCTGCCCGGCCAGATGGACCCAGGTTTGCAGCCGCTCGCTCATGGCGCGCATCCACTTGCCGGTGTTCACGGAAAGGTCCGCGATCAGCTCGAAGGTCGGAAGCGGCAGCAGGGTAATCTCCGCCGGGAGGGACTCCGTGAGGGTGCGGCAGGCGAGGCCCGGCCTGCCGTTGATCACCATGGCGCAGCTGCCGCACACCCCCGCGCGGCAGACGAAGTCGAAGGCGAGCCCCGGGTCCTGCTCGTCGCGGATCAGGTTGAGGGCGATGAACAGCGTCATGCCCGGCGACTCCTCCAGGCGGTAGCGCTCCATGCGCGGCCGGCTATCGGGGTCGGCGGGGGTGTGACGGAAGACGTTGAAGGTCAGGGTCCGGCTCATCGCTGCCGCTCCTGAATGCGTTCGTTGTGCGCGCGATACTGCTCGGGGAGCAGGTGGCGGAAGGGCATCAGCGCCTCCTGGACGGCGTAGCGGTCGCGGGACCTGGCCTGCGTGGCGTCGACGTCCGCCTGGCGGTTTGCCGTATCCGGGTGCTCGACGATGTTCTTGGTGCCGTATCCGCGGAATCCGGGCGGCAGCTCCATGGTCTTGATGTCCAGTGGCTCGTACTCCAGCGAGGGCAGGTCGTCCCCCGTACCGGGCCAGGCGAACAGGGTGCGTTTCAGCCAGTCGCGGTCGTTGCGCTCTGGATGGTCCTCGCGGAAATGGGCGCCGCGGCTCTCCGTGCGCCGCAGCGCCCCCATCGCTACCCCGAGCGCGATCTTCAGCATCTTCGGCAGCCGGTAGGCCATTACCAGCTCCGGATTGGCGGCCGGATGCCGGCAGCACACGCCCACCTTGCCGCTGCGCTGGAGCAGGTCCTTGAGCTCGTCCACCGCCTCCGAGAGGTGCGGACCGTTCCGGAACAGGCCGACCTTCGTCATCATCACCCGCTCCATGCGCTTGCGCAGCGCCACCGGGTGCTCGCTGCCCTTGGTGTCGAGCAGTCCGGCGAGCTTGGCCTGCTCGCGGTCGAGGAACTCCTTGGCCAGCGCGGTGGAGACGTCGAGCTCGCCTTCCGGCGCGGCGCAGAAGTCCGCCACGTACTCCGAGACCAGCATGCCCGAGACCACGGTCTCCGCTACCGAGTTGCCCCCCAGGCGGTTGAAGCCGTGCATGTCCCAGCAGGCAACCTCCCCGCAGGCGAACAGGCCCCGCAGCCAGGGGCTCTCGCCCCGGTGGTCGGTGCGTATGCCGCCCATCGAATAGTGCTGGGTGGGCCGCACGGGGATCCACTTCTCGGCCGGGTCGATGCCGAGAAAGTACTGGCAGATGTCCTTGACCTCGCGCAGGTTCTTCTCGATGTGAGCGCGTCCCAGCACCGTGATGTCCAACCACAGGTGGTCGCCGAAGCGTCCCGGAACGCCCTTGCCCGAGCGCATGTGCTCGGCCATGCGGCGCGAGACCACGTCGCGGGAGGCGAGCTCCTTCTTCTCCGGCTCATAGTCGGGCATGAACCTGTGTCCGTCGTTGTCCCGCAGGAGCCCGCCGTCGCCGCGGCAGCCCTCGGTCACCAGGATGCCGGCGGGGACGATGGCGGTCGGATGGAACTGCACCGCCTCCAGGTTGGCGAGCCGGGCGATCCCGGTCTCCAGAGCGATGGCCTGACCGATGCCCTCGTTGATGACGGCGTTGGTCGAGACGCCGTAGATGCGACCGTAGCCGCCGGTGGCCATCACGGTGGCCCGGGCCAGGTAGGCGCTCAGCTCGCCGCTCACCAGGTTGCGCACCACCGCGCCCTGACAACGGGCGCCGTCGTGGATGAGGGCCAGTGCCTCCATGCGCTCGTGCACCGGGATCGACTCGGCGATGGCCCGGTCGCCGAGGGTGTAGAGCATGGCGTGGCCGGTTCCGTCGGAGGTATAGCAGGTGCGCCACTTCTTGGTGCCGCCGAAGTCGCGCGCGGTGATGAGCCCGTTGGCCTCTTGGGGCGCCATCAGGGTCACCCGCTCGCCGTTGATCACGGCGCCATGCGCACCCTTGCGCACCCGGTTCCAAGGCACTCCCCAGGCGGCCAGCTCGCGCACGGCCTTGGGCGCCATGTGGGTGAACATGCGCGCGACGACCTGGTCGCAGCCCCAGTCGCTGCCGCGCACGGTGTCAGCGAAATGCACGTCCTCGTTGTCGCCGGCGCCTTTGACGCAGCTGGCGAGGCTCGCCTGCATGCCGCCCTGGGCCGCGACCGAGTGCGAGCGCTTGGCCGGCACCAGCGACAGGATCAGGGTGTCGAGTCCGCGCCGCTTCACCCCGATGGCCGTGCGCAGTCCCGCTAGACCGCCGCCGATCACGAGCACGTCGGTGTAGAGGATTCTCATGGCCCCTCTCCCGCCCAGGCCGGGGTGTAGAGCTCGCCCGCGTTCGGGGCGTGCTCGATGCCGATCTTGACGTAGGCCGCGAGGGACGCCAGCCCCAGGGCGATGAAGAAGACGGTCAGGGCCCACTTGGCGCCCTTGAGCCGAGCCCGGGTGCGGTCCGGATCGGGGCTCTCGAACCAGCCCCACTTGACCGCCAGCCGGTAGAGCCCGATCCCGCCGTGGAGCTCGACCGCGAACAGCAGCGTCAGGTACAGGGGCCACATGCGTTCGGTCCAGACCCGGTCGGCGGAGGCGTAAGGGCCGATGAGCTCCGGCCGCGTCATCATCAGGTACAGGTGCACCGAGGCGAGGAAGAACATGGCGAAGCCGGTGATCACCTGGACAAACCAGAGGGTGGTGTCGCCGTGGCGCATGGTCCGGCTGTGTTGCCAGAAGGCGCGGTACTGAAGCCAGTTGGCGGGGAACTTGCGGAGCGCCAGGGCGGCGTGAAGCACGATGATCAGGAAGACGGCGGCGACGAACGCGGACACCAGCGCCGGGAATCCGCGCCCGAAAAAGAAGTAGCCCTCGAAGAAGCGGGCAACGGTCCAGAAGGCATCCTTGCCCAGCAGGATCGAGGAGACGAAGACCATATGCAGCCACATGAACAGGGCCAGGAACAGCCCCGACGCGCTCTGCAACAGATCCAGTCGGGCGGGCCAGGCGGAGGGTCCGGGGGAGAGGGTCTTCATCCAGGTAGGAGCGGAATCTTCTTGATCGTAGGAAATTCGTAATATTAGGGTTTTCTTTTTCTTCGACGAAGTGAATGCTTACCGGAACGTGATCTCGCTCAAGATCAGGCAGTGAAACCGAGAGAGCCGGCATCGGCACCCATTCTGACGCCGCACGGCCGTCATACTGGTCCCTGGTCTGGGTGGGCTGTCTCGATGATGGGTGCGGCCTGGCTCCCCGAGATAGAGTCTGGCCCGTCGGGAACGCCCGCGATTGAGAAGCGAGGCTGTTTGCCGAGACCGGTGATTCCGCCTTTTTTGCCGGGGGTTCTGAAAAAGAAGCTGCAACCGTCCGCATGCCTTTGGAAGCACAGACGCGGACGGCGTGCGCGGTGGGGAAGCCGGAGTACTGGTCAGCAGTCGTCGCTCTGAGGCGA
>CAYNBI010000008.1:0-60464 GCA_964395315.1 uncultured Chromatiaceae bacterium | reverse complement strand
TGGAGCACCCAGTCGGCCATCAGCAGCATCTCGACCAGGGTCGCGTACTCTTTCTTCGTGAAGTTGATATTCATACCCTGTCCTCGTCGGCCATCGCGGATCGGCGTCACGGGTGTTCAGGAGGCGTCTCCCCGCTCATCCCTGGAGCCGTCGGAAACCGGAGTTTCGACAGCAGGGTGCTGCCTGAAAAAAGCTGGGCGCCCTTCTGCCGACAAGTACCGTCGTCATGCATCCAGCTGATCGGCGAGTGCCCGCAGAAGGCTCCCTCCGTCACCCCGCCACGCACTGCCATGCATACAGGCGAGCGTTACCGGGTTTGTTGATGCTAATCGCTCCAGCATCAGACGTGCGTTCCTCGTGTGAGAGAAGTAGTCCATGGCGTGCCGGAAAGCCTCACTCGGCGCGAGAATGTCTGACTCCGTGACCGGCGGCAGGTCCGCTCCGCCCTGCGTGAACAAATCGCCACAGAGTAAAGTGCGTGTTTGCTCCTCCATCAGAAACCCGCACTCCCACGCGTGCGGAAGGTGCGGCGTGTCGTACCAACGCACGGAATGCGAGCCAAGTTTCAGCAGTTCCCCGTCGGCGAGGGCCCTCGGTGCGCGGTCTGCAAGATCATTGATCGACACCATCGCGGCAACGTTGCCGCACAGGGGAACAGACGAGGGCGCGGCCTCAAGCCATTGGTTGAGCGAACCACATTCATCCGCCTCCACATGCGAAAAGGCGATGTAGCGAAGCTTGTCCGCAGGCAAGATGCTCTCAACCGCTTCACGCACCAGCGGAAACATCTTTCTCAAACCCGTGTGAAAGAGCAGCGGTTCATCATCGACGATGAGGTACTGGTTAAACGAGAATCCGCCGTCGACGACGACGGGGGTATTGATGCGATAGATCCCGTCAGCGACCTCGTGCACGTTTGTTCCGGACATACTGTTCGTCACGCTCATAACATTTCTCCGGGCAAAAAGCCGATGGAAGATGTTGCGTTGTCCGCGGTACCTGCCGAAGACCTGACGACCGCCTTCTGTCCCGCCTTCACACCGCGTCCGCAAGCAACCTGGCGTCCTGCCATGTGTCAACCGAGGACCCGGGAGGACAGGTCTCTCGCCGGCGGGTGTGCTCCGCGTAGGCATCAGCATAGTCCGCTCTCAGCAGACCGCGATGCGCCTCCCCTCGCCGCCTCCTGATTGCGGGAGAGAGCGGACCGCCGCGCCTTCGCGCACCGCCTTTGCCGGAGTTCAGGAGAGAGGCCCTCCGAGTGGAAGGCGGACCCACGAGAAAGCGCCGGACCTGATCCGACAAAGGATCGGGCGCCTTTCGCCATGGCGGGACTCTGGGAGCGATGGCACGGGCAGGACAGCCAGCACCCGGAGTTCTGCACCATCATCGTCACGGAGTCCAACGCGCTCGCGCGTGGTATTCCCGACCGGATGCCGGTCATTCTGCCCTATGCGGACTACGCGGCTCGATCCCGGAAACAAGGAAACGGACGTCCTACTCAGGATGCTGAAGTCCATCGCTCCCACCCAGTGGACGATGCACCCGGTTTCCCGGCATGTGAATAGTCCGAGAAGCGATACGCCTGAGTTGCTCGACGCCTTGGAGAACCAATCCCAATGATTAAGTTCAGCGCATGGCATCTGCAGCTTCCTTCAGGCATTTATATTTGCGACTGGGCGGGTGTTTTTCTCAATCTCAATCACTACAATAAAGGGCGAAGGCACAAGAAATGACTTTGGAGTACTTGAATGGCACGAAAGAAACAAGATAGCGGCGAAATGTCGGCTCAAGCGATTCAGAGCCAGCTTGCCGAAATGGAAGCCGAGCGCAAGCGGCTCGAAGCCGCACTCAAGAAGCGGATGGCGAGCGAGATCTCGGACTTCGCCAAAGAGATCGCCGCGATGATCACCGAGCGCGGATATCAGGTCGACGAGGTCGTCGCCTTGCTCGGCAAAGGAAAGCGATCAGGTTCCCGGCGACGCGGCTCTGATGCATACGCCCACTACGTCGATCCCGACAATGCCGAGAACATCTATTCCCGTGGTCCCCTGCCGAAGTGGCTGACGGAAAAGATGGCGGCAGCAGGATTCGACCCCGGCGACAAGGCGCAGCGGGAGGAGTTCAAGGCGACACACCTGACGAGGACCGCCTGAAACCAAAAACCGTCCGATAGCGCAGCAGACCCGGCCAAGGTGCCGGGTTTTGCATACCGGGAGCGCTTTTCCCATGAGGCGGCTATGTGGACATCCGCATTCGCTACGGAACAGAACGAAAGCGTCATCAGCCCAAGCTCTCGGAATCTCAACACACGACGAGAACAAGCGCCACATGGATAGTGAAGCAGCCGATTTGCAGGCTCCACTTGACCGGTTACAGTTGCGGATATCCCCATCGCCAGAGCGAGACGCATCATGAAGCTAGAGTACGAAGAGATCGAGGACAGCTACGACGACACAACCAAGATCCGGACCATGACCGAACAGGCGATCGTCAAGAAAAAGGGGTTGCTCGTCCGCACAACCGTTTACAGCCCGCATCAGCTTAGTGTCAACGTTGTCTTCATACCGGGAGGGAAACCGTTTGATCCCGTAGTTGGGTAACGCGTCCGACTACTATCTTGGATTCGGCGGAACCAAGCTATGGGTCCTGCCCTTTCACTCCACCTGTACGCGGTGGGTACCGCCGACACTCTTATCGAGCGCGCCTCCACGCTCCCAGGCGTCAATGCTGGCGAGAGCGGCCTTGTGATGCGCTCTAGCCGTGTCGAGAACATGGAAGGCAGTCTCCATAGACCACACGCATCACCCAGCGTGTGAGGATTACCGAGGCCGCTAGGTCGGGCGGGAAGAGGAGAATCAGCGACGCCGGACCTGAGCGCACGGATGGGGTCTCTTTCATTCGGGCGGATCGGCGGTTCAGGAATTGGAGCAGGAGCGGGTGGTAGTCTGCGGCTCATCTCTCGCCGCCTACCAAGTAGCTTTGGCTACCTCGAAGACGGGACGGCAGATACAGGTCGCCCGGTCGGGGCGGGTTTACCCATATCCGATCTCCTGATCTTTCCTTGCACCAACGCTCCCCCTTGTCGCCTCGCACCCGTATACGCCAAGATCGGCGGTGCCCGAAACGCCTTTCTCGTCTGCGAGGACAAGTCATGCGAACCCGACTCGCACTGTTATTCCTCATCGCCGTGACCGCCGGCGCAACGGTCGCTTCGGGTTGCGGGATCGCCCATGCCATCGAGACAGGCATTGGCCCAAATGCAGGCGTCAAGGGAAGCTGCTCGAACAACGATGAGCCGATTGCGTGCAGCGACGGGCTCGACGGTTCCATCTGCTGCATTGGCCCAGGGGGTACTTCCAGCGGCGGCAACCTCGACGCCTTGATCGCTTCGGCCTGCGGCTGCGGCGCTTAGTACGGCCGCGACCCTGATGCGCTGAACCCTTTGAAGGGGAACACCAATGAACCGCCGCACTCGTCCTGGCGCAACCGAAACTGAACCTGAGAGGCATTACGGCAAGCCCGATTCGGGCCTGCGCCTCACGCTCTACACCATCATCTTCGAGGCGGACACCCGCGCCGGACGCGCCTTCGATATTGCCCTGATGGCCGCCATTCTGGTCAGCGTGGCCGTAGTGATCATGGACAGCATAGAGAGTCTTTCGAGTCGCCACGGAGACCTTTTTCGGGGTCTGGAATGGGCGTTCACGTTGCTCTTCACGGTAGAGTACCTTGCGCGGCTGTGGTGCGTCCGACGCCCGTCGCGTTACGCAGCCAGTTTCTTCGGCGTCATCGACCTGCTCGCATTCCTGCCGAGCTATCTCGCCTTGCTCTTTCCCCACGCGGTCGCTTTCCAAGGCGTGCGTGTCCTGCGGCTGCTGCGGGTATTCCGCATCTTCAAGCTCGGCGCCTACGTGGCGGAATACCGCGCGCTCGGGTCGGCGCTTCGTGCCAGTGCCCGCAAGATCCTGATCTTTCTATCCGTGGTGCTCATGATCGTGCTGCTGCTCGGGACGACGATGTACGTCATCGAGGGTCCGGAGAATGGCTATACCAGCATCCCGACCGCCGTGTATTGGGCCATCGTGACGATGACCACGGTCGGGTACGGCGACGTCACCCCACACACGGATCTCGGCAAGTTCATCGCTTCGCTGATGATGCTGATCGGATGGGGAATCATCGCCGTCCCAACCGGCATAGTGACGGCCGAGATGACCGCCCGCCGCGTTACCCATAAGCCGACCACACGGACCTGTCACGAGTGTTTGAGCGAGGGGCACGATCCGGACGCCAAGTTCTGCAAAGACTGCGGCGCCGAGCTTCCGGCGTTCAACCACGACTGAGCTAACCGGACCACGCGAGTCGGCTTCTCGGAAAGCGTCGCCACGGCCATTCGGAACAATTTTTCATCGCTTTGTCTCCACGACTTCGCTTCGGAGTTGTTCCCTTCGATTTGTCGATGCACCGGGTCTACGTTACGGGCCGCGCGCGCGAAGGCCGCGGGCCAGGGTCTCGAAGTTCGTCATGGCGCAGATCCGGGGGTGCGGCAGGGGTAAGCAGACAGTCACAGAACGGGGCGCGCAAGGCCTCGCTCGTTGATCGCCGCTCTCGCCTCGCGCCTGCGACGACCGCCAGGGTAGCGGCTGTGCGTCGATGGCCGGCGGCACAACGAATCCTTTGGGCATCACCGCTCCTCGGCTGGGCTGTGCATTCTGACGGTCGCCTCAAACCATCCAGTCCCGGTAGGTCAGGTCATCCACAGGATCGAGGAACGTGACGCGTCCGCGGAAAGAATGCGTAAGCCACGGAAAAGTAGAAATTCAGGGGTAAGCGATGACGGGATGTTACGCGCAACGGGGGTGCCCGTTGCAGGGGGTTGCGCGCCCACTTCCACATCCGGCAATCCGGCCCTAAGACAGAAAGCGGCGACAAGCCGAAGAAGAACAAGCCGATGCCCGACCGTCTGTCGTCCAGCGCATCCTTGGGCACCTTGGCGGGCTGACTGGGACGCCTTATCTCGCAAAGCACGTTAACGGCAGGGCAAGCGCCCCCTTCGCCTTCTCCCCCAGGGGTTGCTTGCTCTGCTCTGGAGTTCGGTCCATTCTTGGACTCATTGATAGAGCGATTGAGAGGAGAGAAGCACTCGTTATTTTGAACAGCACAACGCAAGGATAATGTGATTCGCCTGATCCTTCCCCTTGCACCGGGAATGCAAGCCCCGCCCTTCCTCACGGTCCGGTCAACACCGCGTCACACTGCTAGGCGCGATCCAGTGGCAGAGACACGGGGACCGATGCGGCGACCAATTTAATTTCAGCGCAGCAGTCAGAGAGAAAAGGCTACTCAACTATCTGTTTTTATGGAGCTGGCGGACGGATTCGAACCGACGACCTGCTGATTACAAATCAGCTGCTCTACCAACTGAGCTACGCCAGCGAGATCGGCTTGCGCCGCGTTCGGAGCCAAAATTCTAGGGTATCCGGTTGGAGCGCACAACGGCGCCTGGGCCGCTCTCGCGGATTCCCTCCCCGCACCTTCATTGATCGGACTCGGGCGGTCGCTCCGCAGCGGGGGCGACGCCGGGGGGCTCGCCGATGCCTTCAAGCCTGCCCTCCGTCGGCTCTGCTTCCAACTCGTCCGGGGACAGCGCCGCTTCCCCGCCTGCCTCTTCAACCGCTGGTCCAAGCTCGCCCACACCGGGCGGTTCCGCGTCTGCCCCTCCCCTGTTGGAATCCAACTCAGGACTCTGGGCATGCGCAGCACGCGCTTCGGCCACTTCGGAGGGGGGAACCGAGACCCCGGCCGCATTCCTTCCCGACTCGACCGGGTCCTCGTCGGGCTCGGTCTCGGGCGATCCGGTCTCGCCGGCATCCGGCTCGCGTACTATGGGTTCGGCGCCCGAAGCGGAATTGTCCCCGACGCCGGCACGGGCATCCTGCTCGGCTCCTTCATTTCCGGGCAACTCCGGTTCAGGGTTCTCCAGCTCGGAAAGCAACTGAATCTCGTAACGGCCTTCGGGCAGAGGAGGCGGCTCGGGGTTGGCCGCCCGCTCGCGTTGGTAGCCGAGGTAGAACAGTCCGAGGTTCAGCACCAGCAGGACACCGAAAAGCCAGGGCAGCATCACGCTCTCCTCACGCCAACAAGGCGAGTCCCCGAAGCACGAGGTCGGGGACGTGAAGGGCAGTTCTACCGATGGCGGGAAGCAGCCGCTCCGCGTCGCCCCCGGTTACCACAAGCTCCGGCTCTGCCGCGCTCTCCTCCGCCAGCCGGTCGCAGAGCCGGTCCGCCAGGGCAGCCGGGGCCTGGATCGAGCCGGCGGCGATGGCGGAGGCCGTATCCGCTGTCCAGGGTCCATCGGTATCTTCCGGCTCGACCGACGGGATGGCCGTGCGGGACAGAAGGCTGTCACGCATCATGCCGATGCCCGGTACGATGAGTCCTCCAAGGTGGCGGCCGTCCTCGAGCAGCAGATCGAAGGTGACGGCGGTACCGGCGTCGATCACCAGCGCGGGCCCCGCGCTGACTTGATGCGCGGCGAGCAGCGCCAGCCAGCGGTCGACGCCAAGCCGCTCGGGATGCTCGTATGCCACGGTGACGCCGTGGCTGTGCCCCGCCGTGCGGACAAAGATCGGCTCCCTGCCCCAGCGCGAACGGCAGGCCCGGCCCAGGGCCTCGGCCACCGCCCCACCCCCGACATTTCCGACCAACACCTGCTCGGGGGTCTCCAGGTCGTCCCAGGCGGCGTGCAGATCGATCGGCAGGGCACCATGGTGACGCACGGTCCGCATTTCCCCAAGCCGCTCGCCCTCGAGGCCGGCCCACTTGAGGTTGGTGTTGCCGATGTCGATAAGGAGATGCAAGGGTTCGATTGTCCTCGAGCAGGCCGGTATGACAGTCATGCCGCGTTGGTCCGCGCTAGCGTAACACTCCGCGGCCGCGAAGCGAGCGTGGATGTCCAGCGGCGGCGGGAAGCGGCTCAGACTGCCGGGCGCAGGCTGACCTCGCCCGCGTGAAAGGTCCGGACCTCGCCGTTCACCTCCAGTCGCAGTGCGCCCTCTGAGGTGATGCCCGCGTGGATGCCGACGGTCGAGCGGTCCCCAAACCGTACCTCGACCGGCTCGCCGCGATGCAGGTCGAAGCGCTCCCAATCGGGGAGGAAGGGCGACATTCCTTCCCGCCCGTAACGGTCGAGGACCCGGATCAGCCCTGCGGCGAGCCTCGCGGCGAGGCGGTTGCGGCCGTAGTTGCCGCGGCCGAGGACGGCGTCGAGGTCGGCCCAGGGTTGATCGATCGCCGCAGCCTCGGGCCCCGACAGGCGCGTGTTGAGTCCCGCCCCGACCACCACCAGGCTCGGACCCTGGGTCTCGCCTGCAACCTCGATCAGCAAGCCGGCAAGCTTGCGCCGCCGCCACAGCACGTCGTTCGGCCACTTCAGCGCGATTTCTTCCGCCCCCTCGGCCTCCAACGCGGTCGCGACGGCGGTGCCCGCGGCCAGGCTGAGGCCACCGAGCTGGGCCGGCCCGAAAGGATAGCGCCAAAGCAGCGAGAGGTAGAGGTTCGACCCGAAGGGCGATACCCACGAGCGCCCCCGCCGCCCCCGGCCGGCGGTCTGGCGCTCCGCGAGGCACAGGGTGCCGGAGGGCGCACCGGCCTGGGCCGCGCGCATCAGGTGGCTGTTAGTGGAGTCGATGTCGTCGTGGATCTCGAGCCGGCTGATCTGGCCCCTCGCCGCCTGGGGCAGGTCGCTCAGGATGCCTTCCGCATCCAGCAACTCCAACGGCGACCGCACACGGTAGCCCCGGCCGCGAGCTGACTCGATTTCCAAGCCCAACGCCTCCCCGGCCCGGTGGACGGCCTTCCACACCGCCGCGCGGCTGATCCCGAGCGCGGCGGCCAGGTCCTCGCCGGAATGAAACTCCCCGTCGGCAAGCCTGCGCACGATCTTGAGCTGGGTTTCCACGGAAGCGCCCGGACCCTCGACTTCAGACCGCCGAACCCAACCAGGCGGCGCGGCGGCGGACCGCATGGTCCGGGGCGTCGGCAAGGATGCTCAGCTCGCAGGTGTCGGCGGGTGCGGGTTCGGGGCGTGCGCGAAACCGCATCAGCTCGTCGCGCCGGAACGCATGGAGCTCGGTCTCCGCTCCCGCCTCGACGCGGGCGACAAGCGTATCCAGATTGTCCCGGGTGATGCGGATACCATCGAGCGCCACCAGGGTGTCCCCGGCGGCCAGCCCGGCCTTTTCCCCCGGGCTTCCGCTCAGCACCACGCCGATGACCGGCTCCGCCCCGGTGGGCAGAAGGCGGACGCCAAGCGTCGGCTTGGCAGCCTGCGGCTCGAGCTCGTCGACCAGCCCGCCGAGATCCTTGGGGTCCCGCATCGCGCGCATGCGCAGCCCGACGCCGAAAGGGGAGAGCAGTGGGGCCAGGTCGAGGTCCACGGTCGAGTCCAGGGTCAGGGCGAAAAACCCATCCAGGTCGAGTCCCGTCACCCTTGCCGCCATAGCCTCCACGCCGCGCTCCGCGACTCCTACGCCCGGCCGGCCGTGGTGCTCCCACAGGGCGCGCATGACGTCATCCAGGGACTTGGCCCCTTCGGTCTGCAAACGGATCGTGAGATCGAGCGCCAAAGCCACCAACGCCCCCTTGCCGTAATAGCTGACGATGGCGTTCGGGGCGTTCTCGTCCTGCTTGTAGAACTTGGTCCAGGCATCGAAGCTCGACTCGGCGACCGTCTGGATCAATCGGCCGGGGTTGCGCATGACCCGTGTGACGGTCTGGGCAAGGAGTTCCAGGTAGCCTTGCTCGTCTATGCATCCGCTGCGCACCAGGGCCAGCTCGTCGTAGTAGGAGGTGATGCCCTCGAAGGCCCACAGCAGACGCGTGTGGACCTCCCGCGCAAGGCCGTTTTCCATGAAGACCGCCGGGCGTATGCGCTTGACGTGCCACAGGTGGAAATACTCGTGGCTGCAGAGGCCGAGGAAGCGCCGGTAGCCGTCACTCGGCCTGTCCATACCCGCCTCCGGAAGCTCGTTGCGGCTGCACAGCAGGCTGGTGGAGTGGCCATGCTCGAGGCCGCCGTAGCCGTCGCCGGTGGCGGTGGTGAGGAAGAGGTAGCGGTCGACGGGCAACTCGCCGAACAGGCGGGCGTGAGCCTCGCAGATCCGGGCGAGGTCCCGCTGGAGCCGGGCCTCGTCCGCCCGATGGCGTCCGGTGATGGCCATGCGGTGCGGCACGCCGCGCACCTCGAAGGGAATCAGGGTGAAGCGGCCCATCTCCACCGGATGGTCGATCAGGTCCTGGTAGTCATCGGCACGGTAAGCACCGAACCCCCAGGGCTCGGCATCCAGCCGCTGCAGGCTGGTGGCCAGCCGCCAGTCCGCGTAGATCTCGCCCTCCGGCCGCTCGATCTCCACCCTGCAGGGCACGGCGTCCATGCCTTCCACACGCAGGAAGAGGCTGGGGCCGTTGAAGTAGCCATGGGTGGTATCGAGGTGCGCGGCGCGCACGCTCAGCTCCCAGGCGTAGATCCGGCAGCGGACGCTCGTCGGCTGAGCGCGATGGGGCAATCGCCAGGTTTGCTTGTCCAGCTTCGCCAGGGCCAGACTGCCCGCGGCATCCTGCGCCTCGATCGCGACGACGTTGCGGGCGAAATCCCGAATCATGTAGCTGCCCGGGATCCAGGCCGGCATGGAAAGGATCATCTCCCCCTCGGGCGGCCGCGCGATGGCAAGCTCGACGGTGTACAGGTGCGCCTCGGGAGAGGTCGGACGAACGCGATAGGTCAGGTCATAGCTGGCGGTCATGTGGATGCGGCGAATAGGCCCTGTTGGATAGGAGGCGAAAGTGGTTAAGCGGCCCTTAACGGTAGCTCAGCGCGCTGCGGTTGGCGAGGATCTGGCGGCCCAGGGTTTGACGCCGGCACCCAAAAGCAAGAAGAGACCCATTGACAATTATCAACGACTCTGGACACCCGGATGGGATATCGCTTTAGGCCGCAGACTAACTCTCTGCCCGCCCGCACGATGCTGTAACCAGGGCAAACGATTACAAGTAAGGTCCCGGTCGCCGTAACACCGGGGCAGCATCAACCACCGGAGGATCTCGATGGCCTGGACCTTCCCACGCCTGTCTCGCCGTGCGTTTCTGAAAACCACCGGCTACGGCACCGCCTCCCTCGGTCTTCTTACTCCAGCAGGCGGCATGCTCGGCAAAGCCATCGCCAAGGACGAGGAGCGCGAGGACGTCTCTTACAGCATCTGCAACTTCTGCTCGTCGCTGTGCAACCTGCGGGTGACCACCCGCACAAAGGACGGCGAGAAGCGCATCGTCAAGCTCGACGGCAACCCCAACTCGACCTTGAACCGCGGCAAGATCTGCGCCCGCGGCCAGGCGGGCCTGCGCCAGACCTACGATACCGACCGTATCAAGACGCCCCTGATCCGGGTGGAGGGGAGCAAGCGGGGCGAGTACGCCTTCCGCTCCGCCACCTGGGAGGAGGCCTGGGACTACATCGCCCAGAAGAGCAGGGCTGCCAAGATCAAGCCCTGGGAATGGACCATGGTCGGCGGCTGGACCTCCTGCGTCTTCTACATGAACTGGGCAGTGCCCTTCGCCATGGCCAACGAGGTTCCCAACATCGTCGCCTCGCCGATGCAGCACTGCGTGACCACCGGCCACCTGGGAACCGACATGGTCACCGGCAACTTCAATATCCATGACGAGATCCTGCCGGATTTCGACAACGCCAAGTACATCCTTTTCGTCGCCAACAACGCCTCCGTCGGGGCGGTGTCCACCTGCCGCATGGTGCGCTTCGCCCAGGGCCGGAAGAACGGCGCCAAAGTGGTGGCACTCGACCCGCGCTGCTCGGAGACCGCCGCCAAGGCGGACGAGTGGGTGCAGATCCGCCCCGGCACGGACCTGGCCTTCATGCTGGCGATGATGAAGATCATGATGGACGAGGGCCTTTACGACGGCCAGTTCCTCAAGCGCCATACCAACATGCCCTTCCTGGTCCACAAGGACGACCAGGGCGAGTGGCGGCTGGTCACGGATGCGGAAGGCCGGCCGCTGGTGGCCGTCGAAGACACCACCGAGGTTCGTGTGCTGGAGAAGTTCAGCAACGACAACCGCAACAGCATCTCGCCCGGAACCTATTGTCCCGGACTCAAGCTGCCCGAGCCTCTCCTGGTCGAGGGCCGAGAGGTCAAGACCGTGTTCGAGGCCCAGCGCGAGGAGCTCGCCGACTACACCCCGGAGTGGGCCGCGGAGATCACCGGTGTGCCCGCCGAGACCATTGCCCGCATCTCCCGCGAGTTCGGCAACACCCGCCCGGCCATCGTCGATCCCGGCTGGCATGGGGCGCGCTTCGGCAACGTGATGATGCTGCGCCGGGTGCAGGCGATGGTGCAGGCGCTGACCGGGGGCATCGACTCGGTGGGCGGCTGGATGAACTCCGGCGAGGTCCACCACAAGGCGCACGAGATGTTCAAGGCCGTCGACGAGGGCTACGAAATGGGCGCACCGCTGGCCAACCTGGCTGGCATGGCCTTCGCCAAGATGGTTATCGGGGCGGTCTCCAAGGGGGAGAACTTCTCCCACGGCAAGCCTGGGTGGACCTGGGCCTGGAACGCCCAGGAGAAGGCGGCCGGCCGCTTCAACGTCGCCCTGCCGGTGATGACCGACACGGGGCTGCGCGAGTCCGTCGAGGGCAAGGTCCAGTTCGACGGCGAGCCCTACCTCACCCGCGCCTTCATCATCAACGCCGCCAACCCGGTGCGGCACTACTACCCGGACAGCTACTGGAAGGAGGTCCTGAGCCACGACAACGTGGACCTCGTGGTGATGGTCGAGGTACTGCCGTCCGACACCGCGCCCTATGCCGACGTGATCCTGCCCAACAGCACCTATCTGGAGCGCGACGAGCCGACGCTGTACGGCAATGGAGTGAATCAGGATCTGGCGCTGACAACCCGCTACGCCGCCATCGACTCCCTGTACGACACCGAGGAGACCGCGGACATCCTGCTCAAGATGACCGAAATCGTCAGCGGCAACACGGACAAGTTCCTGGAATGGGTGGAGAAGCTCACCGGCCTCAAGGCCGATCCGGTCAAGGCCGCCTACGCCGAGACCCGTCAGACCCACGAGAAGGGGGCCTTCGCCGCCGCCTGCCGGCGGGTCTCGTTCGCCCAGACGGCCGACCGCCTCGGGGTCACGCCCGAGGAGATCGACCAGGTCCTCCGCGCCAAGGGCGTCTATCACGAGCAGGACAAGCAGCACATCCTCGAGCACCATGCCATGCCGCGCAAGATGCCGGTGCCGACCGACAGCGGCCGGGTGGAGTTCTTCAGCGGCCTGATGCGGTCCCTGCGCGACGGCGGCCACATGGAGCCCAACTTCAGCGTGCTGGCGACCTGGATCGCCCCCGAATACCGGGAAGGCAAACCCGCCACCGCGCCGCTTGCGGAGGACGAGTTCTACTTCACCTATGGCAAGACGCCTACCGTCTCCCACGGCTCCACCAACAGCAACAATCCGGTTTTGGCGGGCGTCAACCAGTTCAAGGACGACGTCTACAAGGGAGTGTGGATCCACCCGTCGCGGGCCGGCCAGCTCGGCATCCGGCAGGGCGACCAGATCCGGCTGACCAACAGCAGATCCGGCCAGGAGGCCACGGGCCGGGCCTACGTCACCCGTCTGGTAAACCCCGACACCCTGTTCATCTATTCCTCCTTTGGGGTCGAGAACAAGGCGCTCTCCCGCACCCAGGGTGAGGGCACGGCCACCAACAAGCTCATCCCATACCAGGTCGAGCCGGTGGTGGCCGGGTTCAAATCCCAGGAATTCACTATAAAAGTTGCCCGCGCCTAAGGTAAGGAGGATCCAAGCATGACTCACTACGCGATGGTCATTGATCTCAATACCTGCGTCGGCTGCAACGCCTGCATGGCCGCCTGCGCGATGGAGAACCAGACACCAGTCTGGGACAACAAGAAGTGGCGTACCTATGTTCACGACAAGGAGATCGGCGTCGGTTCCGACGTGCACCGGCGCTTCTTCCCGCGCCTGTGCAACCACTGCGACAATCCGCCCTGCATGAGCGTCTGTCCCACCGGCGCGACCTACAAGAAAGCCAACGGCATCGTCATGGTGGACCAGGATCGGTGCATGGGCTGCCGCGCCTGCGCCATGGCCTGCCCCTACCACGCCCGGGTGGAGGTGACCTACTCCGACGTCGCCCAGGGCAGGGAGTTCTACGGATCGGACTACCGCCGAACCAGCCCCAGCGTCGACAAGTGCTCCTTCTGCGACCACCGGGTCGAACAGGGGCTCAAGCCAGCTTGTGTGGAGACCTGCGTCGGGGAGGCGCGCATGTTCGGCGACCTGGACGACCCGGAAGACCCGGTGGCCCAGATGGTGGCCAGCGGGGTTGCCCGGCCGCTGATGCCGCACATCGGCACCCGGCCCAACGTCTACTACATCGACGACCTGAAGCGGAGAGGCTGAGATGGAAGTCAACATGACCTACTCGACCCAGGACCTGTGGACCTGGTGGCTCGCCATCTATCTCTACACCGGCGGACTCGGCGCCGCGACCCTGGCGGTGACCTTCCTCACCGACATGTACCTCAAGCCCCATCGCAATCTGGTTCTCTGGGGCGTGGGCGCCGGCGTCGTGCTGCTGTCCCTCGGCTCGCTGATGCTGTTCGGGCACCTGCTCGACCACTTCGCGGTGATTCACGTTCTGAACCCGCTGGCCATGTTTAACCAGCCGACCGCATGGATCGCCTGGGGCACCCAGTTCATCCTCTGGATGATGGTGTGGGGGGTCCTCTATGCCATGCCCTACGCCTGCGTCACGCCCCTGTTCCAGAAGCTGCCGCTGGTCAACCGCATCCTGGGCTCCGGGCACCTGGTGAAGCTCTGCCAGCTGATCGAGCGGTACCGCAGGTTCATCGGTTGGCTCGCCGTGATCAACGGCGTCGGCGTGGCCGTCTACACGGGCCTGCTGCTGCAGTCGTTCCCCGCCGTGGCCTTGTGGGCGAACCCGGGCGTTCCCCTGCTGTTCACCGTGTCCGCCTTCTCCACCGCCATGGCGTTCCTGCTGTTGCTGATGTACACCGTCATCAAGGATGCGGCAGATGAGCATATCCGCGTGCTCTACGAGCGGATCGACCTGGTCCTGATCTCCGTCGAGCTGGTCATCATCTTTTCCTTCTTCTTCTACCTGCAGCGTGGGTCGGAGTCAGCGATGCGCTCCTGGGAGCTCCTGTTCACCGATCTCGGCTGGCTGATCGGGTTTATCGGCTTCGGCCTCGTCGTGCCCTTCTTCCTGGAGCTCAAGGGCGTGATCAAGGGCTGGACAACCCACGCACCGATCATTGCCGCGTCGGTGTTCGTCCTCGCCGGCGGCTACCTGCTGCGGCACTACTTCATGTACGCGGGGGTCTACGCCTACCCCTGGTAGAGGCCAAACAGAACAACGAGAGAGAGGGGGCGGCGGGTAAGGAGAGGCGCGCAAGCGCCTCTCCTTCTCTGACGACGCCCAACCCGCAAACGCAACCTCGCCCCGAACTTTGCCTGCCTCGCGCCCCAGCGCACCGCTGACGAGAACCGAAATCCGATGACCCAGAACACAATCCTGGAACGCGCCCCGGCACCGCCGCGGGACCGGGAAGCCGAGCAACTGCGAATCCTTGCCGCACTGCTCGCCCATCCGGCCGAGGACGCCCTCGACGCCCTGCGCGACCTCCTCCCGCGGGCGCCGTGGCTCGCGGAGTGCATTGCGGAGCTCGAGGGGCTCACGCTAGAGCGCTGGCAGGGGGAGCACACGCGTCTGTTCATCAATGGGTGGCCCACCACGGCGTGTCCGCCCTTCGAGTCCGCCTACCGTCAGGGACAGATGGGCGGCACGAGCACCGCGGCGTTGGCGAGCCTCTACCGCCGCGCCGGGCTCCAGGCAAGAGACGCGCCGCCGGACTATCTCGGAACCATGTTGGAGTGCGCCGCATGGCTCGCCGAGCAGGAGGACGGCGGGGAGTTGCTCCGGGAGCTCGAGGACGACCATCTCAGGCCCTGGGTACCGCGGTTCGCCCGTGATCTCCAAGACCACTGTGAGCTGCTCCTCTACCGCACCCTGGGCGGGCAAATCGCACGCCTCCTCCCCGTGGACCGAGGGTCATGACTGACCGCGACTGGAGAATCTGTCCCCCGGCACTCAGGGACGACGAGGCCTTGGCTCGCTCCGTGGTCGGAACGCACCAGGCGATCCTGCGCGACCAGCTGACGGGCGACCCCATGGTGAACGCGGCGCTCGGCATCCAGCTCCGGGCGCTGCGCCGGATCGAGGGCTGGCGGGTGCTGGTGTTGCTCACCCCCTGGATGCTCGCGCGCCTGCTGTTTCCGGACGATACGCCGCCGCTGGAGATCCCGGGCGGCTGGTCCGCGGACGAGCGTGAGGGAGTCGACTACCTGGTGCTCGGCCCGCGGCTGGACTTCGTGCTGCTCGGACAGCCGCAGCAGGCACACCTGAACTTCGACCCCGCCCTCGGGCACTATCTGATTCAGCCGATCTGCCTCGATCTGGAGCCCTACCGGGACGCGGCGGCGGTTTTCGAGGCATGGAATCAGGTCATCCGCACCCGCGACGCGAACATGGAAAAGGCCAGGCGCGATTGCCCGCTGCAGAAGGAGATCTCCCGGCGGGAGCTGTTCCGCCGTATCAAGTGCCCGACCGGCCCCTGACCTCGTTCGCGGCGAGGTCTCGCGTGAGCCGGCGGAACGCCGGTCCGACGCCCGTAGGGTATGCTTCAATCATCCGCTCGCGTTGCGCGCGAGACCCTAGATCCATCGCACCAGAGGCCTTCCGCCGTGACCGCCAAGCCCACCATGCTCGCCGTTCTGCTCGTGCTCGCCCTGCCCGCCGCGTGGGGCTCGCCCGATTGGGGCTATCCGCAGGGGCATAGCTACTTTCACTCCCACCAATACACCATGCCTCTCTACGGACCACCCGCAGCCTATGCCGGCCAACCCGGTCAAGAATCTGTTGGCGGAGCCTGGTCCTACGGCGTCAACAGCCGCGAGGTGCCGGGCGGGTACCTGATCGAGCTGGCGCTCCGCGGGATCGCACCGAGCGAGATCCAGATGCAGGTCCGAGACGGCGCGCTGGTGTTCGAACGCCGCCAGTCCTCTGTTGGCTCGGGACAGGGTAGCTTCAGCTTCGGAAGCTTCTTCTGGACCCTACCCCTCCCCGCGGATGCGGACGTTTCCCGAGCGGAGGGCCGCGCGGACCAGAACGGCATTCGTCTGTTCATCCCGAAGAAGGGAAGCTGACCCCAAGCGAGGCGCCGGAAGACCCGGTTCACCGCCGGTCGCGGAGCAATGAGTCGCGGCGAGTACCCCGGATCGGGCCAGGGCGCGCACCCCGAGCGCCTCTCGGGATCGGTCGAGCGGGTCACCTTCCACAGCCCGGAAAGCGGCTTCTGTGTGCTGCGCGTAAAGGTCCGCGGCCAGCGCGACCTGGTGACCGTGGTCGGCTCAGCGGCCAGCGTTACCGCCGGCGAATACGTCGACTGTGACGGCGCATGGGTCAATGACCGGCAGCACGGGCTGCAATTCAAGGCACTGACCCTGCGCGTCGCCCCACCCGGCACCCTGGAGGGCATCGAAAAGTACCTGGGCTCGGGCATGGTCAAGGGCATCGGTCCCCACTTCGCCCGCAAGCTGGTGCGGGCCTTCGGCGAGCGGGTCTTCGCCGTCATCGAGGACCATCCGGACCGCCTGCTGGAGCTCGACGGCATCGGACCCAAGCGCAGGGAGCGGGTGACCAGGGCGTGGGCGGAGCAGAAGGTGATCCGCGAGATCATGGTCTTTCTGCAGTCCCACGGCGTCGGCACCGCCCGCGCCGTGCGCATCTTCAAGACCTACGGCGACGCGGCGATCGAGAAGGTCCGGGAGAACCCCTACCGGCTCGCCCTGGACATCCACGGCATCGGCTTCAAGACCGCGGACGCCATAGCGCAGAGGCTCGGCATCCCGCGGGACTCCCTGATACGGGCTCGCGCCGGGGTGCGCCATGCGCTCCAGGAGATCGCCGGCGACGGGCACTGCGCGGCCTACCGCGAGAATCTGGTCGAGACGGCGGCCAATCTCCTCGCGATCCCGCAGCCCTTGATCGAGCAGGCGGTGGCGTGTGAGCTCACGGAGGAGAACCTGGTCGAGGAGGAGATCGATGGCGTCCGCGCCCTGCTCCTAACCCCATTGCAGCGGGCGGAGCGGGGTGTGGCCCTGAGCATCGCCCGCCTGCAGCGAAGCCCACCGAGCTGGGGTCACATCGAAGCGGACACCGCGTTGGGCTGGGTCGAGGGTGCATCTGGACTCGAGCTATCTGGTTCCCAGCGCGCGGCGGTGATGAGCGCCGTCAACGCCAAGGTGACCCTGATGACCGGCGGTCCCGGCGTGGGCAAGACGACGGTCGTCAACAGCATCCTGCTCATCCTGCGCGCGAAGGGGGCTTCGGTGCTCCTGTGCGCGCCCACCGGGCGCGCCGCCAAGCGGTTATCGGAGTCCACCGGGGCGGAGGCCAAGACGGTCCACCGTCTGCTGGAGTTCGATCCCCAGATCATGGGCTTCAAGCGGGACCAGTACTCACCCCTCGACGCGGACTTGGTGGTGGTGGACGAGGTCTCCATGGTCGACGTCGCCCTGATGAACCAGCTCCTGCGGGCGGTGCCTGACCATGCGGCCATCCTGATGGTTGGGGACGTGGACCAACTCCCCTCGGTGGGACCCGGCGCCGTGCTGAAAGACCTGATCGACTCCGGAACGGTACCTACCGTGCGTCTGACCGAGATCTTCCGCCAGGCGGCCAGCTCGCGGATCATCGTCAACGCGCACCGGATCAATCGAGGCTTGATGCCCGAGCGTCTGACCGGACAGGATTCCGAGAGCGACTTCTACCTGATCGGGTGCGACACGCCGGTGCTGATCCACGAGCGCCTGATAACGGTCGTCACCGAACGCATTCCCCGGCGCTTCGGGCTCGACCCCATCAACGACATCCAGGTGTTAACCCCAATGAATCGAGGCGGGCTCGGAGCCCGTTCCCTGAACATCGAGCTGCAGGAACGGCTAAATCCGGACGGCCACCCGCGCATCACGCGCTTCGGCTGGACCTATGCCCCGCGAGACAAGGTCATGCAGACCGTCAACAATTACGACAAGGAGGTCTTCAATGGCGACATCGGCCGTATCGCCCGCATCGACGAGGAGGAGGGGCTGGTCTTCGTCGACTACGACGGCCGCCAGGTCGAGTACGAAGCCGGCGAGCTGGACGAACTCTCCCTCGCCTACGCCACAACCATCCACAAAAGCCAACGATCCGAGTATCCG
Source organism: uncultured Chromatiaceae bacterium (assembly GCA_964395315.1). Classification (GTDB taxonomy): domain Bacteria; phylum Pseudomonadota; class Gammaproteobacteria; order Chromatiales; family Chromatiaceae; genus CAVORB01. Next base: position 42,071 of record CAYNBI010000008.1, on the reverse strand, counting down.
GCGGTGGTGATCCCACTCTCGACGCAGCACTACACGCTATTGGAGCGCAACCTGCTGTACACGGCCGTAACCAGGGGGCGGCGACTGGTCGTTCTCGTCGCCGAGAACAGGGCGCTGGGCATGGCGGTGAAACGCGCGGGATCCGTGCGCCGACTGACCAGACTGCGCCAGCGTGTTCAGGAGGCCTTCGAGGAGCAGATACGCGAAACGCCGAAGCCCTGATGTAGGATCCGGTTCCGTGGCCATGCGAACCGAAACCAGACCCTCAAGAGGACGCTGATCTGTCGCCGTCCCAACCACAATCAGCACGCCCCCCAGGAAGCGTGGTCTTTGGATCGCTTCGCCTACAAACGCTTGCGCGCTCGAAACTGGCGTCACAGCCTTGCGCAGCGGCAAGCGCTGAATTGGTCAGCGCAGCCTAACGCCCTTCCCGGGAAAACCGAACCTTCCGGGACACCGCGTAGATTGCCTTGAAAAACAGGGCTGCAGCCGTAAACAGCAGGGCCACACTGATAATGACCGCGATGATGATGATCGCCTTCCCCTCTCTTTCGCCAATGCTCGCCAGCGCGTCTCGCGTGACGTTTTCGGATTGAAAAAGGAACGCCTCGAGCCTTTGATTGAATTCGTCTTCGCGGTCCTCTATTTCCGCGACCAGACTTTCGGCTTCGCTGGATTTTCCGGCTGCAAACAGATCAAACAGATCATCGGCACGCGTAACGTAGCTGGCGTACTCCTCCTTTATTGAGCTGAGGGATCTTTCAATGTCACCGAGTGCGGCTCCCATGTGCTCGCCGTGAGCCCGCTGCTGGGCTTCAAGGCTCATGCTCGAGGCGCTGTTGATTTCCGCATTTATCTTGACCGCGATCTCCTTGAATCTGGTTCTCGCCTCGTTTAGCAGCCGCAGATTCGTTTCATCATTCGGTTGCCCGCGCGCAGCAATCTCAGCGTGGCGCAAGCCCCGTTCGAACCAGTACGTCTGCTCCAGCTTGTGCATCGTGATGCGGGTTATCATCTCCGTGATGGGTATCTCCTGCTCGACCACATCTTTAAGATCATCATTGAGTTGATAAAGGAAATAAATACTCGCTACGCCTGATCCTAGCAAAACAAAAAACAGCACCCCTGTCAGCCAGAACACGTTTTCTTTGTTTTTGGCCGTCTTCAATTGATTCATGACGTTCTCTCCTCCACGAGGCGCGGTGGGCTGCAAAGGCTGGAAAAGCAGTCTACCCGGCACAGAGTCCCCCGGGAATTGACGGTCCAAACCTCGGGCATTCTCGCATGCAGCGCGAGGGATGGGGACTGCCCGCGTACAGCAGGCGGTTTCAGTCTTGCAAACCACGGCCCGCAGGCTATCCTTCGACCGATGGCTAGAACCCTCGTCATCTTGCCGGGAGGCTTTGCACGTCACCTCGCCCGCGGATCGGTGCGGGGCCGTCTACCGCGAGCGGGCTTTCATCCAACGCCTCGCTGCGGGCGCCAAGCCGCTGCAACGGCTGCGCGGGAAGCCTGACGCGCAGCGCCCTCCGCTGGCCAAGCCACGTCCCGTGTTCGAGCAGGCCTGCGCGAGCCGCCGCGAAGCGAAGGGGCGGGCCTTCTTGGTCGGCATTACACCTGAAGGAGATCGCGGATCAATTCCGAGGGCGTGGCTCGCCGGTCCGCCGCCCGATCCGGTGGCCGGAAACCGGAGGACACCGGCTGTCCGAGCCGCTGACCAGGCGACACCACAGAACGCATGATCGCAACAGTTCGCTTCGTTCTCGCTTGAGGAGAGGAGATCAACGATGAGCTTTTGGTCATGGGACCCGTCCCTATCCGTAGGCATCGAGATCATCGATCGCCAGCACCAGAGAATCGTGGATTACATCAATGACCTTCATTCCGCGCACCTCGAAAAGGATCACGATAAAGTATCCGAGGTGCTAGCCGGGCTACGCGATTACACCCTGACTCATTTCACGTTTGAAGAGGACCTGATGGAGAGCTCTGGCTATCCTTTGTCTGAAACACATAAAACCGTTCACGACTCGTTTGTCGCTCATCTGGACAAGCTCGTTGAACAGCACGAGAACGGAAAAGACGTTAGCCGTAAGCTGATGTCGATGCTGCAAATCTGGTTAACGAACCACATCAAGAACGATGACAAGGACTATTCGACCATTGTAAAGGAGATGCTCGGCCAGCATGAGGGTTGGTTCAGACGAACCGCGAACCGGCTTTTCAGCTAGGTGAAGGCAGCCAATACAGTCAAGGACAGCATCGACACTCACACGTCTTCGGGCACAACGCCCGTCGCACACGGCCCGGGGCTACGGTCTCGTCTACCGGAATCTCTCCCTACCTCGAAAAGGCATCTGCCGTGACCGAGCAAGACATCGTCGAAGCGTACCTTCGGTGCTTCTGCGGGGGCGACGTCGACGGCATGGCCCCCTTGCTCGCAAGCGACTTGAGCTTTACCGGAACTCTCCATTCCTATCGCTCAGCCGCGGAGTATCTGGATGATCTCCGGCGTGACCCACCTGAACCATCCGTATGCAGGATCGCAAGCCTGACGGAGAACTCGGATTCCGCGGCCGCTTTCTACGAGTACGGGAAGGCGGACCGAACAATGTGGATCGCCCAGCTGTTCACGCTCGAATTTCGGCGAATCAAGCGCATGCTGGTAGTGTTCGATGGGAGAGGCTTCGACTAACATGGGCGGGTGCGGGGATGGCTGACCCTGGGGCATCCCGTCCGACATTGGCGCGAGCGGTCCGCCGCCTGGTTTCGGCTCATCCTGTGGCCGCTCCCGGATCACCTACCGACCTCAGACGCGGCAACTAGGCGCACGCTTGTCATCACCAACGCGCCGGTCCAGCGCGAGGAACCCGGGAACAGCGATGAAATACCAAGACCTGCGCGACTTCATCGGCCAGCTGGAGCAAAGGGGCGAGCTCAAGCGCGTTCCGGTCGTGGTCGACCCCTACCTGGAGATCACCGAGATCTGCGACCGCACCCTGCGGGCAGGCGGTCCAGCACTTCTGTTCGAGCGGCCGAAAGGGTCGGACATCCCTCTCCTGGGGAACCTGTTCGGCACTCCAAAGCGGGTTGCCCTCGGGATGGGGGAGGAATCGGTGGAGGCCCTGCGCGAGGTCGGCAAACTGCTCGCCTTTCTCAAGGAACCGGACCCGCCGCGCGGCATGAAGGAGGCGTGGCGAACCCTCCCGATCTTCAAGAAGGTGCTGGACATGGCCCCCAAGGTCCGGCGCAGCCCGCCGTGCCAGGAGGAAGAAATATCGCGCGAGGAGTTGGATCTCTCGCGGCTGCCGGTACAGACCTGCTGGCCTGGAGATGCCGGCCCGCTGATCACCTGGGGCTTGGTCGTCACCCGGGGACCCGAGAAGCCGCGCCAGAACCTCGGCATCTATCGCATGCAGGTGATCGGGCGCAACCGGGTCATCATGCGCTGGCTCGCCCACCGCGGCGGTGCGCTCGACTTCCGGGACTGGCAGCGCGCGCACCCGGGGGAACCCTTCCCCATCGCGGTCGCGCTCGGGGCCGACCCGGCCACCATCCTGGGTGCGGTCACACCGGTTCCGGACAGCCTGTCGGAGTACGCCTTCGCCGGCCTGCTGCGGGGCAGCCGCACCGAGCTGGCGGCCTGCCAGGGATCGGACCTGCAGGTGCCGGCGAACGCGGAGCTGGTGCTGGAGGGCCATATCCAACCTGAGGACACCGCGCCCGAGGGTCCCTTCGGCGACCATACGGGATATTACAACGAGGTCGACACCTTCCCCGTCTTCACCATCGAGCGCATCACCCACCGCCGCGACCCCATCTACCACAGCACCTACACCGGCCGCCCGCCTGACGAGCCCGCCATTCTGGGCGTAGCCCTGAACGAGGTCTTCGTGCCCATCCTGCAGAAGCAGTTCCCCGAGATCCTGGACTTCTACCTGCCTCCGGAGGGCTGTTCTTACCGGCTCGCCGTGGTCAGCATGCGAAAGCAATACCCTGGCCACGCAAAGCGGGTGATGATGGGGGTGTGGTCCTTCCTGCGGCAGTTCATGTACACCAAGTTCGTCATCGTGGTTGACGAGGACGTGAACACCCGCGACTGGAAAGACGTGATCTGGGCCATGACCACGCGCATGGACCCGGCGCGTGACACGGTGCTGGTGGAGAACACGCCGATCGACTATCTGGACTTTGCCTCCCCCGTGTCGGGGCTGGGCTCCAAGATCGGGCTCGACGCCACCAGCAAGTGGCCGGGCGAGACGCAACGCGAATGGGGCCGCCCGATCCGCATGGACGAGGGGGTCAAGTCGCGGGTGGACGCGCTCTGGGCGCAACTGGGAATCGACTGAAGTGAAAAAACGCGCGGCCCACCACCACGGGGCCGCACGCCAAGAACCTCTTCCGCCCTTAACGGAAGCGCCGCGCCGGGCGTTCCGCTCGCGGCCTGGCCTCGTTGACCGTGAGCTTGCGTCCTTGCACTGGCTGGTCGTTCAGAGATCTGATCGCCTCTTCCGCGTCCGCGTTGTCCGGCATGTCCACGAACCCGAACCCCTTGGACTGGCCGGAGAACTTGTCCTTGACGACCTCTGCGCTCGTCAGCTCGCCAAACTCGGAGAACATCTCCTGCAGTTCGTCATCGGTGACACTGTAAGGCAGGTTACCTACGTAGATCCTCATCGCTCACTCTCGTACAGGTGTGCATTGATCGATCCAGCGCCTTCGCACGACCAACGCACAAGTCGGACGATGGCGAACGGCATGCGCGTGCCGTGTTCGGCGGCGATTCAGCGCGACTGGCCAGGAGAACAGACCGGGAAAGACCGATTTCCGCCGCGATGCCGCCGTCGGGCGGGCCTGGAGGACAAGGGATCATCGGGAGGGGACCAGGGGAGACGCCGCCACAATGCACCGACCGGTGGACGGGGCGGGCTGAGCGATCAGATCCCGCGGATCGGCCCCGGATGGGCTCCAGAGCGGGGATGGCGGATGACACTTTCCTTGCGTGGCGTGGAACCCTGTCGTCTGATGGGCTGAAGCCTGCAACGAAAGTTAGTGGATGCACTCGCCCTCGTCAACCTCATGAGACCGGCACTGCGTCAGGCATCACGGGTGCCGGAGACCTGGAACCCGGCTTGCTCCACCGCCCGCACCAGCTCACTGGCATCGAGGCGGTCTCTCCGTACCCGCACCAGACCCGAAACCAGATTGGGGGAGGCCTCATCCACCGCCTCCAGCCCTTCGAGGGACCTCTTCACGCTGGCCACGCAGTGCTGGCATGACATGCCCTCCACCTTCGGCGTGACGCCCTGCTCGTCCGCAGCGCGCGTTCGCCGCTCGTCCGGGACCGCGCCCACGCGGCGCAACACCAGGTACGTCAGCAGGACGGTCACCGCGATGGCTGCCGGAGTGCCGATCCAATCCACGCCGTGCGGCTGCAGATCATCGGTAGGCCGTACGCCGGAGAGCAGGGAATCGAACAGCAAGCCCAGCGAGATACTCATGAACGCGACCGTGCCCAGGTACAGCGCCAGCACCCGACCGCCCTGGGTGCGGTACACCGCTCCCAGGGTCGCCACGTTGGTGGCGGGTCCGGCCACGAGGAAGACCAGGGCCGTCCCCGCTGTCATGCCCGCGGCGATGGGCGAGGCGGCGATCGGCACGGACCCAGTCGTGCATACGGAGGGCGGAACGGAGATGGCGAGTACCATCAGCGTCCCGGCAATGCCCTGGGTCCAGCCCAGACCGGCGAGATAGCCCGTCGGCCGGACGACCGTGACAAAGGCAGCCGCCAGCACGCCCGCGATGATCAAGAGGTCTATAGTCGCCAGCAGATCGAACAGGGCATAGCGCAGCACGGCGACCCGGCCGCCAGCCGCCATCCGCTCCGGATGAGCCTCGTCGACCCCGCACGTGGACGGGTACGGCGCGGTGAATCAGTTCACCAGCGCGCCGCCAATGAGCCCGATGACGAACGCCGCGGCGAGCTTGAACAGTGCGCAGGGCCAGCCGAGAAAAGACGCGCTGACCAAGATGGAGTCCACGCCGATCTGGGGCGTGCTGATCATGAAGGCCGTTGTGGCACCCTTTTTGAGGCCCCATCCCTGCGCAGGCACAGCGCGGTGGGAATGACACCGCAGGAGCACGGGGAAAGCGGAACGCCGATCAGGGAGGCCCGGGTAACACTCCGCATGTCGGGGCGGTTGAACCCCCGATGCATGAGGCCCTTGGGCAGGTAGACGTGCGGGAACCCAGCTATGAAAAGGCAGATCAATAGGGACGGAGACAGGTCGATCATTACCTGCCGCAACTCGCGCGGAAAACTCCCGACCATCATTGCGCCGTCGGATGCGCTGGCGGGTGTCGAACAGACGGCAAAAGAGGACGAATCACGATCGAGGCGCCACGCGGACCGTGGCGCCTCCCGGCGGCGGAGAGTCCGCCGCCACGACTAGTCGATATTGCCCTTCTGGTGCTGGTCGTAGAGATAGCCGCCGAGCGCCCCGACACCTGCTCCGATCAGCGCGCCCCTACCCGCATTGGCGCTCAGCGACCCGATGAGGGCGCCGCCTGCGGCGCCCGCTAGGGCGGCGCTGCCGGCACGCTCACCGGTCGTCGTTCCGCAAGCGGAGAGACCGATTGCAGCCAAAAGGGTCAGGGAAATGGTGAATGCTCTCATGCCTGATACTCCAATTCGTTCGCTTCTGGATATTCTGGAAAGAAGTTCATGGGGGCGCGGTTTGGCCGCGCTTGTGGCCCGCTTGCCGTTAGTACGTGTTGCCCTTTTCGTGCTGATCGTACAGGTAACCGCCCAGGGCGCCGGCCCCGGCGCCGATCAGCGCGCCCTTGCCGGCGTTGGCGCTCATCGAGCCGATGAGGGCGCCACCGGCAGCACCCATGGCAGCCCCGCTGGTGGTCCGGGATGTGGTCGTAGTCCCACAACCCGTGGCGGCGACCGCCGCGATCAACACGAACGGAAAAAGAAGGCTTTTCATGGTGTTGTCTCCCTCCTGCCGTTCAGCAGGGCAATAATGTCGGGGGTTCGCAAGACTTTGACCACTCGCGTGGCGAGATGTGTCAGCCCTTGCAGGGATATTTGTCTGCGAGCGACCGCACCAGACCGACGACCGGGCGCTCCTGCATCAGCTTCTTGTCCTTGGCGTTCTTCTGCGCCCAGGCGACGAAGGCCGCTTGGCCGTCGGCGATGGTGGCACCCTGCGGATAGCAGATCAGGCGCTTGAGGTTCTTGCGGTTCGAGATCTCGTCGTGGTACTGCACGGCCGCCTCGATGAAGGCACGGCAGGCGAAGGACGCCGGAATGTACTCGACCGCGTCGGGGGCAACGGAGCAGACCTGGTACAGGTCATCGGTGGTATCCAGGTCGAGATCGTCGTTGTCCACGGCAACCACGGCTTGGGCGTAAAAGGCCGTCGCGACCGCGGCACCAATCAACGCCTTGATGGAAGGTTTCATTCGCATGTTTAGTTTCCTTGACCTTGTGATGAAAATACCCTGAGCGGTGGCTCGGGGATCGGGATAACGCAGCGGCCCCTTGCTGTCTGCTGCCCCGAGAAAGGGCCCCGACAGACGCTCAAGGACTGGCCCTCGCATTCTAGCGAATCTTTCAGCGCTTGCAGCATCGCGTTGTCGTATTCAGTCCACGGCGAGGGCGTCGCGCAGCCCTCGTTCGAGATCCGGGAAGCGCAGTTGCACACCAAGCTCATCGACCAGTCTGCGGTTACTCAACCGCCGGGACTCGCGCATGTAGGACATCATCCCCGCCGAGAGCTGGCTGTCGGCCTCGTCGAGCGACAAGACCGGCGGACGCGGCAGTCCCGCACCATCGGCAACACGAAAGAAATAGTCCGTCATGGTGGTGGGGTGGCCGTCACATACATTGTAGACGCGCCCCCCTACACCGCGCTCCATGGCGGCGACGCAGGCATCCGTCAGGTCATCGACATGGACGCGGTTCGAGTAGGGAGCCTCCTCCTCGCGCACCAGGGGCAGCCCCTGGCGGATGCGCTCCAGCGGCAGACGGCCGGGGCCATAGATGCCGGCGACGCGCAGAATCACCAGTTCCGCCCCGGAACGCCCGCTCCATTGGCGTAACGCCTGCTCCGCGTCCCAGCGCCGGCGCGCGCGGTCCACTGTCGGTCTGGGCGGCCAGCTCTCGTCCACCCAGGCCCCCGCACAGTCGCCGTAGACCCCGGTAGTGCTGATGTAAACGATACGGCGCGGTTGGCCGTGGCGATCGAAGGCGGCAATCAGGCGGCGCGTGTGCAGATCCTCGACGCCGCGCACGGGGGGCGGTGCAAAGTGGAAGATCCGCGCGCCGGCCAAAGGCAGGTCGGAAAGTGTTTCGCTCGCGAGATCGCAGGCACGGGCGGGAACACCGCCACGCTCCAGGTCCGCCGCGCTTCCGGAGCTACGCACGACGCCAAGAACGGACCCGCCACGCGCAAGATAGCGACGCGCGACGCGTGCACCGACATATCCGCAGCCGACGATCAGGATTCTTGTCACTTGGCGGTCTCCTCGCACATCCGGGGGCGCAGAAGAGCGGCTGGTCCGCTCCTCTCGCGACGCGGACCGGCCAAACTCGCGCCGGCTTGGGCTTTTGGACTCGACAAGCTTGTCGAACCGCCCGCAAGCTCCATATACAGTCTCTAAGTCTAACGGCCAATGCCCCAGAAAATATTTGCCGGCCGATTACCTTAGGAAACACCATGAAGTTTACTGTCCGCACCGAACCAGGCGGCCATCAGTTCCGGGCGCGAGCCGGGGAAAAGCTGCTGGACGCCGCGCTGCGCCAGGGTATCGGCCTGCCCTATGGATGCCGCAATGGCCGGTGCGGGTCCTGCTCGGCGACACTCCTGGAGGGCTCGGTGGCCTACCCTAGCGGCAAGACAGAGGCCCTTGAGGGTCAACCGCCGGGCACCTGCCTGACCTGCCAGGCGGTCGCTGAGAGCGATCTCGTGGTTCGCGTCGCAGAGGTGGCGAACGTCACCGAGATCGAGGCGCGCATCCTACCCTGCCGCGTCGCCAGCAAAGAGCAGCTGAGCCACGACGTGGTGCGGCTGCAGCTCAAGCTGCCGGACAGCCAACGGCTCCACTTCTTCGCTGGCCAGTACCTGGACTTCATCCTGCGCGACGGGCGCAAGCGCGCCTTCTCGATCGCCAATGCCCCCCACGACGACGACCACATCGAACTGCACGTGCGTCACGTCCCGGGAGGCGAGTTCACCGACTATGTGTTCGACAGCATGAAGGATCGCGCCATCCTGCGCATCCTGGCGCCACTGGGGACGTTCGTCCTGCATGAGGATTCCGACCGCCCGATGATCTTCATGGGCGGCGGCACGGGTTTCGCCCCGATCAAGGGCATGGTCGAGCATGCCTTTCATACCGGAATCGAGCGCCCCATGCATCTCTACTGGGGGGTTCGATCGCGCCGTGACCTCTACCTGCCCGAGCTGCCCGCGCGCTGGGCGCGGGAGCACGCCAACTTCGCCTACACCCCCGTGCTGTCGGAACCGGACGCGGACTGGAACGGCCGCACGGGATTCGTCCACGAGGCGGTCGTCGCGGACCACCCCGATATGAGCGGCTTCGATGTCTACATGAGCGGACCGCCAGTCATGGTCGAGGCCGGGAGACTGGCGTTCGAGGCCCGCGGGCTCAGCGTGGATCACATGTTCTCCGACGCCTTCGAGTACGCCGCGGACAGCAAGCGGAAAAAGGAAACCGCCAGCTCCTGACTCCGCGGTCTCCGTCGCCGGGACAAGCAATAGACTCTGGGCAAACGCTGATTTGTTGCGCCTTCCATCCGGGCCATTGCCGGTCCGGCATTTCCGACGGCTGCAGCCGTTGAAAATGGTTTGATTCGAGCGTCGCGCCTCTCGAATCGCGAGCTGATCCAATGCCAGGGCGGCATTCGATCAGCCCCCCCTAGCGGACCCCGGCGACCGGACGCATCTGGGTGTCGCAGGCACCCCCGACCTTCGCCGTCTTCAGGCTCCCCCCGCCGCGGCACTGCGCACCCCGGTCCCGGATGCGGCAGGTAAGCTCCAGCGGTTTGCCCGCGTTCAGCCAACCCGGTGTCTTGCGATAACGACCGACGTTACCGAGCCGGCAACCGCCGGGAATGCCGTAAGGACGGCAACCGGAGGCCTCGCGCAGCGAGACCTTGCGCGCGTCCACCGTGAAGCCCGGGTAGTTGTCCTCGATCCGAATCACATCGCGATCCTCGTCCTCGCGGAACAGGAACTGCTGAAACCGGTACCCGCCGGAGGTCTTGTCCCCGACCTCGATCCGGGTATCCGCGATCAGGGCGAAGTCCCCTCCCTTGCTCGCGACGGCGCCCGACATGTACTCCACCCGGTTGTGGTTAGGGAAGCACTTGCCCATAGCGGGGGCGTGATAGTAGTGACGGAGGCTCTGCAAGTCTCCCAGGCCGTTGCCGGGGAAAAGCTCCCGCAGCTCGGCGTCGCTGCCGAACAGGATGCGCTCCACATCGCCCACGTTCTGCCCATACATGGCTTGGATCTTCGCGTAGTAGTCGTTTCCTGACAGGTCATCGCGCAGGTAGCAGGAGGTCAGTCCGGAGATCTGGGTCAGATACTCGTCCCAGATGTTGTACTGGGAGACCTTGGAGGAAACGCCCTGGAAGTCCCCGGGGAAACGGCAGCCCTGACCGCCCTGGCACTGCCCCCGCGCCCGGTTGCGGATCGACAGCGCGATGACGTTGCGCTCACAGGCGCCGTAGGCGTTGCAGCCGCGATCGAGGTGCCCCTCGTAGAGCGCGGTCCGCATCGTGTAGTCCAGGTGCTTGGCCTCGGCCAGGGTCTTGTCCGGCCACTTGCGCTTGTTGTCGCTGATAAACCCGTCCCAGGCCCGCGCAAGGGCGGAGCGCCGCCCGATCAGGCGGCGGTTCGCGTCCTCGCAATCCTGCGAGTTGTGGAAGGCGCGGACGATCCGGTCCAACTCGCTCTGCCCCTTGCCGCCGCCTCCGCCCCTCCCCGGCGGGTCGAAGAAGGGCGCCTTCTCCAGCGCGTAGAACGAGCGCACGTTGACGACATGACGCACCCCGCTGTCGCAGTGGTGATTAGGCACGATCATGTTCTTGCGCCGCTCGAAGGTGCGCTTGAAGCGGTCCGTGTCTGCCCGCGTCGCCTTGCGCGAGTCGACCAGAATCTCGAAGCCCACGTAGGGCGTTCCGCTGCTGTCGGTCAGGGGCCGGCCGTTGCGGATCACCAGGCAGGGGATGATGGAAGTGCCCTGCGCGAGGGTCCCGGCGGGCGACGACGCGCCCCTGCGCGCGAAGCTGTCGACCTCGTAATAGGGGATCTCCAAGTCGCCGTTGAAGCGATAGAAGGTCATGGGCACGGTCGCGGGAATGCCCGCGGCGGCCTCAGCCGAGATCATCAGAAGCGCGAGTAGCGCCAACGCCATTTTCATGAACTGCTTCCCAATCCAGATTCGTGGACACCGCCGACGGCGGCTCGATTGAGCCTAGCACGGGTTGGGGTCGAGGCTCACGCCCCACGACCCAGCGCAGCGGGTCGATGCCGATTCAGAAGCCACCGCCGGTTCGGAAGCCGCCCCCCCCTCCTCGTCCGCTGCCGCCACCGCCTCCTCCCCAACCGCCGCGGCCACGACCACGGCCCAGCCCGCCGCCGAGGATGTCGCCGAGTCCGCCGAGATCGCCGACCCCGCCGCCCCACACGGTGCCCCGTCCGAACCCGCCCGAGCCGAAGGTCGGGTCGGAGCGTTGGGGACGGTACTGCTGCTGCTCTTGGAGCACCTTCCACAGGGCGCGCCGGTCGAGCATGCCGTTGAGGAAGTTGCCGAGCATGAGCGCGATGACGGCGCCATCGCTGAAGGAAGATCCGGCCCGGTCATAGTGGTGACGCTTGAACTCGGTCCGCACCGACTGGAGCTCGGTCAGCCGCGTGTGGTGCTGCGCCAGGGTGTCTTTGAGACCCTGCAGGCTCGCCTCCAGCATGCGGCCCTCGTCGTCGCGCTGCAGCATGCGGCTGACGATCAGATCATCGTCCGGGAAGGGCGTGGCCAACGCCTCTCGCCGCAGCTCCATCAGGTCGTCGCGCTGAAGCTCCGCGGCGAGGTATTCCACGGCCCTGCGGGTGTGCTCGTCGTCCCCGGACGCAAGCGCCGCCTTCTGCGCCATCAGGGCCTGGTGTCCCGCCTCCGCGGCCTCGATACGCTGATCAATGGCGTCGAGCCTGCCCTGCTGGGCCTCCAGCTCGGCCTCGAGCGCCGGGATGCCGTCCGCCGCGCGCGCCGAGTTGTCCAGGTGCTTGAGCGCCTCGAACTCCTTTTCCGACTCTGCCTTGAGACCATCCGCGTGCTCGCGCAGCCGCTCCGGGATCTCGTTCAGGCGGGCATAGTTGGCCCGCGCGTCGGCAAAGCCGATCAGGCGCGCAACCTTGCCGTCGAGCCAGCGCACCAGGCCGTTGGCCTCGTATGCCGGCAGCCCGTAGCTGCGCTGCCAAAGGTACATGAACAGGGGATCGCCGCGGTAGGATTCACCTTTTTGCTCCTTTTCCTGCTCGCTGTTGGCGGCCTTCTCCGCGGCGTGCATCGCGGTGCGCTCGGCCTCCTGCGCCCGCTCGCGCTGCGCCTGATACGCCGGGTCGGCGTCGAGCCGCGACTGGGTGCGCGCCTCCGCCTCGTCCACCGCCTCAGCGGCACGGTCCACGGCTTCGGCCTGGGCCGCGCGTTCCGTCTCCAGCGCCGCACGCTCGTCCTCCGACGCCTGGATGCGCACGGCGAGATCCTGCGCCGCGGCGTCTCGGCTCTTCAACAGGGCCAGCACCTGCTGTTCCGCCTGATCGATGTGCTGAACCAGCTCGCCGCCGGCGAGCAGATCCACCCGCACCTGGGCGAGCGCGCGAAAATCCTGGGCATCGGCCTTCTGTTGCTCGACCAGAGTCGAGCTGATCGCCGCGATGCGCTGCTCGACCGCGTCCAGCTTGGCGCGTTCCTCGGTGAGCGCCTGATCGATGGAGGCCAGGGTCTGTCGTCCTGAGATCATGTGAGCCTCCCTACCACTGGGTGATGGCGCCGCCGGTGGTGCGCATCTCGTACTTGGGCACGAGGTAACCGCGGTGCTTGTAGCCGAAGCGGTCGCGATCGATGATGCCGTTGTCCTGCTTGTCGCGGCCCACGCGTTCGAAGGTCTCCTCGTCCACCCGCAGGCCCCACTTGGTCACCCGCTCGACCTTACCGGTCTCCTCGTTGGTGACTGGGACGGTGAGCGCCCTGCCGGTGGGATCGATGGCCTCAACGATGATGTAGTAGTTGCGCGCCCCGGTGTTGATGTCCGGCACGCGCCAGACGCCGCTGCGCTCGCCCGGCTGGCTGACGATGCGCAGGCTGTACTCCTGCTCCAGGGCCGTGAGCATGTCCTGCAGCGACGCCAGGGCCGCGCGGGCGGCGTCTGCATCTCCCTCCCTCAGGGCCGACTTGCCGGCGTTCAGCAGGCGCCCGGCGGTCAACTTGGCGTCTTCCGACTCCGCAATCTCCACAGCCTGGGCATGGGCCGCGGCAAGCTCGTCCGGGAGGGCAGCATCCGGGGCAACGTAGACGAAGTGGTGGACCGCCCAGGCGAGGATCAAGGCGCCGATTCCGCCCGCAACCCACTTGCCCCACCTGTCGCGGCTGACGTATAGGCGCGCGAGCCTGACGCCCACCCCCTCCGGGGGTGGCTTGTACACGAAGCGGTCCTCCTTGAGCGCGGCCACGCCCTCTTCCAAGATGCGGTCCGAAACCTCGATGCCCTGGGCTTGGTAGATCTTGCGCAACCGCTCCTTGAGGTCCTGCTCGCGGCCCTCAGCGTCGAGCTCGCGTTTGACCAGACGCTCGCGACGGCGCAGGGTGTCCACTACGTCCATGGCCAGCATCACATCGTCCAGGGGCTGTTTCGCCCCCGCCGCGGCGGGGGCGGCGACAGCGTCTGCGTTCACTGCGCCATGTCCGCCAGGCCCTTGCCCTGCTCGGCGAGGCGCGCGAGTTTGCGCTTGCCGTCCTCGACCGCGTCGCGGATCTCGGCGGCGTTTGCGGTACTCTGCTTGCGCATCTCTTCGATGATCTCGTGGGACTTGGTCTGCCAGTCGACCACCGAGTCCACCAGTTTCTTGACGGCGTCCGCCCGCACGGTCGGCCCGTACCCGGCCCTTACCGCAGCCTCTTGGACCTTTCCGCCGATCTCCGCGAGGTCCTCCAGGGACCGGCTGACACCCTCCTTCATGGCCTCGACAGTCTGGGTCGCCTCGTGCAGGCCGAACATGCCGGTGAAGGAGGCCGTTAGCGCGGTGAGCACCACTTCGTTGGTGCTAAAGAAGCTCACGGCCTGCGCGTAGACCCGCTCCTTGGCATTGGTGGTCTGCAGCAGACGTGCCATGACCACCTCCGAGGTGTTGTAGCTGATGGTCAGGTTGTCCGACAGGTCCTTGGCGATCTGGTAGCGCTTGTCCTCCTGCTGCAGTGCGCGCACCTTTTGGTCACGGGCCATCTCCAGCTTGGCACGCTCGGCCATGTCCTCCCCCTGGAACCCCTCCACCGCCTTCATCGCCCCGTCCACCTCGGCCTTAGCGGCGTTCAGCTTGCCCTCCGCAGTCTTCAGCACCTCCAGGGCCAGCACCTCGGACTGTTTGAGCGCCCCTCGGAAATCCTGGTAGGCCTCGAGGATCTTGTGCTCGCGCTGGATCTGGTCCTGGGTAGACGCGGTGACGTCCAGATAAGTGTCCTTGATCTTGTCAAAGCGACTGGCGATGTCGCCCCGGGTGACCTTCATCCAGATGTTGCCTAGACGCTCGAAGGTATCGATCCGCCCATCCTCGACCTGGTCGACCATAGACTTGGCGTCGTCACGGATGCTGTTGAAGGCGCTGGTGATCTCCTCGTAGCGCTCGCCGATCTCCATCGCCTGCACCTGCTCGCGCACGACGTCATTGAATAGCGATGCCTGATTGAGGGTCCGCGCGATGGCGGTGACCCGGCCTTCGTCGAGATCGGAGATCTGGTTGAGGAGGGCGATGATGGGGGCCTCCTGGGTCTCGCCCTCGGGCACGAGGCCGAGGTCATGGAGCTGGTTCATCGCTTTGTCGAGATACTGCATTGGGGTGGCGGTGGTGGTCATAGTTCCTCCGGATGGTTCTTAGGTTTCTTCGGAAGTGGGGCACAGGGGGTTCTTTTCATACCCGAAAAGCGGATCGCCCGCCACCTCGACCGGTGTAACCGTCCGAGCCATCCGAACGATGGGATCGGCTAGACAAGGCCGAAGATGACGAAGTGCAGCACCAAAGGTGGCAACAGGGTGCGCAAAAGCAGGGTGCGGAACCGACGCCCCCGGTTGCGACGCCAGTCGGCAAACAGGGCGGCGAAACCGAACTGCACCCACAGGAGGGACATGAGCAACCAGAGCTCCTGGAGTTGCCTCGGCTCGCCGCCGAGCTTCCGGTACTCTTCGACAATCAGCCAGCTTGCGGCGCCCCAGGCGAGCGCAGCGGCCACCCAGGGGATATCGGGACCGATCGAGATTCTTCTCCACGACATCAGACGACTGGGAGCGAGCGCCGCCCGACGGCATCAGGCGCTGCCGTGGGCGATGCCCGCCCCCCTCACTCCGTTTGCACCGCGTCGGGCAGCACCGTCTTGGCCATGCGCTTGGCGAAGTAGTAGATCCGCTTCTGCTTTTCGATGATGTCGACCTCAAGGGTGTAAGCCGGGATGCGGTTCGGCTCCTCCGCCACCAGCCGCCGGGTTTCGTGCAATGCGGCCGAGTCGGCGATGCGGTTGATCTCGGTCTTCATGCCCACCACCGCCTGCGCCGCCGTCTCGCTGCGCTGGGAGACGGCCTCGACCGCGGAGCGCACCGCGCTGGTGATTGCCGCCTGGAAGCCGTTCAGCACCTCCTGGGTGGGCGGGCTGACCTTGACCTCCTGATCGATCCGATCGTAGCCCAGGACCACCAGATTCGTCTCGATGATGTCGCCGATGTTCTCCAGGTTGATCACCGCCTCCATCAGGCGGAGAAACTCCTTCATCTCCTCTTCCGAGAGCTGCTGCTTGCTGATCTTTCCCAGGTACTCGACGGTTGCCGCGTACAGGATATCGACGGCGTCGTCCATGCGCCTGACCTCCTCCAGCCCCTCCCGGTTGCCCGCGATAATGGCCGGCATGATCCGTTCCAGCATCTGATTCACCGTCTCGCCCATCTGTTGGATCTCCAGGCGCACCCGGTCCAAGGCAAAGGCTGGCGTCCCGAGCAAGGCATCGTCCAGGTATCTGGGGCGAACGATGACGCCTTCCTCCTCCAACGGCCGGTCCGGTATCAAGCGCTCCACGAAGCGCGCGATGATCCCGGTGAACCAGATGAAGATGAGCGTGTTCGCGACGTTGAAGAAGGTGTGTGCGTTGGCGATCTGGCGCGGCGTTTCCGCCGCGAGGCGCGCGGCGCCGGACAGGTCTGGATAAGTCGGGGACACGGCCGTCACCGCCGCGGCCAGAACCCCGATCAACGGAAGCCAAATGATCACCCCGGCCACGTTGAACATCAGGTGAACCACGGCTGCCCGTACGGCCTCCCTCGGCTTGCCGATGACGGCGAGCAGCGCAGTGGCGCAGGTGCCGATATTCGAGCCGAAGGCGAGCGCGATGCCCGCCTGCAGACTGATGAATCCCTGCGACGCCATCACGATGACGATGCCGGTGGTTGCCGAGGACGACTGGATGATGGCGGTGAAGGCCGCGGCGATCAGGACCCCGACAATCGGGTTGTCCATGGTCTGCATCAGGTCGAGAAACGGCTGATAGCTGCGCAGCGGCTGCATGGACTCGCCCATCACGTTCATGCCGAAAAAGATCAGGCCCAGACCCATGAGCATCGCGCCGTACTTCTTGGTCTTCTCGTGCTTGGAAACGAACAGCATGCCGAAGCCGACGGCGATCATGAGCATGGCCGCCTTGGTAACCTTGAAGGCGACGATCTGGGCCGTGATGGTCGTGCCGATATTGGCCCCCATGATGACCCCGATGGACTGGGACAGGGACATCAGCCCGGCGGTGATGAAGCCGACGACCAGGACCGTGGTCACCGAAGAGGACTGGATGACCGCCGTTACCAAGGCGCCGGTGGCGACGCCCATGTAGCGGTTGGTCGTCAGCCTGGCGAGGATGCTCTTCATGCGCTCGCCGGCGACCGCCTTGAGGGCGTCGGCCATCATGTCCATCCCGTAGAGGAACAGGGCGAGACCGCCAAGGAGGCCCATGGTCATGACCCCCCAATCGATCTCAACGCTTGCTTCTCCGGCGGCAAGCACCGGCGCGGCAGCGGCGCCGAGGCCGATGGCGAGCAGGAACAGACGCAGCACGGGAGCGTCAGGAATAAGAAGCTTGGGCATTTAGGCTAATCTCCCCCCTAAAGAGCAACGGCCTTGAGCAGTTGCTTGGATCTTGAATCGGACCCGCCATCGGTCGCCCACCGCGCTTTGTCCTTGGCCGTACAGCCGACCGCCCCACACCCCGAGGGAAGGGGTGGGGGCCGGCGGTTACTCGGTCGGAAGGTGGCGGTCCGTGGGCGGGCATGCAGGCCGGACATCCTATCCGGCCCAACCGGCGGTGGAGACACCGCAGCGACTTTCCTGTTCGGACCCACATAACTGTATTCTTTTTCTCGCCTTGCGCCAGATCTGCCGAGATATTTTTCGGCACCGAAAGGCGCTTATGTCCCGCCCCACCTCCCCAGCGCAAATAAACGAGGCCTGGAGCCGTTGGGTCCTGGCGGCATTCCCTGGTGTCCTCACGGCGGTGATCAACCTTCCGCGCGAGGACCGGCCGCGTTCCGTGCGCTATCCTGAACAAATCCGCCGAACAAAGAACCCAGGTGCTGATCATGCCGAACCGATTCCTGCCGTCCCTCCTGCTCTCTTTCCTTCTCGCGATCCCGGTCGGCGTTTTGGCGGAGAATCAGCGCGTCCAGCTCCTCGGCATGACCTCTCAGGTCCCGCCAAGCTGGGTTCCGGAGCAGACCGCGAGCGATATGCGGCTGCTCCAGTTCCGGATACCGGGCGCTGAGGGCTCGGAAGGCGCGGTCTTTATCGTCTATTACTTCGGACCCAATCAGGGGGGTTCGGTGGAGGCCAACTTGGCGCGCTGGCGGTCGCAATTCTCGAATCCGGACGGCGGCGAGGTGGAGCCGGTCGTCAGCACGCTGGAAGGCGCACAGCCGGCCACGCTGGTGGAGCTGGAGGGCAGCTACGCACGCAGCGTCGGAATGGGCCAGACCGTCGAGCCCCAACCATCCCGCATGCTGCTGGCGGCCGTAGTGGAAACGACCAAGGGCAACCTGTACCCGCAGCTTCACGGTCCCGTGGATCTGGTCAAGGCGCAACGCGCGGGTTTCGTCGCCTTTGTCGAAGGCTTGACCGCCGATCCGGCGCCCTGAAACGAAGAGGCCGGCACCTGGCCGGCCTCTCTGCCCCACCCCCGGGCCGCAGCGTGGCTGCTCCCGGGATGCGCCCTCCGCTCATTCTGAGCGGCCGCATCCGCGCTTACTTGACCTCGATCTGGCGACGCGTGGTCTTGTGGGTCTTGGGCAGATGCACCTCGAGCATCCCGTCCTTGAACTCGGCCTTGGCCTTCTCGAGGTCCACGTCCTCCGGCATGCGGATCGTGCGGCTGAAGCTGCCGGTCGCGATCTCGGAACGGAAGTACTCGCCCTCTTCCTTCTTCTCCTCGCGCCTGCGCTCACCCTTGATGGTGAGCAATTGGCCGCTGAGGTCTACGTGGATATCCTTTTTCTCCACGCCCGGGATCTCCGCCCGCACCAGGATCTCCTGCTCGCGGTCGATCACATCCACGCGCGGCGCGACGAAGTCCAGTCTCTGCTCAAGCTGGCTCCACTCCGGCCACATGTCGCGGAACGGACGCAGCCATCCGCGGTGGAATAGGGTGTCGAAAGCACGGTCCATGTCGCCGAAGAGATCAATCTCTCGACGCGGGACCGCCTCTACCATCTCATTACGTTTCGTCTTCATGGCAGTCCTCCTGCTTCTTGGTTTCCTACCCTGAAAATAGTATCCGAGAGCCCAAATTTCAAGCCTTAAACAGATGTTTTTCTCTTTTTATTTCATCTAGTTATCTATAAAAACCACTCATGGGACAGAGCCATCTCCCTCACCCGCGGAGACGCCCGACAGCGCGCCTCCAGACCGGGCAACGGACGGGTTGCGGCGGCCAACCGGATCGAAGCGCACCAGTCGCAGCCTCCAGCCGTCGTCGGATACGGTCAGGATCATGCACGACGGGCCGCCGAAGGTCCGCGCCCGGCCGGCGGCTCCTGGGTTCAAGACCCAGGGCGTCCGCGCGCGATCCGCGACCAGCCGGTGGCTGTGCCCGTAAACCACGGCACGGGCCCCGGGGAAGCGGCGTCGCAGGCGATCGTGGCGATCCCGCGCAGGAATCTGGTGACCGTGGATCACTGTGAGGGTGCCGCCCGGCAGGGCAAGCTCCTGTTGCTCGGGGAGCTCGCTCAGAAGCCGCCACTCGTCCTCCGGCCATTTGCGCGGCAGGTCGTTGTTGCCGGTGACGGCGAGCACCCGCCCCGACCTCGGCCGCAGCCGGGTCAGCACGGAGGCGTTGCCGATGTCCCCGCCATGCACCGCGAGATCGCAGTCCGCGACCATGCCTTCCACGCGCTCATCCAGTCGCCCGTGGGTGTCCGCGAGGATGGCGATGCGGATCAACGGCTCACTCGGTGGTCAGGACCAGCTTGCCCCGGGTATGGCCCTCTTCGATGCGCCGGTGGGCAGCCGCGGCCTCGGTGAGGGGGAAGGTCTCGGAAACCTCGATGCGAAGCTCGCCGCGGTCGATCCGCTGCCCGCAGCGGCGCAGGATCTCGCCCTGACGGGCGCGGGCCTGCGGCAGATTGCGCAGCATGGGGACGAGCATGAGCTCGAAGCCGATACGCAGGTTGCGCATACGCGCCTCCTTCCAATCGACGTCCGGCCCCGGCTCGAGGATGGTGACCAGGTCCCCGTAGTGGGCCATGGCCGGTATGGTGCGGCGCAGGACCTCCGGACCGACGGTGTCCAGGGCGACGTCCACGCCCCTGCCCTCGGTCCAGTCCATGACCGCCTCCACCAGGTCCTCATCCCGGTAGTTGATGACGTATTCGGCGCCCAGCTCGTGGGCGAACTCGGCCTTCTCGGGCCCGCTGACGGTGGTGCAGACGCGGGCCCCGGCGAGCCTGGCAAGCTGAATCGCCACGTGACCCACGCCTCCGGCCCCGGCGTGCACGAGGACCGTCGCGCCCTCGCTCAGACGGGCGCGGTCGTGCAAGGCCTCCCATGCTGTGATCAGCACCAGCGGGGCGGCCGCCGCATGCTCGAAATCCAGCGTGGCGGGCATGGGCTGGGCCACCGCCTCGTCCACCAGGGCGTACTGGGCATAGTTGCCCTCCGGTCCTCCAAGCCCCCCGTGGCAGAACCAGACCGCATCGCCCGGCTTGAAACGCTTGACCTCGTCACCGATCGCCTCGACCACGCCCGCGCCGTCGCAGCCCAGCACCGCCGGCAGCCCGTCGGCCACGAATACCCCTCGGGTACGGATCTTGGTGTCCACCGGATTCACCCCCGCCGCCGCCAGCCTCACCAGCACCGCCGTCGGCTCGGTGAGCACCGGCATGGGCCGATCGACCAATTGCAACACCTCCGGGCCACCGGTCTGGCGCATCTCGATTGCCTTCATCGCCTTGCCTCCGTCTCTCGCAGGGTTATGCTTTCGATTATCACATCTCGATGATGGGGCCGCCCCGCGATGCATGACAAGCCCGAAGACGATCCGGGACTGCTGTACGACGGTCCGGCGGACGCGCGCTGGAGCCTGATCCTGGCACATGGCGCCGGTCAGGGCATGGACTCCCCGTTCATGGAGACGGTGGCCCAGGCCGCTGGCCGGGCGGGACTACGGGTCGTGCGTTTCGAGTTTCCCTACATGGCGCGGATGCGGCTGAGCGGACAGCGCCGGCCGCCGGACCGCGAGCCCGTCTTGCGCGCGCGCTGGAATGAGGTCATCGACCGTGTTCTCGCCGACGGCGTGACGTCGGGGCGGCTTCTCATCGGCGGCAAGTCCATGGGCGGGCGCATGGCGAGCCTGATCGCGGACGGGCGGGGGGCGGCCGGTCTGATCTGTCTTGGTTACCCCTTCCATCCCCCGGGCAAACCGGATCAGCTGCGCGTGGAGCACCTGACGGACCTGCGCACACCGGCCCTCATCTGCCAGGGCACCCGCGACCCCTTCGGCAACCGGCATGAGGTCGGCGGCTATCCGTTGAGCCAAAGCATCCGCCTGGCCTGGATCGAGGATGGAGAGCACAGCTTCAAGCCCCGCAGGCAGTCCGGACGCACCTGGGAGCAGAACCTGGGGCATGCGGCCGCGGCGATCGTTTCATTCACCGCATCCCTGAAGACGCGGACCTGACCGAACCGACGGAGTGGAAGCCACAGCGAAATAGACGAGCCAAACGGCAGCGAGCATCATGCAGATCGAGCACTGGAACCCGGCGCGCGACGGTGCGCTCAGCGAGACCAACATGCGGCGCAAGCTGGAGGACCGCGGCTACCGGGTCCACAGGTACGTCTACCCCCCGGGAACCTACTTCCCCGATCACGACCACGGGGTGGACAAGATCGACGGCGTGCTCTCGGGACGATTCCGGATGACCATGGGCGGCACCAGCGTGGTGCTGGAGGCGGGCGACCTGCTGGTCGTACCCATGCACGTCTTCCACAGTGCGGAGGTGGTGGGCGAGGAGCCGGTGGTGAGCCTGGACGCGGTCCGGGCACCCTAGCGACCGGGAACCCCCGGGCGCGTCTTTTCGATTTTCCTCGCGCTCGTTCCGGCGCAAAATCATCCGCACCCGCTGCCCGCGGCGGGCATCCTGTCTTCGGAGCTCATCCCATGCCAGCAAACAAGAAACGCACAGACCAACAGCGGCCCCGGCTCATGGTCCGCAACGCCCGCGTCAAGGACATCCCCGCCGTCCGTGACCTGATCCTGCGCGTCTACGATCCGCTCGGAATGAGCGGCTACACCACGGCCATGCTCCGCGGGCAGATCCACAATTTCCCCGACGGGCAATTCGTCGCCATCTACGACGACAAGATCGTCGGCTACTGCGCGACCTTCATCATCGGTCCGGAGGACGCCCTCAAGCCCCATACCTGGCGGGAGATCACCGCGGGTGGATACGCCTCCCGCCATGACGCGGACGGGGACTACCTGTACGGCATGGAGGTCTGCGTCGATCCCGAGTACCGCGGGCTGCGCATCGGGCAACGCCTTTACACCGAGCGCAAGAAGCTCGCCCAGGCATGGGGCCTCAAGGGCATCGTCTACGGCGGCCGGCTGCCGACCCTCGCCAAACGCCTGCAGCGCTTCGGTACCCCTGATGCGTACGTCGCCGAGGTCGAGGCCGGCAACCAGCGCGACCCGGTCCTGACCTTTCAGCTGCGCAACGACTTCCAGGTCATCGGCCTGCTGCCCGACTACCTGCCCGAGGACAAGGAGTCCCTCGGCTTCGCGGTGCACCTGCTGTGGCGCAATCCCCTGGCGCCGGACGAGAAAGAGGCGAAGCGGGCGAAGAACTACGGCGGCCGGTTACCGGACACCATCCGCGTCGCCACCGTGCAATACAAGCAGCGGCGGGTCTCCACCTTCGAGGAGTTCCTCGAGATGGTGGGCTACTTCGTGGACGTGGCCGCGGACTACCGGTCGGACTTCGTGGTCCTGCCCGAGCTGTTCTCCCTCCAGCTCCTGTCCATGGAGGATCAGGAGCTGACGCCGGCCCAGGCGATCGAGGCTTTGACCAAGTACCGCGACCCGCTGCGCGACGCCCTGCGGGAGATGGCCATCCGCTACAACATCAACATCATCGGCGGCTCCCACCCGACCAAGATGCCCAACGGCCGGGTGGAGAACATCTGCTACGTATGCCTGCGCAACGGCGAGGTCCACGAACAGCCCAAGATCCACCCGACCCCCAATGAGGTCTACTGGTGGAACATCGAGGGAGGCCACACCCTACAAGCAGTCGACACGGACTGCGGGCCCATCGGCGTGCTCATCTGCTACGACGCCGAGTTCCCGGAGCTGGCGAGGCACCTCGCCGATCAGGGCGTCAACATCATCTTCGTCCCCTTCTGCACCGACGAGCGCCAGTCCTACCTGCGCGTGCGCTACTGCGCCCAGGCGCGCGCGGTGGAGAACCAGTGCTACGTGGTCATGTCGGGCAACGTGGGCAACCTGCCCAACGTGCACAACATGGACATACAGTACGCACAGAGCTGCATCCTCACGCCCTGCGACTTCCCTTTCGCCCGCGACGGCATCGCCGCCGACACGACGCCGAACGTAGAGACCGTCGCCTTCGCCGACCTGCGCCTGGAGTCCCTGCGCATGGCGCGCAATTCGGGCACGGTACAGAACCTCAAGGGTCGCCGGCACGACCTGTACACGACGGTGTGGCGGGAGAAATGAGCGCCTGAAACCGGAGCCGGTTTGCCGGAGCGGCCGCCTCGCGAGCCAGCGCACCGGACCTCGGGTGCCGGTTTCGGGGCCAAACGAGGCGCATCCCGCGCGCTGTGCAAGGCCGCGTCCCGAGCCGCCGGCGAGACTTCGGCGTGCCGAGGGAATGCAACGGCGGTCAGTCCAGCAGGAACACGAGGAACGCGGCCTCGCCGCTGGACGCGCGCCGACCGGCAATCAGTATCCCGGTCATCGCCTCGCCGTCCCCAAGGTTGAAGGCGCGAAGCTCGGTCACCGTCGGAACATCGTAGGCAGCGGAGAGGGCGGCACGGGCCGCCTCGGCACCCTCGATGTTGTCCAAGATCATGGGAACGGAGAGCCGGGCGTCCGGGTCGGAAATAGCTCGCAGCTCGGCGACGATATCCGCCTTCACGCCCGGCGTCCGCGCGTACACCTCCCTCCACGGGCCCATCCATGCCTCCTCCCCGTAGCGATCCCAGAGGCCGCCGACGAAGTATCGGTACTTCGCGAGCGCCGCCTGGGCGAGGTCATCGGTGGCCTGCAGCGTGTCGTAGAATACGGCGCTCCCGAAGCCCTCCTGGCTCGGCGGGCCGTACGCGGCCTCCAGCCGGATCACGTGATCTGGCTTCGTTCGCATCGCGCCCTGATCTCGCTCGGTCACGACGGGAGGGTCGTCGTTCGCGTTCCCCGGATCGGTATCCGCGGAGACCCGTGCGGGAAGGGCCAGTGCAGCCGCAAGCGCCATGGACGCAAGGAAATGCGCCATCGTGTGTTTCATCTGCCCTCCTGGCCGGCGACGGACCGTGGCTTGATGGATCTTTAAACGAAGGGGGAGGAAGATCGGTCTGAGGTTACTCAGGTTCCCTCGCGGCCGCCCGCTCGCAGCAATGCGACTGAACCTGCCCGCGGCGCGCGGATCGGGTCCGGCCATTGGAAGCCGATACACGACGAGGACCTGGGCGGCAGCGACGCTTCACCGACACGGAGGGATCCCCCAGTCTTCATGTCCGCGCCCGGGCCAGCAGCTGACCTGCCGTCCCGCCCAGGCGAGCTGCCACTGCCCGCCCTGCCGCATGAACTCGAGGCGATAACGCAAGCCCCGCAGGGAATCGTCAGGCAGATCCAGCCGGGTGAACAGAACCACTTGCTCGATTCCGGAGTCGGATAGCTTCACCACCTCTTCGCTGTAGTTGCCCTCGACGGGCTCGGCACTTCCATAGAGGCTACGCGCCAGGGCCTTCGGATCCGGGCCGAGGGTGTTGCCGTCCGGCAGGGCGACGGACTCGAACGCCCGGCGGCCCGGGTCAGATACGCCGCTCCCCGATTCCGATCCGCTCGGTTGCCCGCCACACCCCGCCGCGAGGCCGAGAACAAAGATGAGGAGGGAGCGCTTTACCCTCTGCGCACCAGCAAGAAACATCGGGGCATTCTCCTACTCTGCCTGTATTGTCGGGTCGCGGAAACAGCGGATGCCGTGAAACGACGTCATTTTTGGGGCGAACTCCAGGCGCAGGCGACGAAGCGGCCTTGACCCACGGGAAGACCGGCGCCATTGAGGTCGGGCGACGCGGCTTCCGGGTCTCGGCCTTGCGCTATTCGTACTCGCTCGCGCGGCGGGCATCGCCGCGGACCCGGTGTACCGGATAGCGCCGCTCGTTGAGGGCGATCTTCTCCTGAGCCGCGGCGAGGAGATCCAGGTCCAGCCGTTCGGACAGACGGATCAGGTAGATCAGGATATCGGCCATCTCACCGCCGACCTCGCGCTTTTTCTCGGCGTCGAGGGAGGCGCTCTGCTCCTCGCTGAGCCACTGAAAGTGCTCCAGCAGCTCCCCGCACTCCCCGGCCAGCGCCATGGCGAGATTCTTGGGTGAGTGGAACTGCTCCCAGTCGCGCTCGCGCGCGAAGCGGAGCAGGCGCTGGTTCAGGTTAGAGAGGCTGTCCTCTGGCATGGGTGCGGTGATCCTCATTGCGCGGGCTCGGACTGGGAGCCGAGTCTTTCCCGACCGCGGGCAACGGCGTCGCGCACCTGCCGCGGGGCGGTGCCGCCGTAATGATCGCGGGCGGCCACTGAACCCTCTAGGGTGAGCACCGCGAACACATCCTCGCCGATGGATGGAGAGAACTGCCTCAGCTCGTCCAGGGTCAGCTCGGAGAGGTCGCGGCCTTCCCGCACCCCAAGGGCGACCGCCCTGCCCACCACCTCGTGTGCGTCGCGGAAGGGGATGGCCTTGCGCACCAGGTAGTCCGCGAGATCCGTGGCGGTGGCGAACCCCTGGCCGGCGGCGGCGCGCATGCGCCCGTGATTGCAGGTGAGTCGCGCCATCATGTCGGCGAAGACCTTGAGCGAGCCCTTGAGGTTGTCGACGGTGTCAAACAGGGGCTCCTTGTCCTCCTGGTTGTCCTTGTTGTATGCGAGAGGCTGGCCCTTCATCAGGGTCAGCAGGCCCATGAGATGCCCGAAAATGCGCCCGGCCTTGCCGCGCACCAGCTCCGGGACGTCGGGGTTCTTCTTCTGCGGCATGATGGAAGAGCCGGTGCAGAAGCTGTCGGACAGCTCGACGAAGCCGAACTGGGCGGAGGACCAGAGGATGAGCTCCTCCGAGAAGCGCGACAGGTGCATCATCAGGATCGCCGCGTCGGCGGTGAACTCGATCGCGAAGTCCCGATCCGAGACCGCGTCCAGGGAATTCTCGGCCGGGCGGTCGAAGCCCAGCAGCTCGGCTGTGTAGTGGCGGTCGATGGGATAGGTCGTCCCCGCCAGCGCAGCGGCGCCGAGCGGCATGACGTTGACCCGCCGGCGGCAGTCGGCGAGCCGCTCGCGGTCGCGCTCCAGCATCTCGAACCAGGCCAGCATGTGATGGCCGAAGGTGACGGGCTGGGCGACCTGGAGATGGGTGAAGCCCGGGAGTATGGTCTCGGCCTCGCGCTCGGCCAGGTCGAGCAGGGCCGCTTGCAGGCGCGCAATCGCGGCGCGGATGGCGTCGATCTCGGCGCGCAGGTAGAGCCGGACGTCGGTGGCCACCTGGTCGTTGCGCGAGCGCCCCGTGTGGAGCTTCTTGCCGGCCGCGCCGATGTCCGCGGTCAGGGCCGCCTCCAGATTCATGTGCACGTCTTCGAGGGGGATCGACCACTGAAAGTCGCCGACCTCGATGCGCTCGCGGATGCGCTTGAAGCCGGCGACGATGGCGTCGCGCTCGGCGTCGGTCAGGATACCCTGCCGGGCGAGCATGGTCGCGTGGGCAATGGAGCCCTCGATGTCGTAGCGATAGAGCCGCCGATCGAACTCGACCGAGGCGGTGAAGGCCTCGACGAAGGCGTCCGTCGGCTCGTTGAAGCGCCCGGTCCAGGGCTTGGAGGATGGGTTCTGCTCGTTCATCGCGGCCTGCGGGAAGTGCTAAATTCCGGGGCGAAACCGGTGATAATGATCGCCTGAGGGATTTTACACGCTTCGATGTCCCCACCCATGGAGCATTTGGATACCTTGTTGCCCGAACCCCCGGCGGAGCCCGAGGGGTTTCTGCCGGACTTCTGCCGCATCCCCATGGTGTTCGGGGTGATGCTGACGGCGCAGCTGATCGCGATCGTGCTCGCGCTGGCCTCGCCGAGCCCCGTGGCCGAGTTCTGGGAGCGCCTTGGGCTGCTTTCTCTCTACATCCAGCTGGTCGCACTGACCGGGGCCAGCCTCCTGTGCCTGCTGCGACGGCCTCTTCGGCGGCTGGACGACCGCTCGGCGGCTATTGCCGTCTGGCTCCTGCTGCTGGCGGTCACGGCCCTGATGAGCTGGGCGGCCTACGAGCTCCTGCCGCTAGGTGAAGGCTCGCCCTTCCCGCCGGACGGTCTCCCGGGGTTCCTGGCCCGCGGCCTGGGAATCTGCGCCGTGGTCGGCGCCCTGCTCCTGCGCTACCTGTATCTGCACTACCTGTGGCGCCGGCAGGTGGAGGCGGAGGCGGACGCCCGCTTCCAGAAGCTGCAGGCGCGGATTCGCCCGCACTTCCTGTTCAACAGCCTCAACACCATCGCCAATCTGATTCACAAGGACGCCGATCTCGCCGAGGAGCTGCTCCAGGATCTGGCCGACCTTTTCCGGGCGGCTCTCGGCAAGGACGGCCAGACGACGACCCTCGCCGAGGAGATCTCCCTCTCGCACCACTATCTGAACATCGAGAAGCAGCGCCTGGGCGAGCGCCTGCGCGTGGAGTGGGAC
Organism: uncultured Chromatiaceae bacterium; assembly: GCA_964395315.1. Lineage (GTDB taxonomy): Bacteria > Pseudomonadota > Gammaproteobacteria > Chromatiales > Chromatiaceae > CAVORB01. Next base: position 14,299 of record CAYNBI010000008.1, on the reverse strand, counting down.
GTCGACGAGCTACCCGGCGACGCCGTGCTCCCGCCGCTGATCCTCCAGCCCCTGGTAGAGAACGCCGTGTATCACGGCATCCAGCCGTCGCGCGCGCCCGGCCTGATCAGCATCGGAGGTCGCTACCGTCGCGGCCAGGTGAACCTCTCCATCCGCAACACGCTGCCGGCCGACCCAGGGCGCCAGCATCACCCGGGCGGCAACCGCGTGGCCCTCGAGAACGTGCGCCAGCGGCTCGCGGCCCTATACCCCGGGGCGGGCCGCGTGGTCCAGGCTCGCATCGAGGGCGACTACCAGGTGCGGCTCGTCTTTCCCTACCCCTGGAAAGAGCATTGAGGATACTGATCGCCGACGACGAGGCCCCGGCGCGGGAACGCCTGCGCAGACTACTCGTCGAGCTCGGCTACGAGCGGGAGATCGCGGGGGAGGCGGCGGACGGCGAGGAGGCCTTGGCCGCCTGCGCCGCCGGCGAGATCGATCTGGTGCTGCTCGACATCCGGATGCCGGGCATGGACGGGCTGCAGACCGCGGGCCGCCTGGCGCTGCTCGACCCGCCCCCCGCGGTGATCCTGGTCACGGCCTACGGCGAGTACGCCCTGCGCGCCTTCGAGCACCGCGTCGCCGACTATCTGGTCAAGCCGGTGCGCCGCGAGCGGCTGCAGGAGGCCTTGCGACGGGTGCAGGTGCCAAGCCGGCCACAGCGTGTCATCCTGGGCGCCCCGCTCGCCTCCGATCCCAATCGGCGCCGCCACTTCACGGCGCACTATCGAGGCGGGCTGCGCACTGTTGCCATCGAGGACGTGATCTACCTGCAGGCGGACCAGAAATACGTCACCGTGCGGCATCGCGGCGGCGCGATCCTGGTCGACGAATCGCTGAAGGCCCTGGAGGACGAGCTCGGGGACCTGTTCGTTCGCATCCACCGCAACGCCCTGGTCGCGCGAAGCTATCTGCTGGGGCTGGAGAAAGCGGCGGACGGCAGCAGCCTGGCACGGCTTCGCGGCTGCGACGAGCGACTCGCCATCAGCCGGCGCCATCTCACCGAGGTCAGACGCTGGCTGCGGCAGGGCACGCTGGATTCACAAGGCGCGCGGAACCCTCCCTGAGCAAGAGAACCTGCAGATCCCTGGAGCCGCCTCTCCTCCAAGCGGAAATACGCGTGCAGCGCCAGGCCAGGGCACTACCAAGACCCGCCGCCCCCTCCTCCCCCCCCACCCCCGGAAAACCCGCCGCCACCGGAGCTGCCGCCGCTCTTGGATGGCGCGGAGGAGGAAACGCCGCTGCTGGCCAAGCGGCTGATGTCGCGCCCAAGGTGATCGAAGCTCCCCCCCTCGTACCACACGGGCATCGTCACCAGCCCCTCGAACCGGCGGGACCAAGCCGCCACCAGACCAAACAGGGCGGCATAGGGCAGCGTACGCTCGAAGTACTCGGGGTCCTCTTGGAGCAACAATCGGAGTCGGGGCTCCTCGGCCCGCTGCATGAATTTCCTGAATCCGAGCAGCGCGCTCTGCGTTCGCGCCCCGAGCAGGGTGCGCCGGGGCATCTGCCAGGCGAAGATCAGCAGGCCGATCACCAATAGGCTGGCGGGGACCAAGGGTTCGGCGAGGATCGCTCCCCAGCCTGGAAAGGAGAGGTCGAACAGGGACGAGAAGACCGGCAGTACCTGGCTGAAAATCGCCGCCGCGACCACCGCTGGCAGCGCAAGCCGCAATCCGCCACCTCTGCTGGTACGCAATACGCGGGACCCGGAGACGGCGACGATGACAACGAAAATGAGGGCGGCAACGGCCAGGAACCTGATTTCTGGCGCAAGGGATGAGCGCCGGAACCCCAGACCCAGAAACAGCGCCCCCAGAAACGCCGCTCCCACCAGGTACTTGATGCGCACCGTCCTGGGATTCTCGGGGAACAGGCCATGCTCCACGCCGCGCTCGTGAATGCGCGCCTTGGCCTGGTCGAGCCACCGCGTGCGCTCGGCGACGACCGAGGCGCTCTCCACGCCGCCAGGGGAGAAACTGTCCCCGCGACAGAAGAAGCTCTCCAGCAGATAACGCTTGTACGGCGGAAGCTCGCTCCAATCCTGCCGCGGGCGGAGTCTCACCAGCACGACCCGGCCGCCCTTGGTCAGTTTCGAGAGAATCCCCTCCTCCCGGGGGTGCTCGACCTTGATCCAGCCGTCACGGGCGAGTTCGATGACGGTTCCGGTGAGGTCGGGGTCGTCCAAGGACTGATCGATCAGCAACCCAGCCTCGGCCGCCTCCAGGTCCCTCGGCGGCCGGTAGCGCACCACGACGGGACCAGTGGCGGGGTCGCGGCCGATTCGATTCCAGTGCCTCCAGGCAAAGAACAGCCCGAGCACCATAAGGGGCCATGCCCATAGGTGAGGAAGCGCCTGCCAGACCGCCGCCGCGCCCGTCGGATGAGCGGTCGCAGGGATCGCGCCGACCGGAAAGCTGGCCTCAACTGTCACGCCCTCGTGAGGGGCGAGCGGTCCGGCCGTGACGGTGAATACCCCCTCATCTGGATTCCACTCGGAGCGGCCCCTGCGATCGGTTGCCCCCCAGGGACCGGTGTAAAAGCCGCTTTGGAGGTCGGGGTGGCCCTGCAATTCCTCGGGCAGCCTAAGCCGGACCTCGGCCGCCTGGATAGGCACAGCCCACCCCGTGCCGATGGCGTTCCAGCGGAAAGCGTCCCGCTCGCCCGCGGGAAGCAGAGCATCCGCTATCTGATAGCGGATCTCGTACCTGTGCCGACCCGAGATGGTACGGCCCGGGTCACCGATGCGCAGGCGCAGCATCGGCCCCGCGTCGCCATGCACGGACTCCTCCGCCCATTGCGCCGCTTGGTGATCCTGCTCGATGCTGATTCCGCTGATCTTCAGCGTCCGTCGCCCTCCCCAGGGAGCGGGGACGGTAATTGGGATGTCGCGGTAGATACCGTGGCGTTGAAGGTCGCCGAAATCGTAATCGATCCGCTCCTCGACCAGCAGGGAGCCGTCGGCACCCGCCACTAACGAAGCCCGGTAGTCGGCAATCTTCTCCGCCTGAACAAGGGTGGCGGTACAGCCCAGAATCAGGAGGGCAAGCAGGCGCTTCCCCCGCCTGCCCAGGCCGGGCTTCACTAGAAGTTCACCCGCGGCGCGGCGCGTTCTCCTGCATCCTCGAGCTCGAAGTACTCTCGGGTCCCGAAGGAGAACAGCCGGGCAACCGCCATATCGGGAAAGGAATCGACCTTGGTGTTGTAGTCGCGGATGACGGCGTTGTAGTAACGGCGCGCGTTCTGGATGGCATCCTCGATCTCGGAAAGCTGTGTCTTCAGCTCCAGGAAGTTGGTGCTGGCCTTGAGGTCCGGGTAGGCCTCGGCGAGCGCGAAGATCTGCCGCAGCGCGGCGGTCAGGGAGGATTCCGCTACTTCCTGCTGGTGGACGGTGGAAGCGTCGATCCCCAATTGCCGGGCCTCGACCACCCGCTCCAGGGTCTCTTTCTCGTGGGTTGCGTATCCCTTGACCGTCTCGACCAGGTTGGGGATCAGGTTGTGGCGCCGCTTGAGCTGAACGTCGATGTCGGACCAAGAGGAGTCGCCCTGTGCCCGCAGCGCGACGAAGCGGTTGTAGGTGACGATCGCCCAGGACAGGACGACGCCGAGGATACCCGCGATGATCCAACCTTCCACTGCTTGCCTCCGCCTGTTATGACAAGACGTTCTTGGGCCGACCCTTTGCCGCAAAGACGGGGTCGCCCCATGCCGCATCGAACACCCCCCTACGATGCCCGGGTCTCCGTCGCGCGACTTTTTCGGAACATGAAAAAAATGTCTTGCGTATTTCAGAATGTTCTAATATTCTGCGCCACACGAGATCGCACGCCAATGCTCTCGCTTGCTGTTCCCAACTATATCCAACTCGGAGAAACTTGATGAAAAAGCTCGCTACTGCTGCCGCTATCGCCGCTCTGCTCGGTGCTTCCGCCTCCGCTTCCGCCTTCTGGGGCGGTGGTCCTTGGGGTGGTGGTCCCGGTTACGGCTCCGGCGCCAACGACTGGTGGAACGACATGTTCGGCGACGGCTACGGTGACTTCAACATGAACATGTCCGGTGGCGGGCGTGGTTGGGGTCGCGGCTACAACCGCTGGAACGACTACTATGGCTACGGCCCGTACGGCTGGGGCGGCCCCTACGGCTACGGCGCTCCCTACGGTGGGGCCTACCCGTACGCCGCACCCTATGGCGCTCCGGTCGCTCCCGCGGCTCCGGCTCCCGCCGAAACCAAGTAAGGATTTGCTGCACGTTTGAAAGCGGGCTCGTGCACACGGAGGTGCAAGCTCGCACAGGCTTCGCCAGGCGCATCTGATCGCACGATTGTTGCGCCGAAGCCTGGCCCCTCTGGCGTCGGCGGAAGGTTGTGAGCGGCAAGCAGTATCGCAGTAGCGAGCCCCTTCCTCCGGCGCCACCCATCCCTCTGTTGACACCTTCCGCATCTCCCAGGCAGCCAAGGGAGATGACGCCTGCACCCCTCAGCATCGCTCATCGCGCCGTATCCTGAGACTGCCCGCAAGTCTCCGTGAGCATCGTGGAACGCGTTGCCCGTCGTTACGGGTGCGCCGATCGTCGGCCATTGCCAGAACGCATTCGAAGGGCTCGTGCGATCTGTGCTCGAGCATACGCGGAGGTCGACGACCAGCGAGCAGGCCGCGGCATGCGCCCCCCGTGACCGCCATGCCGGCGTCTCGTTTTGTGACCCGGATCGCTCAAGCCGTAGCCCGGTGAACCCGTCCTTCCGGTTTCGTGGACGGGATCAAGATTTCCCGACTCCCTTGCTGCCGATACTGAGGTGCGGGATGCCCCAGCCTCGTATGGCGTCCGCGAACCGAGAGACCGGTCATGTACCCCCAGCTCGTCATCGCACTCTACGGTCAGTATCTCGCGGCCATGTATGCCGCCTCCCTACTCAATCCAGCCAACTACTTCCCGGGCCTGTATCTCGTGCCAGCTCGTCCGCGGCCACTTACTGAACGCGCTCAGGCTCTGAGTTTGCAGAAACCGGATGCGTCACGGCCGCTCGCTGTGCAGGATGCCGCGTTACCCTTCGGGCGCGGGCGAGCAAAGTCACGGTGTACCAAAGCTCGGAAGCCTGCGCCGGTGCCCACGAGCTACCGCTCAGGTATGGCGAATCGCCGTTAGAGGATTGGAGATCCTCCGGTCGACCCGCGGCGCGGCCGCCACCACGCTCCCCGACGAACGGTGACGGCAATGCCCCTCGCACGCCGAGCGATATGCCGGTTGGCGTGAGGAGCGGAGCCCAACGCTTTGTAGATAAACCCCGCGTAGGGGTTCGCAAGCTTCCCCCGACCTCCTGACTTGTTTGACCTGTAACGCCACTCGGTCCGCACACGCATCGGTCATGATCAGCCCTGCAGAGATACGCCGGGGACGGCCGGCGCCTCCTGATCGTTGACATCGTCGCGACATCTTAAGCCGATCGGCCCCGTCCAAGGCGCGGTGCGTTTCAACGGCGACGCGGCGCAAGCGGCGGTGCGTGCTTCGCAGTCCCCGCACAGTATTTCTCTCGCAGTCAGATCGATTTTCCAGGCCTTCAGACGGCGGGATACCCACGCTACGGCCAAGAGTGACCGTGTGGCGCACTCCCTGTACTCTCGATGCGCTTACCCCACATACCTTTCAAAGGCGCGGGCTCCGAACCAGAGCCGCGTCAGTTCTCTAGGCCTTCCCCGGCGCGGACGCTTCCGACTGCGCCCCCTTTTACGCTTCAACAACGCGACATCGAGCCGCCCGTCACAGGCGCCATAGCCCCATCCCCGACGCGTCCGGTCGGGTCGTCCGTACCGGAGGTTCGCGGGCGTCATTCGGACCACGGTGAGTCGGGAAGGGGCAGTCAACTGTCGTCCATTGGCGACGATGTTCGACTGCGCGCCGCCACGCTTTGGGAAGCGCGTCACAAGACACGAGGATTTTGACGGCTTTTGCGCAGGTCAGTGGGGTGCAATGGGCTGGCGCCCCGGGTAATTCGGTTTTGCGCTCCCCAACTCGACGATGACCGGGTTTCGGTCCGGGATTTGCAGAACCCAGTTCAAGGCAACCCGACAATCAACAGAGCGAGGAACCGTCTGGGACCGCGACAATGTTCGACCTGACCGATCTCGACAGCCTGATGGCCTATGAGGACCTCCAGCGCGCCGGCTACCCATTGGAGGCTGAGGACGCCCTTGCCGCCTGGGCGCAGGGAGAGGTGTACAGACCCGCGCGGTACATGGAGTTGCCTGACAGCATCCGGTACAAGATCGCGATGGCGAATTGGCAAACGCTCCGGGGAGATGCGAGAGATGCGCGTCCTGATCGTTGACGACTCCGCAGAATTCCGCGCGCTGGTCGGTCGTTTCCTGCGCGATGGCGGATTCGACGACATTGCGGAGGAGTCCTCCGCCGAGGAGGCGTTTGACCATATCGGGCTCATGCGCACCGATGCCAGGCTGCCGGCGCCCGTTGACCTGATCCTGCTGGACATCGATCTACCTGGCGCCAATGGCATCGATGCCTGCCGCCGCATCAAGGGGGATGACCGCTTCCACGACGTGCCGATCCTCATGGTAACGGCCAATACCGACATGGCGCTGCTTCAACAGTCGTTCGAAGCCGGCGCGAGCGACTACATCACCAAGCCGATTCGCCGCGGGGAACTGCTGGCGCGCCTGAAATCCGCGGGTCGGGTGAAACTGGAGTTGGAGCGGCGCAAGGCGAGAGAGCGCGAGATCCTCGGTGAAAAGCGATTACTTGAGCGCGCCAATCGGCAGCTCGAACGCCTCGCAAGCGCGGATGCGCTCACCGGGGTTGCCAACCGCCTCCGTTTCGAGGAGGTATACAAGCGCGAATGGGCCCGAGCGCAGCGCACATGCAGTGCACTCTCACTCGCCCTGCTCGATATCGACGAGTTCAAATCCTACAACGATATCTATGGTCACCTACGCGGCGACGCCTGCCTGACGGCGGTGGCGCAGGCCTTGAAATCGACAGCACGGCGCGGCTCAGACCTTGTGGCCCGCTATGGAGGTGATGAGTTCGCCGTCATCCTGCCCGGTTTCGACGCGGAAAGGGCACTGGATATGGCGCGGTGCCTGCACCGATCGGTAGCACGCTTGCAGATCGAGCAACAGGCGCTAGCGGCCGCAGACTGCGTTGCCGTCAGTATTGGCATCGCCACGACGATACCTTGCCCAAACCAAACGCCAAAGAGTCTAGTCGCTCAGGCCGACCAGGCACTGTACCGGTCGAAAATGAGTGGACGTAACCGCGTGACGCATGCGCGGGACATCCTTCTGCACACCAGCGCCCGCGTTCGACAGGAGATCGTGGCGGGCTGCACAGAAACGAGAACCTATGCCTGATCTGGATTCCAGCCCCGATTTACGCAAGCCTCCCTTATGCTTACATCCTGGTCGGGAGCGTCGCCGCTGTCGCCGTTAACAATCCGCTCGCATGGATTTCGGGTGGTTTCTTGATTGCAGTCGGGTCCTTGATCTGGCATACGCGCCAGAGCAATCGCGCGTAGAGCTGGGCACCGACGCATCTAGCGACATACGCCCTCTTGGGCGCGCGTCCGCGAACAAGGCTGAACCGATACCTGCGGCAGGAATATCCCTCCGCGGACTACCGGCCAGTCCGCATCCAGCGGATTGCTCTCCTGCCTACCACGCCTGGCGCCACCCTTGCCTCTACACCCTCTAGCCGTTAAGTCCAGGTGATGCCTGTGGATGGATACGGCGGAAACGGTCACTACTTCCCAGGCATGTGGATGGTCCGCAACGGACCGACGGGCAACGCTAGCGGCCACCTCCGGGATCCGCCGAGTCAACGCGGCCGCAAGGGCCTTCGGATCGCCCGCGTTCGCGGTCCATCTCGACGGGTAAACTCGCGACCTGATCGCTCGGAGTAAACCTCGGGCGAACCCGCCAGATACCCCGCAGGAAGATTCAAGACTCCACCGTCAGAACCCGGATCAGGTCCGTCCCGCCCGCGGTTTGGGTGTGACCGGAAGTCGCGACCAGGATGTCGCCGGGGTGTACGAGATCCCGCGCCCTCGCCTTCTCGATCGCGAAGGAGAACTTGGCGTCGTCCGAGAGTCCGGCCTGGTAGAGGACGGGAATCACACCCCAGTTCATGGACAGGCGGCGGGCAACCTTGACAGACGCGGTGACGGCCAGGATCGGGCATTCGGGTCGGTGCTTGGAGATCAGCCGCGAGGTGAAGCCAGTCTCGGTCAGGCTGATGATGGCGGCGGCCCCGAGCTGATCGGCCATGCGCACAGCGGACTGACTGACCGATTCGGTGATCACGTTGGAGGGGTGCGGCAGGATGCGCTGCAGATAGCCGTACTCGCGCAGAGAGGCCTCGGCGCGGATGGCCAGCTCGGCCATGGTCTTGACCGATTCCACCGGATAGGCGCCGGCGGCCGTCTCGCCCGAGAGCATGACGGCGGAGCTGCCGTCGAGAATGGCATTGGCGACGTCGCTCGCCTCGGCGCGGGTCGGCTTGGGGTTGCGCTCCATGGAGGCGAGCATCTGGGTCGCCGTGATCGCGGGCTTGCCGTTCGTGACTGTGGTGCGGATGATCTTCTTCTGCGTGCTGGGGACGTCCGCCATCGGCAGCTCGACGCCGAGATCCCCCCTGGCCACCATGACCCCGTCCGCGGCGAGGACGATGGACTCCAGGTTCTCCACCCCGGCGCGGTTCTCGATCTTGGCGATGATGGGGATCTCCACCCCGCGCTCCAGCAGGATCTCCCGCATCCGGTTGACGTCGTCGGCGCTCTGCACGAAGGAGGCGGCGATGTACTCGACGTCGTTCTCGGCGGCGAAGGTCAGCTCACGCGCCACGTCTTCGCGGTTCTCCGGGTCCACGGCCGTCACCGACAGGCGCGTATCCGGCAGGTTCACGCCCTTGTTCTCGCGCAGGGTGCCGCCGACGACCACCCGGCAGCGCACAGAACGCTCGCCCAGGGACTGGACCGTCAGTTCCATGGCCCCATCGTCCAGCAGGATAGTGTCCCCCGGGTTCACTTCCTGGGCCAGTCGCTGATAGGAGACCGAGACGCCGAGCGCGTCGCCCGGACGGTTGTCGGTATAGAGACTGAATGGCTCGCCGCACACCAGCTCTACCGAACCCTCGACGATGCGTCCGGTGCGGATCTCGATGCCGCGCGTGTCGATCATGATCGCGACCTGGACGCCGGCCTGCTCCGCGGCGGCGCGGATACGCTCCAGGCGCTGTTTGTGCTCGCCGAAGGTGCCATGGGAGAGGTTCAGACGGGCCACGTTCATGCCGGCTTGCATCATGGCCGCCAGGGTTTCCGGCGAGTCGGAAGCGGGCCCGACGGTGGCGACGATCTTGGTCTTGCGGATGCGGGCGCGTTGTGACATCGAGGCTTGATTCCAATTCAGGGATGCGAGGGTGGGTCCCGCGACCAGAGCGCCTCCAGGCTCAGCTCGGCCCAGATCGGCGGCGAAGGCAGCGAAGCCGCGTTGCGCGTCAGAGTACGGGGCGCCCTGCGCCCACGCAAGCAGGTGTGCTGTCCCATCGCAAACAACCGGCGAGACCCAACACATACCCGGCCACCATGGGACGGCATCGACCAGGACGGCACCAGGACTCCGGTTATCATGGTGAGGTGGCGGCCTGCCCGAGGCAGCACCTTCCGCATCTCGGTTGCGGCGAAACGCTGCTTTACTTGACCTCTGCCACTGTGCGGGCGAAGGGCAACGACTCTGGCGCCGCATCCGGGCCAATGGGCAGGAATGGCGGGCAATCAACGACCGAAGAAGATTCACCGGACATGCGCATCGTCGAGATCATCACGGACAAGGGCAACGCGGACACCCTCGCCGGCATCGCCGAGCATTTCGCGGCGAGCGACTTCTGGTGGGGCGGCGAAAACGAGGACGGCCGGCGGAGCTTCCGCATGCTGGTCCGCGACGAGTCTCGCCAGGGGGTTGTGGACGCACTGCAGACACTGCTGGGTGCTACGGAGGGGTATCGCATCATCATCGTACCCGTAGACGCGGCATTGCCCCGGCCCGAAGAGCAGCAGGACGAGGAGAGCAGGCGACGCCGCGCGAAGGCGGCCACGCGGGAAGAGATCTACGACGAGATCGAGCGAGGCGCAAAGCTGGATAGCACATTCCTGCTGTTGACCTTCCTCTCCACCGTGGTGGCCGCCATCGGACTGGCGGAGGACAGCGTCGCCGTGGTCGTGGGCGCCATGGTGATCGCCCCGTTGCTGGGTCCGAACATCGCCCTGGCCTTCGCCACCTCCCTCGGGGACCAACGGCTCATGTGGCAAGCGCTCAAGACCAACCTGACCGGTCTGCTCCTTGCCTTCGGCCTGTCCCTGATCATCGGGCTCATCTGGCCGGTCAACCTTGCCAGCCAAGAGATCATGGCCCGCACCGACGTGGGCATGGACGGCGTCGCCCTTGCGCTGGCGTCCGGCGCCGCAGCCGTGATTTCGCTGACCACGGGACTGTCTGCGACCCTGGTCGGCGTGATGGTGGCCGTCGCCCTGCTTCCGCCCACGGCGACGCTGGGAATGCTGATCGGCGGCGGTCAGGTCGAGCTGGCGACAGGCGCGGCGCTCCTGCTGGCGGTCAACGTCGTCTGCGTCCTGCTCGCCGCCAAGGTCGTGTTCCTGGTCAAGGGCGTCAAACCCCGGACCTGGATGGAGCGCAACCGGGCCAAACAGTCCATGACCCTCTACATCACGCTGTGGTCAATCCTGCTGCTGATCCTGATCGGGGTGATCCTGCTACGCCGGTCCTTACTCGCGTGATGCAGCCGCGACGGGTCGTCAGGGTGAGTTGTCGCGGTAGGTTCGCGGCGGCACCGGCTCGCCGAAGAGCACGGCTGTGTGGATCAGCAGACGTTCCACGGGACTCATGCTCGCCCTCTCGGCGACCACCTTTCGCGCCATCTCCGGCTCGTCCGTGATGATGCCGTCCACGCCGATGGACATCATGCGCGACATCGACACCGGATCGTTCACGGTCCACACGAATATCTTCCTGCCAGCGGTTCGGGCCCTGCGGACGAAACCCGGCGTGGCCATGCCCATGTTGACGGCCAGGAAATCGGCGTCGAGGCTGGTCAGGTCGCCCACCGCGGTTGCCGAGAGCAGTCCGATGGTCCAGTCCGGGCGCAGCGCGCGGATCTTCTGAATAGCCGGGTACTCAAGCGACATGACCGCGACCGCGGATTCCATGTCCGCCTCCTCGACGATCTCCACCACCCGCCGCTCCAAGTCTCTGTCGTAGCCGTAGTACTTGAGCTCGATCACGGCCCTCGACCTGCCACGCACGCTCTCGAGCACCTCGCGCAGCGTCGGCACACGCTCGGCGGCGAAGGCGGGGTCGAACCAGCTCCCCACGTCGATGGTGCCGATCTGGTCAAGCGTGCCATCCCAAACCTTGAGGTCGACCCCGGCCAGCTTCATGAAGTCGCTGTCGTGAATAACCACCACCTCGTCGTCGGCGGATTCCTGCACGTCGATCTCGACCCAGTCGGCACCGTCCTCGATCGCCTGACGGATCGAAGCCAAGGTGTTCTCGGGTGCCTTTCCCGCGGCGCCGCGGTGGGCGACGATGGTGATGTCGTCGCGCACCTCGACGCCTTGAACCAGCCAGGCGCCGGTCAGCGCGGCGATGACGGCGGCGGCGACCAGGAGCATGGCCAGGCGCAGCGGGGTCCCTATCGCGCCGGGGATCCGAACCGAGGGAGGCCGCTGCTCACTTTCGGCCACCTCGAAACCGGGCGCCAGCCGCTCGGCCAAGACGACGATCGCGAGGGCGAATGTCCCCAGGCTGAATGCGCTAACCAGCAGGTTCGCGACGAACCCGAGAAGCGCCAATCCGCCTAGGACGACCACCAGTATGGCCAGCGACTCGGAAAAAATAGGGACGATCCAGCCACCGAATCCCCGAAGCACGCCCAGCACCAGTGCGCCCAGCACGAACACGGCGAGCGCCCAGCGGGCGATGACCCGCAGGATCAAGCGTCGACTGCCCGCCGTGAGACGCTCGCTCTCGCCGAACGAACGCGCCGGAGACACGTCGAGGAACAGGACCAGCGGCAGCGCCAGCGACCAAGCGATGAGCTTGCGCGCGACCAGCGTTAGCATCACGGCGAGCAGCATTCCGATGATCGCCGCCGCGATCCAGAGCTCCGATGGACGCGTCTGGAGGTAATAGTTGATGTCGTAATCCGTGATCAGCAGCCATGCGACGGCGGCGCCGGCGAGCAGGAAAGGCGCGGCGAGCAACATCAGCCGCGCGACCAAGCGGACCGCGAACGCAAGGATGCGGTGCGCGCGTCCGGCGGCGAATGCGAGGGCGCCGAGGATGCGACCGCGCGGGCCTGAGGGAAGATTGGCGCCAATGGCCATCATCGAGGCCTGTTCGAGCGCCATGATGGCGATGAGCACCGCGGCAACCAAGATCAGGGACACCATCCCCAGCGGCGTCAGCACGAAGTAGGCGATATCCTGGTCCGCAAGCACGGTACGACCGGAGAGGCCGATCAGCAGGCGGATCAGTAAGCCCGTCAGCGGTGCGAGCAGCAGCACGCCAAGAGCGGCGTAGGCGAGGTGTATAAGGAAAAGCAGCGGCCAGGTCGCCGACAGGCACCCAAGCACGGCCTTCCAGACCTGAGCGACGCTGTGGTTCATGCCCCTCCCTCAGAATGCCGGTCCCTCCACGGGACCTTAAGCGACGGATCTCGCGATTGCCAGGGAAGGACCTTGGCGGCGCCGCGCCGCATCGACCTATCCAACCGGCGACACCGAGTTGCTACGGCTTACCGCTCGGGCAGACCAGCCTTTCTCAGCGCAGCCAGGATGTTCTCCAAGGCTCGCGGGTCCTTGAAAGGAAATGCAAACGCCAAACGAGTGATCGCCAGGTCGGGGCTCGCGACGATCAGCTCGGCGGCCTCCCACTCGGCCATATCTTCCCTTCCGGCCCTGACCAGGGCAGCCGCGTTCCACATGCGTGCCCGCAGGTAGCCCGGATTGACGCCGAGCACCCGCTGGAACGTAGACGCCGAGTCTTCGTACCTGTCTTGCACGAAGCGTATCTCGCCCAGGATCTCGAGATAAGAGGCCGGCGGCCTGGGATTCAACCGCATCGCCCTCTCCAACGCCGGCAGGGCCTTGCCGGGACGCCCCGCATAATTGAGGGTCCAGGCAAGGAGGGCATGAGCGTCCGCGTAGTTGGGATCGACCTCGATCGCGCGTTCGGCGGCCGCAATGGCCTCCGCATGCCGGCCCTGGAACAGCCTGACTTGGCCCAGGACAAAGTACGCCTGAGGTAGCGCGGGATCCATACCCGCGGCCTTTTCCGCCAGCTCAGAGGCCAGGGCGAGGGACTGCGAGGGACTGTCCGTCCAACCATCGATCGCCTCGCGGGAGTACGTCAGCGCCAGCCCCGTATAGGCCCGCGCGAAGGCTGGATCGAGCGCGATCGCTTGCTCGAATAGATCTCTTGCGGAAAGATTTTGCGCCTCGGTGCGGCTCCCGTGCTCCTCGAGCCCGCGCAGATAGAGGTCGTAGGCAGCAACGCTCGCCGTCGGCCGGGCAGCCAGGTAAGCCTGTTCGGCAGGGGCGATCTCCACCTTGAGTGCGGCGATGACCGCCGCCGTGAGCTTGTCCTGAATGTCGAATACGTCGTTCAACGCCCCCGCATAGCGTTCGCCCCAAACCGCCCGCTCGGACCCTGCCTCGATCAGCTGGACGTTGATTCGAAAGGCGGTGGTGCGCCGCTGAACGCTGCCCACGACCAAATAATCGACGTCCAGCTCGGCGGAGATTTGCCGTGGTTCCTTGTCGCCGTTCGGGTAGGCGAATGCCGTTCCCGGTGCAATGACCGACAAGCCCTGTACCTTGGAAAGATCGGTAATCAGATCCGCCGTGATGCCGTTGGCGAAATAGTTCTCGTCCGGGGCGACACCCAGGTTCGCGAACGGGACTACGGCAACCGTGGGTTTGGCGGAAGGGATTCCGCTGAATATGGAATGCATCCAACCGCGCTCTACAACACCCCAGGCAGCGATCAGGATGACGAAGCCAAGGCTCCCGAGCCACCAAGACACCGTCGGCCGCCAGCGTCGGCGCTTCGCGATGCCAGACGGAGTCGAGGCGACCGCGGCCTGCTGGAAGGCCTCGTCGACAGGCGACACCTCCGCAATCAACCGATAGCCGCTCTTGGGAACCGTTTCGATCACCTGCGGGTCGTGGGCATCGTCC